>JAKLDO010000067.1 GCA_022703485.1 bacterium
CGGTTGCTATCTGGGAACCTCCGTCGACCAGTCTCCAGGAGCTTTTTATGAAGTTGTCATTTATCAGCGCATGGACATGTATCGGCGTTTTTGAAGAAACTCCTGCATAAAGAGGACAGTTGCCGGCAAGAACATTCCTCAGTTTGCCGTTCTTTGTAAAACCGCATATCACCTCGTTTGCATTTTTCTGATAGAAAAGGTCCTCAGGCACTTCAGTGTTCTTTACTGAAAGATTATAAAGCGGGAAAGATGCGACAGCGCTTTTAAGATAATCCACATATCCTTTTATGCCGTCTTTCTCATCAGGGAAGTATGCGGCAAGCTGTTCCACGAAATTATCATATCCCATTGCAAGGGGATATTCTTTCGTGTCCCCGTTAAAACATATTTTATCAAAAGCGTTTTCATCAAGCTTCCTGAGCTTCAGCTTATCCATTATCCTGAAATATCTGAAATATGAGTTCAGGTTCTCTCCTTCACCGAGCCCTCCGACATAATGGATGCCTGTATCAAAGACCCTGCCGTCTCTTCTGAAGGTCTGCATGCATCCGCCCGGGACCGTATGCTGTTCAACGACAAGAACATTCTCTCCCTCCTTTGAAAGGATGGATGCGCAGATGAGTCCGCTCAGTCCGGAACCTATGATCACGGTATCATATATCATGCAAGCTCCGGTCTTGTAAGTCTGTAGATCGTGTTCGAGGTGCGTTCCTGCGATCTCAGCACCTCTATAGCAAGTCCTGCATCGGAAGCGATCTTCTCAAGCATCTCCTTTGAAATGAACTGAAGAGCCCCTTTCGTCCTGTTGAAACCGAGCCCGGTAGAGAGTTTTTCAGTTGCCTCGGTGTTGCTGTGGAGACCGGTTTTGCTCGAATCCGCATCACGGATAAGTATGAAACCGCCTGTGTTCAGGCTTTTTGCACACTTCCTGATAAGCTTTTCCTGTTCATCCATGCAAAGATAGTGAAGCACATCGTTCATTATGAACACATCTGCATTTTCAAAAGAATATGAAGTGAGGTCGGCACATTCGAAAACAGTGTTGGCATTATTAAGGAAGCAGTTCTCTGCCAGCGTTATTTTGGAACTGTCGTAATCTATCGCTTTTATCATTCTTTCCCTTGAAGTGAGAAAAAGCATGTATGTGAGGAATCCCATTCCGCATCCGAGATCGTATATCTTTCCTTTTTTTGGAACAGTCTCATCGAAGAACCTGTAATTCTTTTCAAGCCTGATCTTTATCCTCGCATACCACTCGATGTCCGGACCTTTGTAAATGTAGTTCTTCATCAGTCTGTCATGATAGAAATCCACCGTGCCGAGCTTTGCATAGACTCTTTTATACTCTTCTTTGAACATGGCTGTTATGTTTTTGCATTTTTCCTGATATGTCGTACCGTACTCAGTTGAATCATGCGGAATTCTCTTCAGTATCGTATAGGAAAGATCGCTCGATCTCACCGAGAACTCTCCTTTTTTTATACTGTGACCTGAACCGTGAAGCACGATCGGCACTATATCAAGTTTCATGGCATCTGCAAGATAGAAAGCACCTTTGTGGAACCGCTGAAGATTCACGCCGTCACCTCTTGTACCCTCAGGGAAAACAACGATCGAATAACCTGCATCAATGCACTTGCGAAGTTTCGGCTCCATGCTTTCAAATCCGTCAGTGGTGGTGAAAAAATCGGCGAACTGAACAAGTTTTCCGAATATCGGGTTGCTTTTCACCCACTCTTTTGTGACCATCACGACTTTTGTGTGCAGAGACAGCATCATCAGAATATCAAGGAATGATGAGTGATTGGCAATGATAACACATGGTTTTTTGAAATTCTCTCTGAACTCATTGTATTTTTTAAGAGATATCTGCGGAGCTGAAAGTATGACGGCCCTTGCAAGCCACCGTATCATCGTGTGATACAGATATTTTCTGATATTTCTTCCGCTTTTGAACGGCCATGTCGTAAATACGGCAAAACCCAGAGACGAGAGGAGCAGACTGAAACCTATGTAGTTCGCATAGGCGAAAATGGTATAGAAAAACACCACAAAAGTGTGCGGCGGGGCTTTTTTCTTTTTCTGCCTTATCATCATCCAGTCAAATATTGCTGGAGCAAGCACGAATGCGTTCACCAGCGTTGAAAGCATTCCCGCCACAGCAATAAGTGCTATTGACCTCAGTGCCGGATGCACTGCCAGCCCGAGCGCTCCGACACCGGCAACAGTTGTCAGGCACGATATCAGGATGGAACTTTTATATGATCTTTCCCATGATTTTTCACCGAAAGCGTATTCCTGCATTTTTGCACGCATTATGAAAACCACATAATCGATCCCCAGACCGAAAATAAAAGTCACAACTATGATGTTCACAATGTTGAACCTTATATCGAATATCGACATAAAACCGAGAGTCCATATCCATGAGAACATTATCGGTATCATTGCGGCCATGGCGAGTTCCAGCCTGCCTGAAAGAATGAAAAGGAGCAGGAACACGACTATCATCGAATAGTTCAAAAGCTTCTGAAAATCTATTTTGAGAAGGTTGACGAACTTCGCCATTATCTCAGATCTGTCGAATATGAAAACGCTCTTTCTGTCCTTGAACTCAGAAACAAGCATTGATTTTCTAGGATCATCTATCCTCAGAAGTGATGCGGACATGAACCCTTTATCACTTTCGGTCACCCATTCATCGAACATCTGCGGAGCAAACTTAGTGAGCTCTTGAGGTTCCACCGGCTCGAATTTCTTGTCAAGAAGTCCGTAAAAATCTGTGAAAGCATCCTCTTTGAATCCGTAAACTGCCCCTTCAGCAATAAGTGTATCTTTCACGATATTCTTTCTTTCACTATTCCAGAAAGCATTCCATCTTTCTATCTTTTCCGCCTGTCTGCTTTTTGACATAACGACTGTTGAGATATCCGAGACCGAAGTTATGACACCTTCACCGGAAAGTCTTTTTATCGCAGGTTCGCTTTTTTCCCTTTCTTCAAGGACCTTATCGAACGAATCTCCCTGATATACAAGATATACCGCTTTTTTATTTATTGAACTTATCCGGTCTATTTCATCCATTGCCTCTTTGAGCTTAGGAGGAATGTAATTTATGCTGTTGAGATCATCCTCGAACTTCACATCCTTTGAATAGAAATAAAGCACAGCGGTCAGAAGAACTGTAAACAGCAGAAGTATACGGGTTTTTTCAAATTCTATAGAACAGAGCCTGTAAATAGATCCGCTCTCCTTTTCAATGCTTTGAGCGTCATCTCCTGATGATCTGACCGCATCAATTATGTGCGGCAGGACCACTATGGAAAAAAGCATGGCTGAAAGCACGGCGATGGATGCAAGGATGCCGAGATCGTTAAGCAGCGGCGCATCAAGGAAAAGAAGACATACAAACGCGGCGACTGTCGTGAAACAGCTGAGTATCAGAGGGAATGAAAGATCGGATATGGCATCCGCAGTGTTCCTGCTTTTTATCACATGGGATATTACATGTATCGAATAGTCGACCATTATGCCTAGCAGTACCGAAGTGATACCCAGCGCTATTGCAGATATCGTCCCTTTTATGATGACTGCTACCGAAACCGCGGCGAGAGCTCCGAAAATGGCGGGAAGGAACACGAGCGGGATCAGCTTCAGTTTTCTGAAATAGAGCAGGAGTATCAGGAATATAAGGATCACCGCTACGACAGATGATATTATTACATCGGTCTTTATCCTGTCAGCACTTCCGACACCGATAGGAATACCTCCGAAAAAGCCGCCTTTTATCCTCCCTTCATATTTTGCTGTAGTTTCAGAAAGCACCCTTTCCATTTCACTTACAAGTTTTGCATTGTTACCTGTATCACCTGCGGAAAGGGCCGGCTGAATGAAAAATATGAGACTTTTTCTGTTATCGGCGAAAATATGCCCGTCGATTATCTCGAAAGAACTTTCGGGGTTGAGGCTTTTAAGTTTCTCCATCCCTTTGAAAGTCATGGAAAGAGGGTCCCGCCTTATGAATTGTGCCGATACAGCTCCGGCAGGAGAGATTATGTTCCTGTAAAGAGAACCGACTGTCTCTTTCAGCACCTCAGGCTTTGTGCTTCTTTCAAGCTCCGTGTAATCATTTTCATCAAGGAAAAGCGGCATATATTCATAGAAATGCGAATATACAGCTTTCTGGTCGATCACGGTCTTCTCACTCGAGAAGGAATCTATCATCGATGCGCATTCTGATCTTTTCAGACCTTCGATAAAGTCGTTCGCGAAGTTTGAAAGCTCCCTGTGATCTCCGGCCGAACCGTCTTTAAATGATGCCGTGAATATTATCCTGTCGAGGAATTTGAACTCTTTAAGAACTCTGTTGTACTGCTCTTCATTCTCGCCGAAAGGTATCGCCTTTGTTATGTCCTCTTCCAGTCTGATGTCATGAATGGCATAAAATGCGGCGGCGCAGAGCAGTAAAAGCACAGTGAACAGATATTTTTTTCTGCCTTTAAGGTAGTTGTAGTATGCGGCGAATAGGGATACCATTTTCAGAACTCCTCTCTGGTCCTTCTCTTGAAGTGAAGGAATATCATTGTTGAAATGAAAAATACAACTGCCATTACGGCCATCAGCATGACCGCTCCGATAACATACTGCACAAAATTAACAGACACTGATTCGAGTGTCAGATTATCTATGTCCAGAGCTGAATCTGAACCGTAGACCGTCCCGCCGAGCTTGTAGCTGTAGTAGATTATGAAAGGGATGAACGGCGGTATCGACACATGTGACGCTATCACCGCGATCGCCTTGTTAAGTCTCAGCAGATGGGCCAGAACAAGCAGTATCATGATCTGTAAACCCCAGACGGGAGCGACTCCCATTGCGGCGCCTAATGCAACAGCTGATGATATTCTGAGCGATGATTCATTTGAACCGAGTATGTCGTCTCTTATCTCTTTAAAGCTTTTTTTTTTGAGGTTTCTGAAATACATCAGCGGTCTGTAGATCGCAAGTGCAAGAAAGACCAGCACTGTATTGAGTATGCTGACCCTGGTGAAATCCTGCAACGGTCTGAAGTGGCTGACACGGGTCTCTTTCGGGAAATATATTACAGAAACAGGGACGCTTGTCACATTGAGCCCCGCCCATGCGGCACGGACTATCACTTCTATTTCGAACTCGAACCTGTTTGTGATATATCTGATGTCTTTGAGTTTCTGAACCGGATAAAGTCTGTATCCTGACTGAGTATCAGGAAGGGCTATGCCTGTCTCGACCTTGTACCAGAAATTTGAGAACTTGTGTCCGAAACTGCTTTTGCCGGGGACCGTCGACTGTTCCATGTTCCTCGCCCCGACTATCATTGAATCGGGTTCGGCTTCTATTTTTTCAATGAATCCGGGCAGATCGTCAGGGTTGTGCTGACCGTCGGAATCTATCGTGACTGCATATCTGTATCCTTTCTCGACCGCCTTTTTGAAACCGGTCTGGAGAGCTATCCCTTTACCTCTGTTCACTTCATGGGTGACAACTGTGATGTTCCTGAAACGCCTGAGAATATCAGCTGTAAGATCATTTGAACCGTCATTGACAGCGATTATCCTGTCAGTGTACCTGAGCACCCCGTTTATTACAGACGCAAGAGTCCCCGCATTGTTGTAAGTCGGAATGATAACACAGCAATTTAATTCACGGAACTTCTCAGACCACATCGACCCGCTCCCCGAAAAACAGAACGGAGTTTATTTGCAAAGAGTGATGTTGTCAATTATTGAGGTATTTTTATTATAACAATATAATTCCAAGCTGAATCCAATTTGACAAGTTATCTCTCAGTCAATATAATCATCTTGTTTTTTTAAGGAGTTGCGATGAACGGGCTTTTAAAGGAAAATCTTAAAGAATTAAAGAAATTATGTGAAAAATTCAGCGTGAGAGAACTTTATGTTTTCGGATCGGTCACCAATGGACATTTCACACCGGAAAGCGACATTGACTTTCTCGTATCTTTCAAAGAAATGCCGCCGGAAGAATATGCTGATAAATATTTTGATCTTCAGTATGAGCTTGAAACATTATTTGGAAGAGAAATTGACCTTGTTACCGTCAACTCTCTGTCAAACCCGTACTTCATTCAATCAATAAACAAACAGAAAGAGCTTATCTATGCAGCTTGAAGTGAAGAATATTCTCAGAAAATCATCAAAAAATCTACCAATCTTGAAAAAACAGGTGCCGGGAATTATCTAATCTTATGATCTAATAATTCCCTCAACAATTATGATCCTGTCACTTCCACCTTTATCTGACAGATTGATTTTTTCTCCTATCATTGAATCTATTAATGAGTTCATAAGTGGGGTTTTATCATTTTTCACAATAACAGTTGATCTTTTAGCAGGAGCGTCTTCAAAATAAAAAGTTACATGATCGCCAATTTTTATAAAATCATCTTCAAATGTTATAACATCACTGGAAATTTCTTCTTTTATAGATAATTCTGGCTTGTTTTCTAACTTAGGTATTAAAGGGTAAATAGATCTTTCTTCAAGAAGTAGCCATAGCTTCTCCAAAGCTTTATTTTTATTTGAATAAAATGAAGATGCTCTGATTCTAAAAAATTTCCAATCCAATCTTTCTAATTTTCGCTGACGATCCATGTCTTTTTCGTACTGCTCAACATCATGAAAATTGTCCCCATCACACTCTACCGCCAATCTTTTGTCACCACCTTCAACAACCAAATCAATAAAGTATCCAGCAACTTTAAACTGCGGAATTACCTTATAACCTTTTTCAACTATCTCTAAACACACATCCACTTCGAACCAACTATCAAATGGGCTTGGAGCGTTAACTATTTGCCTGTCTGACAATATTGAAATTTGTTTTATTTTTTCAACAGGAACTCCAGAAATTTCTTCTCTAATTTTTTCCTCAAAATATTCCAACAATCGTCTGCGCAAATCACTAGGACTTAAATCTTCCGTTTTTACAGAATGAAACAACCAAATCTGATCCTTGGCTCTGCTTACAGCAACATTATATCTCCTCTCGTCTTCTTTTTTTGCCAATGCAGTTATGCGAGTTTTATCGTTCGGAGCAACAACCATTGATAAAAATATTATGTCCCGTTCATCACCTTGAAAACTATATGGATTCCCACATATTATGCGCCGTTCTTTTATTTCATCCACATCAAGACTTTTCAATAATAAATCTTCAATAATTTTTGCTTGTGCATGGCCTTGCAAAACAATAATTCCCATTGTTTTTTCTTTATACTTTGGATCTTCGCATAGTTCTACAACTTTTTTAACTATTTCCTCAGCTTCATTCTTGTTAATTATTTTGCTATCAGAACCTTCTCTGTACCCATTCCCAACATAAACATGCATTTTAGGAACAAGTCTGTTTGGCGGGTATTGTCTTAATGGTAGTAGTGGCGTATCGCTATAACAAAGATCATTACTGAACTGTATAATTTCTGGCATACATCTAAAGTGTTCCCGAAGCGTTACTCTGTTAGTGTGGTATATCCTTTTTCCATGATCAAAAAGACTTGTTTCATTATTGAATGAATCTTTATGTTCAAAATCAAAAAGCAACTCATCCATCTGCCTGCGAATTAAATCGCCATCAACAAAACCACCTTCCGGGCTAATTTGTTTATCGTCTCCAACAATTACTATTTTCTTGCCCAAATAAAGTAAAGGCAAAGCCTCGTATCCACATTGTGAAGCTTCATCAATAATTACCACATCAAATGCACCACAAACAGGGTCAACGGTGTCCCACACCCTGTGAAGAGGCATTACCCATGCTGGAACAGCATCTTTACATTCGTTCATGTGATTCTGAGCATCCTTTTTATGACGTAGAGCATGCTTACCAGTGCCTTTTCCCATTCTTTTCATTGCTTGTGACCAAGACTCCATATGCTGACGATGTTCGTTTTTCATACGACTAAGACAAAAAGACCATGCTTTTATTTCAGATATTAGTGCAAGTGCTTCTCCTATTTTGTTTTCAATTTGTTCTAGACTAATACTAAGACTTTCTTCATCATCTTTTTTTAAATATTCTTCTATCCAATTTTTTGCCTGTGCCCAGCACCAAGCATCTGACAATAAAAGATGCTTCGCTTCTGCAATAAAATTCCCATCAAATTTTTCAACAAGTTTTGGAGCTTTTTCTTTCACTTTTTTAATAGTCTCTTCAATCCACTCAATGTTGCTTTTATCTTCAACGAGTTTCTCTATATTTACTAAGCATTTTTCGTATTCTTCGATATTTCTAGTCTGTAATGATGTTGCAAGTAATTTTACAACTGGATGAGAATTTGTTTTGAGATATTTTGAAGCTTCACTTACAAACTCTTCAAGTTGCAATTTAATTTCTTCTGCCTCTATCATCAACAAGAAATATTCTAGTTCTTTCATATAATTACTTACATTCGTCTCATCACACCATAACGGTATTTTCAAATCATTGGGAATTAGGATTTGATTGTCTATATGACTAATCTTTTTCTCAGTTGTCAGAATTTTTTCAATTGTTTCATGAATTTTTTCCAGAATTCGTTTTTGTATTCCATAATTTCCTTCTTCTTTATCTATTCGTCCTTTTGTTAATTCCCAAGCTTTTTCCAAATTATGTCTTACAGTCAAAACATCAATTAGTTCAGATATTTTTGACTGATCTGAACAAAGAAAACCGTCTATTGTTACTTCTTTAAATAAATATTTCCTTTCTTTTACAAATTTTGATCTAAATGGACCCCAACCTAAAGAGCCTCCCTTTTTCATATAAATCAAAAGTGATTGAGCATCCTTTAAAACTCTTTTTTCATCAACTCTCTTTGGCAAAGAAATATTTACCTCATCTGCTTTTACAGCAATTGAATCTATATTTTTTAACACTTCAGTTATGGTCTTAAATATTTCAAACCATATATAATCGTTTCCAGAAAAAACTTCAATCATCGCTTTTTGTCCCCAATCATGAGGATTTCTTTTTATTGCTTTGATTTCATTTAAAACTTCTGAAACTTTATCATGAAGCATTCTTGCTCTGTTTTTATCAATTTTATTAAATCGCTTATAGGTCTCATCCTTAATATCAAGCTGTGCTCTTTTATTTATATTTTCTTGTTCTAGATTAATAATTCTTTTGACTGATTCTGAATTTGGCAACGAACTCATTTGTGGCAAAATTAATCTCAATTCTTCTTGCATTTCTTTTGGATAATTGCGAAGAAAACTGATTAATTTTTCGAAATTAATTTCAGAAAAAGGATAGTGCTGATCGTACATCACACAATCTGTTAACCAACCGTATTTTTCGGACTCATCATTAATTCTTTTGGCAATCTGTGATGCCGTGCCTTTATATTTGCCATCTAAAATAGACTGTTGGTGAGCCTCTTTTTCTCGTATTGCTCTTAGTCTGTTTAATTTTTCTGCCCTATCACTTCTCAACACATGCAAACTATCTTCAAGTTTTATTTGCTTTGCTTTCTGTAAATCCTCTTGCCAAGTATCCTGTTGTTGAAAAATTCCTTTGATGCTTGATTCTAATGATTTATATTCTTCATTCCCTTCTCCAAGCATATTAATACACAGAGGTTTTATCTCTTTACTTACAAGTCCTTTATCACCAGATAAAACCTGTAATGCTCTTGAAGTTTTTGCGGTAACTAAGATTCTGTTTCCTGTTGCCAGCAAATGACAAATTAAATTAGAAATTGTGTGAGACTTTCCTGTTCCGGGAGGGCCTTGCACCAAAATACCTTTAGAAACAGCTAAATTCTTTACTATTCTAATTTGTTCCTCGTTTGCTCGTTTGGGAAAGTATATTTCAACATTTTCATCAATCTTTTTATCATTAGCAGAAAAAATCCCACCTTTGGATAAAAGTTCAATTTCTGCAAGTTGCCCGAATTCACCCAAACTACTATTTGAGTCCATTTGTTCGAGTATTTTATTAAGAACAACAGCCAATCCTTTACTCGACCTTTTCCTTAATATTAAAGCGGGAGCATATTCAATTATTGGCTTGTCTGGATAAAAGACTTCATTTTCTTTAAGATTCGAAAAATATTCTCCTCCTGCTGTTTTTAAACCAATTGAGTGCACGATTGACTTAAGAACACTTTCTATTACATCTTTATCAAAAGGATCATCTTCGGTTTCATTTAATTCTTTTGCAACAACATCATGTGATTTTGGCGGCACATCTTCCATGTCCAACATGTCAAATTCTGGCCTAATATTAACACCTGATTCGTTCGACTTAACAATAAATTTCTTTTTTACTCTATCAAATTCTATGGTTGCATTAGAAACAATTAAATGCCTTCTGACTTTATAATTTTCTTTTTTCTTCCATTTTAACAGGCCTTGAGCCAGAATAAGTTCATATTTCTCACCTTCTTTCAACAAATCCTGATATATTGCAAATAGCTGTGCATAAACTAAATGTACAATTTCCCACTCCTCATATTGCCTTGCCCATGGTAGCCATGACAACTCTAAATACGACTGCCACTGATCCTTAACATATGTGTAATCTTCAAGATCCATTTTCCTAACAATATATTCCTTGGTTCCATCTAATTTCTGAAATTTCTCAACTTTTTGTATTTTATCTTTCAATTGAGGAATTGTTTTGGTATTTCTTAATAGTTCTTTTTGAACCCAATCTTCGCAAATATCTGGATATTTTGGCAACTTCGGTTCTGCAGAGGATTGCATTTCTATCCAAACACCGTTTTCTCTTTTTTCCTCCTTGCCCCATGTTGCACAATAACACCCTTTTTTTTGAGGAATATCTGATAACCATAGAACTGCAACATACTCTTCGTGTTCTAGATTTCGAACAATGTTTTCTCTTAAAGAAGAAAGCCTCTTCAGATACTCAATTAACCTTTTTGATTTATCAATGCCTAGAAGATCAAACATTGCGCTATCCTCACGAAAGAATGTTATATAAAATAACTCTTTACATAATTTAATGGAAGAAAAAACATTTTAAATTTTAATCATTTTTAGATATTTGATGTCAAAAAGAAATCGTGAAAACTCGTTGCCGTAAGATGGAAAACTTGAGGTTCCAATTTGGCACCTTAAAGATGTGGTTGACATTGTATAGACATTGTAATATTATCGTCTGTCAAATTTATGGAGAAACAGCATGGCGAATAAAAAAGCAACGCTTGACAAGCAGGAAAAAGAGATACTGGAAGCTTTTGAAAAAGGAGCGCTTGTTTCCTCAGATAATGTTGAAGCTGAAAAAGAGACAGCTAAATCAATCGCGAGAAACACAATTGCAAAGACAAAACCTGTCAATATCCGTCTTTCTGTGAATGATCTTGCGGTAATTCAGAAAAAAGCAAAAGAAGTCGGACTGCCTTATCAGACAATCATAAATCTTCTTGTGCATCAGTACAGCGAAGGGAAGATCCAACTGACTATATGAAGTTTATCTTTTGGTCAAACACGATCTGTTGTTAAAAGCCACTTCCACAGAGGGATTATCTTAATACTGCCGTATTCATCTTCAACTGAATCAGAAATTATATACTGTCCGCTGATCTTTTTTCCAGATCGTTTTGAAAAATTCTCTATTCCTTTTAATTCTCTTTCAGGGATATCATCACTGTAGCAGACATTGAATAAACTAAGACTGTCATCATTATTTTTCAACACAAAATCGATCTCGTTCTTTTCTGTAAAATAATAAAGAGAATCAGAGGAACGCCTCAAAGCCAGATATACAAGATTTTCAACCATTCTGCCCGTATCCTGCGAAAAGGTGAAGCTGACCGCTTTTCTAAGCCCTGTGTCAATACCATACACTTTTCTGGGACGGTTGAATGATTCTTTCAACGAGTAGGAAAAAAAAGTGTGCTCGTAAAAAAGATGCGCAGAAATTCCGTAAGAAAGATATTCCCTTATAGTGTCAAGGCCTGTTTTGAATGTGTTCTTCAATGCATTAAAAGAATACGGATTCGATATGTTTGCAAAAAGATAACGGTACAATTCTTCGATCAGCCTGACATCTCTTATCTGATAACGCCTTACAATATCCCTGTAAATTATGTCCTGAAAATACTGCTGGAGAATTTCAACAGAAAAATTTCCTGAAACAGCGGGGAAACCGCCGTCTGTAATATAACTTCCGAGATGATTCTTTACAGCAGCTCTCGCTGCGGTCTCTTTATCGCATTTTTCAGCAGAAAAACTTTCTTTCGTCACAAATGACAGATATTCCTGAAATGAAAACGGATAAAGCACGAAAGATATTGTCCTGCCGGTAAGAAGTGTTGAAAACTCTGACGAAAGAAGCGCAGAACTTGATCCGGTCACAAATATTTTTATATTTTTTTTCTCATCATACATTCTCCTGACCCATTTTTCCCATGAGCTGACTTCCTGAATTTCATCAAAAAACATAAAAATCCTGCCTTCAGCACCGGTAAGTTCATAAAAGATTTCTATCAGCAGATCAAAATCATTCACTGAAAATTCCGACAGTCTTTCATCTTCAAAGTTAATCAGAAGTGAATTCTGAGGCTTTCCGATGTGAGATATAAGCTGATGAAAAACTGTTGTTTTCCCGGATCTTCTCACTCCGCTCAATGAAATTATTTCATCCCTTTCAATAAAAAGCAGTATTTTCTTTGTAATTTCGCGGTCAACTCCGGGATAAAGAGATCTGTCAAGAGCCTCTTTTATTACTTTTTTCAAAACAATTCTATTCAAATTTCACCTCCATACAGGTTGATTTCTTTTAATATTAACCTTTATACAGGTTGATTTCAAGTATTTTCAACCTATATGCAGGTTAATTCTGAAAAACTCAACTGATGATATGGCTTTACAGTCGTTTAGAACTTAAAGCAGTTCTCTTATATTTTCAACTGCGTATAAAGGAATAACCAGAATGTTCTGATATGTGCTGAACTGTTCTCCGGCAATTCTTATTCCGGTTTGAAGCCCTCTTTCTTTTAAAAAAAGCTGCATGCTCTGCATACTTCCCCTTTTTGATGCTTTAACTTCAACCGGAAATATCTTTCCATTATGCTCAAACACATAGTCAACTTCGGCATTGCTTCCCTTCTCCTCTCTCTGCCAGTAGAAACTATCCGGTCTTATATGACTCGGAAATATCTGCATTAACATAAGTCCGGTATAAATTTCAGCGACAGCCCCTTTGTTGACAAGTTCTGCATCATCCGTCACAAGAAAACCGGGAATGTCAAGCCCCATAAGCCGTTGATAAACACCTGTATCAAAAGGAAGAACTTTAAATCTGTTGATTTTTATCTGCGCTTTCAACGGAATACCGCGACTTGACGAATGAAAAACTTTTATTGCAAGTCCCGCCTTATTTAAAAGGTCAAGTGCAGTTGAAAAACCGGCTGAAGAACCCTCGCCGACAGTATTATAAACAAACTTAGAACCTGCCTGGAAAGCTGCAGCGTTAAATGTCGCATCAATTTTTTCTGTTGCAATCCTTGTTTTATATTTTGCAAAATCATCTCTGAAAGTGCGTATAAGCTCATCTATAATTTTTTGGGAAACAACAGTATTTTCTGTTCGTGCATAGCTGTCAACAACCTCCGGCAGACCACCTATAACCATATAAGTTCTTAAAAGTTTCATAGCTTTATTGTGAAGCGGCTTAGAAAGAGGATTTTTAAAACCGGCATTCTGTATGGCCGTTTTTAAAGACTGATTTCCCGTTGCATCAAGAAATTCAAAAAATGAAACCGGATACATAAACATTGAAGAAATCCTTCCGACTCCGAAAGAAGGAATTTCCGAAAGAGCGAACTCCAGCAGAGACCCGGCTGCTACAACAGCAAGATCCGGCATTTTTTCATAAAAAAACCTTAAAGACCTTAATGCATCTGGACATGCCTGAATTTCATCAAAAAATAAAAGTGTCCGTCCCGGGATAATTGATTGACCTGTATATTGGGAAAGCTGATCAACAATGTTCTGAGGGGTCAGAGATGAACGGAAAAAAATAGAGGCTTCGCGGTTTTCTTCAAAATTTATCTCAACGAAGTTTTTAAACTCTTTTCCAAGATTCCTAACTGAATGTGTTTTCCCGACCTGTCTTGCACCCCTTAAAAGGAGCGGTTTCCTTCTTTCCTGTTCCACCCAGATTTTAAGGTCTGAATAAATCTTTCTATTCAAGGCAACATTCCTCCATTATTTTGAATAGTTACCAACTTATCTCAACTAATATCAAGGCGTATGATGCATACATCTTAAGAAAAGTCAAGGCGTATAGCGCAATCATCTTTAAAAAAGTCGGGGCGTATCAGAAGTCCAATAATAGAAATAAAACATGAAAAATCAGGATTATTCTTATTTTCCTGTCTGTCTGAAGTCGATGTGTCCGTTCTCGACATCGGTTTTGATGAGTTTCACGGTGAGTGTAGTACCGACATCAAGCCCTTCATAATGGTTTGAAAGCATTCCTTCAACCGGAAGGTCGAGGAGCCTTACCCATGTCCCTTTGTCGGATGCACCGGTGACTATCGCTTCGAACTTGTCGCCTTTTCTTGATTCGAGCAGAAGCGCCGCCGCCGATTTCGCCACATGCCGTTCAACTTTTTTTGCGGCATCCTCCTGCTTTGTGCAGTGCTTTGCAATGTCATCAAGGTCTTTTTTAATATAAGGTACAGGCTTGTCAGCAAGCGCCGCTTTGACAAGTCTCTGCGTGATGAGATCGGGATATCTGCGGTTCGGAGCGGTGGAATGGGCATAATCCCTCACCGCAAGACCGAAATGACCAGTCGATGTCTGACCGGGGACCTCCACGACATATTCACCCGGTCCCATGAGCTTTATCACGCTGAGAGAAAGATCAGGGAACCTGAGAGGGTCATCAGTCCTTGACTTTACAAGGAAATTCTCAAGCGCCTTTGAATCTGGCCTTGCCGGAAGACGGAACTTATGCTCACCTGCGAGCTCGACTATCCTGTCCCAGTTCTTCGGCACTTTCACCACACGGCGGATCGACGGGAATCCCTTTGAAACAAGGAATCTCGCTATCACACCGTTTGCCGCGATCATGAAGTCCTCAATTATCTGCTTTGCGCAGTTGTCATCATCTTTTGCTATGTCTTTCAGTATCTCTCCATCAAAAATCGCTCTGCCCTCTATCGTTTCAAGGTTCAAAGCACCCTGCTCGTGCCTGAAATTACGGAGCTTCTGAGCAACCTTGTCCTGCAGACGGATATTTTCACCAAGTCCTGCAACGGCCTTTATCCCGTCCGGTTCGTCACCCGTGCCTTCAAGCCAGGCCGCGACACTGTTGTAGCAGAGCTTTGCCTTGTTCATGACGGCCGCCCTGTAAACTGATGAACTTTTCAACTTTCCGTTCTCTTCGATGTCCATTTCTATTACAAGAGCCAGCCGTTCCTCATTGCAGTTGAGTGAAGTCAGCCCGTTGGAAAGCTTGACAGGTATCATCGGGAATATTACAGCCGAAGTATAGACCGAAAGCGCATTGTGCCTTGCATGAAGATCGATCGCCGAATACTGACCGACAAGGGCATCAACATCGGCGATGGCTACAAAAACCTTCACCGTGCCGTCCGTCATCTCTTTTGCTGTCGAAAGCTGGTCGAGGTCAAGCGAGTCATCGTTATCGATCGAACACCACAAGGCGTTCCGCATGTCCCTCACACCGTCAACTTCAAGCGAAGCCGGTCCCTGGATCTTGTTCAGCTGAGAGATCACTTCAGAGGGAAATACCGGGTCGAGCCCTCTTTCCACCATGACCCTGCGTGCTATCCTTTCGAGAATATTGTGATGCTGTTCAGCTTTGTTCACTGCCATATCAATCCAGTTTGAACTCCTCTTTCCAGTTCTCTTTTTTATCCCAGCCCGGCTGCTCCAACTTGTCAAAAAGATAATTCCCCATTACAAGATAATCCATCTCCGTCCTCATGAAACAGCGGAAAGCATCATCAGGAGTGCATACTATCGGCTCACCTCTTACATTGAAAGATGTGTTGACGATAACTCCGTAACCGGTCTTTTTCCTGAAGGTGTCAATAAGCTGCCAGTATCTCGGGTTTGTGTCTTTACTTACGCTCTGGATACGGGCCGAGAAATCGACATGCGTTATTGAGGGCACATCGCTGCGAAGATGATAAAGTCTTTCATAAAGCGGCAGTGAACTGTAATTTTCCGGCACCTTGTTCCGTCTCTTTTCCTGGACAGGCGCGACAAGAAGCATGTAAGGAGTCGTCCCTTCCATATCGAAAAATGTCTTTATCTCCTCTTCCATCACAGAAGGGGCGAACGGTCTGAAACCTTCACGGTACTTTATCTTGAGATTCAGCTTCTTCTGCATCTCGGGACTTCTCGGATCACCTATTATCGAACGGTTGCCGAGCGCCCTCGGACCGAACTCCATCCTGCCCTGGAACCAGCCGATGACGATATCTCCGCTTAACAGTCCGGCGGTCTTTTCACAAAGCTCGCTGAAATCTTCGAATTTAGTGTATTTCGCCATGTACTTCCTTGCCGTTCTTTCGATCTCCAAATCTCCGAACTCAGGTCCGAGATACGCCCCTTTCATTGAATCTCTTTTTTCAATTTTCGTTCTTCCGTTCTTAAGATAAATATAGTGCGCCGCAAGAGCCGCACCGAGAGATCCGCCGGCATCACCTGCCGCAGGCTGTATCCAAAGACCTTTGAATATCCCTGACTTCAGAAGTTTTCCGTTTGCGACACAGTTGAGCGCGACACCGCCTGCAAGAACTATATTTTCAGAATTTGTCAGTTTTTTTGCTGTCTCTGCGAGCTTCAGCACAACTTCCTCGGTTATCTCCTGAATTGCAAGAGCCATGTTCATATAGTGCTGGTTAAGGTCCGTTTCCGACTTTCTCCTTGGAAAACCGTACAGTTCCTCCCATTTTGCATCATTGGTCATGCTCAGTCCGCCGGTATAATCGAAATAGTCCTGGTTCAGAAGCAGTGAACCGTCTTCGCGGACATCTACAAGGTTTTCGAGCGTCTTTTTCTTAATTATCAGATGCTCTTCACTTCCCGGATTCCCGTAAGGAGCAAGCCCCATGAGCTTGTACTCACCGCTGTTCACCCTGAAACCGCAGTAATGAGTGAACGCTGAGTACAGAAGTCCGATGGAATGAGGGAAATGCAGTTCTTTTAAGATCGTTATGTCGCTTCCTTCCCCTTTGCAGATCGTGGTTGTCGCCCACTCGCCCACTCCGTCAAGAGTAAGTATCGCGGCATCTTTGAAAGGTGACGGATAGAAAGCGCTTGCGGCATGGGAAAGATGGTGTTCAGGAAATATTATCTGCGGAAGTTTTTTCCCAAATTTCAAAAGCTCTTCTTTAAGCATGTCCTTCATGAACAGTTTTTCCTTTATCCACACAGGAACAGCCGATAGAAAACTTTTCAGTCCACTTGGAGCTATCGCATGATAGGTTTCAAGAAGCCTTTCGAACTTGATGTAAGGTTTGTCATAGAATGCCACGACTGTAACATCATCAAGCGTTACACCGGCCTCATCAAGCACATAT
>JAKLDO010000068.1 GCA_022703485.1 bacterium
AATTCCTGAATTTCGGCTGGTGGAAACTGTTCGTTGAACTTTTCTATGTCAAGTCGAAGCTGTTTTGTAACATTTTTTGTCAGGATTTTGAGAGTAACGCCCTGTTTTCGTTTAGAAAAAAGCGTAAGAACTGTATCGTCAACGAAATTGTCAATGAGAACGATTGATTTTTCTGCCGAACGGATAAGATCGCAGACAAATGTGTGAGCATCAAATATCTGACTGTTAAAAAACACGCCCTGCTTTGGCTGAAGTTGATTATTCTCAAGCGCTGTGAGAACTTTTTCGATTTTATCATCAGTTTCAGTCTGCCTGATCTCAAGAGACTCAAGTCTTTGGAATATCTGGGCATTAGAAGCGATGAAATGACGCATTTTAACAAAAGCTTCCATGATTATTACACTTATCCTAACTGCCGTGCTGCTTCTTAAAACAACAGAAAGCATTGCAACTCCAGTTTCTGTGAATGCAGTCGGATTTGTTCTTCTTCCTCCCCAACTTGAGATCACAAATTGTGATTTCAAGTTTGCAACCTCTTGATTAGAAAGGGTAAATTTAAATGAATTTGGAAATCGCTCCTCGTTTCTTTTAACAGCCTGATTGATGATTCTTGTTTCAACCCCATAAAAATTTGCAAGATCCACATCCAGCATAACTTGCAGACCTCTAACAGTGTATATTCTGCTTTGAATTTCATCAATTTGAATCAGTTCATTTCCGCCCATTTTTTCCTTCATTTTTAGACTCCTGAATTCAAAACAACGGAAATAATATATCGAATCACTGTTAGGATTTCAAGAAAATGGATGTAAGCGAGTTGTTTGTTGCAAAAATCCTGTTATTTCTTCATCCAGTGGGCATAAACGCCTGAATCGAGGGTTGCGCCGTTTTCGGCTTTCAAGGTGAGATTTCCTGATTTTATGATGCCGTTCCCTGCGAATTTCATGGTCCTGAGCTCTTTTGCGAGATCTTCATGTGTGAGTTCACGGTCGTGGCACGAGATCAGGATAAAAAGAGGATTGGCAGACATAAGTCCTGAAACGAGATCGAAAAGTGACGGTAGGTCTTTTTTCAGTGACCACATCTTTCCTGTTTTCGTTCTGCCGAAAGCAGGAGGATCGAGTATGATACCGTCATATTTCCTTTCTCTTCTTATCTCCTTTTCCATGAAAGATACCGCATCATCAACTATCCAGCGCACAGGATTGCCCTCAAGACCGTTAAGTGTTGCATTTTCCTTAGCCCAGTTCACAGCGCTTTTTGACGCATCGACATGAGTGACCTCAACTTTGTATTCATCATTTGAAGCACTTGACGCAAAAAGGGTGGCTATCCCTGTATAGCCGAAAACATTGAGTATTTTAAGATCGCTACGGGCATAACGGATCGTTTTTTTCAGTTCAACCCAGTTGTCTATCTGCTCAGGAAAGATCCCTATCTGACCGTTTACAGCAGGTCTTAGCAGAGCTTTGATACCTGATATTTCGATCGTCCAGCTTTCAGGAAGTGAGCCATCGGCGGAATACCATGCGCTCGGTCTGTTCTTATTCCTGAAAAATATCGCATTCTTACCGTGCCAGAGCTCCGGATCTTTCTTTTTTACAAGTTCCGCCGCAGGGGACGGTCTGTCAATAACTATTTCGCCGAACTTTTCAAGCTTCCTGCCGCCGCCGCAGTCCAGAAGTTCATAATCTGCATTTTTTTTCAAACCGTTCTCCAAGATCTTAAGTCAGGCAGATTGTAACTGAATAAACCTGCTAAGCAAATTTGTTATGAGTAATTTTTGCATTTTTATATCAATGACATTATCATTATTTAATTTAGCACCGAGGTGTGACTTGAACGAGTGGTATCAGGCGATAGTTCCGAAAGATTATTTTATCGACAAATTCTATCAGGTGGAAGGATTTCTCGGCTGTATGGAAAAAGACAAAGTAATGGTTCTTTACTTCGAGAAGCGGGATTCGGTGCTTGAACTTCTCAAGGGGCTTGATATTTCAGTCATCACTGAAGGTGACTGGGTCGAGAACTGGAAAGAGTATTTCGTGCCTGTGAAAATGGGATCTTTCACCGTGGTTCCGCCGTGGAGAGCAAAAGAAGGAAATCTTATAATAAACCCGGCACGCGGCTTCGGAACCGGGCATCATGAAACGACAAAGCTTGCCGCCGGACTGATCGAGGAGATACTCAGAAGCGATGACACTGTAAAGTCATTAATAGATGTAGGCACCGGCTCAGGAATACTTGCGATCGCAGCATCAAAACTCAGGAAAGATATGGAAATTAAAGCGATCGACAACGACTGTGATGCCATAGAGAACGCTTTCGAGAACCTTATGCTCAATGATGTGGTTGCAAGGATTGAGTTGTCGGACACGCCCCTTTTTAAACATAAAAGACCTTTTGATGTAGTTGCAGCGAACATAATTTCATCAGTCCTCTATTTTTTAAGTGACGATCTGAAACGGCTCTCCTCCAGATGGCTTGTATTTTCCGGTGTTCTTGATTCTGAATCTGACACTTTCCTCCAGAAAATGGAACTTGAGGACTTTGAACTGATAAAAAAAGTGAAAGACAGTGAATGGAACGGATTTCTTCTAAAGAGGAGATAACATGGCCGGAAAAAGAAATGAAGAGACCCAGAAGTCGACACAGATCATCGACCTGACCAAAAGAGCCGATCTCGATTTCAGCGGAGACAGATTCATCCTGCTTGAGATCTATGGTGCCAACATGGGAAAGAGAAGGGACATAGATGATGATTCCATAATTATCGGAAGAGGTGACAACTGCAATATCATTGTCAACGATCCCAGTGTTTCAAGGAACCACATGAAAATATTCAAGGTCGACAAGGTGTTTTACGCAGAAGATCTGGGAAGCACAAACAGGACATATGTGAACGAGGATGAGATAACAGGGATACAGAGACTTGAGAACGGTGACAGGATAAAAATAGGCAACACTATCTTCAAGTTTATCTCAAGTCAGGACATGGAAGCTGAATACTACGACCAGCTTTATCAGTTCTCTATCAAAGACGGTCTCACCGGTCTTTACAACCGAAAATCATTTGATGACAAGCTCGAAAGTGAATTCTCAAGGTGCAAGAGGTACGGGCACAGCCTTTCTCTGGTGATGATCGACATAGACTACTTCAAGAATATAAACGATACTTACGGTCATCTTGCCGGCGATGCAGTTCTTACAAATCTTTCGAAGCTTTTCGGTAAGTTTTTCAGAAGCGTTGATTTCATAGCAAGATACGGAGGAGAGGAGTTTGCTGTCATCCTTCCGGAGACTCCCATAAACGGTGCCCTGCTTACGACAGAGAGGATCAGACTCGCTGTATCACAGAATGAGGTCTACATCAATCAGCATACGATAAAAATAACTATAAGTGCAGGCATATCCGAATATAGCCAGAGTTTTGCATCTCCGACAGCTCTGATCGAAGCGGCTGATAAAAAGCTGTATGAAGCTAAAACGAACGGCCGCAACAGAGTGGAGATATGATGAAGGAGCTGTTCCTGAGACTTATGAAAACTGAATTTGTGAAATTCTGCATAACCGGCGGACTGGGACTTTTTACCGATGCGGCCGTCTTTCACATAATGAAAAGACTTCTTCATGCGGATGAATCGAGATTCCTTCTTTTTATTATTCCGGTTTTCGGGTACACAGCCGCTGTCACACAGAACTATATTGTTAACCATCTCTGGACATTCAAGGCCGAAACTGCGGCAAAAAAGGTATCAACGGAACTTTTTTTCAAGTTCTTCCTTGTGAGTCTTTTTGCTCTGGCACCCAGATATCTTGTTTATAAAGAGGTTCTTGACTATTTCGGGAGCAGCGAGTGGCTTTATCCTGACATAGCCAATCTCTGCGGTATAATTGCAGGCACAGTGGTCAATTTCTTCGGATCGAAATTTCTCGTTTTCAGGTTCGGTAAAGATGAAGTTCGTTAAATACCATGCCGTGGGCAATGATTTCATTATAACAGACCGTACTGATATCAATCCTGAAAATGCCAGGGATCTGTGTGACAGGCATTTCGGTATCGGGGCGGACGGCGTTCTTGTCCATTATGAGAGCGAAAAAGCCGATGCCGGAATGAAGATATTCAATTCTGACGGTTCTATCGCTGAGATGTGCGGGAACGGGCTCCGCTGTTTTACAGCTTATCTTGTTAATGATAGGGATTTTACAAAAAATCCTTTGAAGATCGAAACAGGAAGAGGCGTTCTCAATGTAAATTGGAAAAAGAATGATAAAGAGACGATCTCTGTCGAAGCGGGTCTCGGGATACCTGAAGTGAAAGCCGGACTGAAAGATATTGAATTCGAGGGAATTTCTCTTCAGACCGCGTGGATATCGATGGGAAATCCACATTTCGTCGTTTTCGTACAAAGCGCATGCACTCCTGACAAGATCTACAGGATAGCAAATCATTTCCAGCATAACAGCGGATCGGGAATGGAAATGAATGTCGAGGTCGTTACGGACCTGAATGTAAAGAATAAAAGCGTTTTTCTGGTTGTGAAGGAGCGGGGGGCGGGGTTCACTCTCGGATGCGGAACAGGCGGAGCGGCAGTGATCCATGCACTGAAGATGAAGGGTATCGTTTATGAGGGACTCTGGACAGTGTTCTTCCCCGGCGGAGAGGCGCAGTACCGGATATCTGAAAACGGTGAAGTTATAGTCAGCGGAGAGCCTCAAAAGGTTTTCAGCGGAGAACTTGAAAAAGGATTTCTGAATGGACAGTTCTGACAATATAAACGAAAAAATAGAAGATCTCAGTTCCTACCGTGATGCGGTGGATTCAAATGATACAAAGAAGAATGAGAATTTCAGGGGCAAGCCTTTAAGTCTTTACATCCAGTTCGTTTCCGAACTTGCGACATATGTCAAATCAGGAAAGGATATCAGGCCGTATCTGAACGATATGGTGAAAATTCTTATAGGAGCGAGGAGATATCTTGATCTGGCCGCCATTTATAATTTTCTTAAAAGTCAGAACAGGCACAAAACACAGACAGGCGATGTATATCCTCTTATGAAAGAGGTCATGGCAGGATATGCAAACGATCTTTTTACAAGGTCTCTGACTTACAGCAGTAAAGAGCTGAATGAGATGTTCTCTGATGTTTTCGGTAACGATCAGAAGCTTCTTATGGAGCTTATAGGCCATATTTTCAGGGAGTACGGACTTTTCAATGCAAGGCTTTCCGAAAATATCTACAGGAAGATAATTGATACGGCGCAAAGTGACATAAAAGGTTTTATTGAACATTCCGACACGAGGTTCCTTTCTTTCTATATATCGAACCTTTCGAGAATGCCTTTCATCTCCCCTGAACATATAGCGGAATGGACTAATCTTATAATTTCAAGTTCCACGAAAGATGAACACACTGCAAAGATACTGGCGGCACTAAAGGAACATCCGTCGCTTGATTTTCTTCTGATATTCCTTCTTTCACCGAGGGACAATGACAGGTCTGAAGCTCTCAGTCTTCTTGTGAGCTGCCTTGAAATGGGACTTATTGATGAAAAGCATTTCAGGAACGAGGCGGTTTATTTCCTTGAAAAGATGGTGTCAAGCCAGTTCTATGATTTCCACAGCATTTCAAGGACTCAGAAGGAGCTTGCGGTGAACCTCATGGCTACAGCCGGCGGCGACAGGCTTGCAAGGAGAGTCGTTGCAGTGCTCAAGGATAAAAACGCTCACGGAGACCCCAAAATAAATGATACGAAAGTATTGTTCGTCTATCTGTTAAGCAGAATGGCACAGAAAGATCCCCAGCTCGAAAAATCAATGAAACTCATGCTTCAGGACTCCCAGATAGAAGAGAATGTCAAAGAGGCGATAATAAAAACGATATCTTCAAGTGCCGGAAAGGTCTAGGTTTTTTCCTTCCCTATCACAAGAAATTTTGCAATGAGGATGAATAAAAAGAGTGCAAGGGATATCCAGCTTGTGGGAATCGTGTAGAATTCAGGTGACGGATTCGCCATGAGAAGATGCATTAATGAAAAATATGCGCTTAGAGATATTCCTAATGTCACGCCCGTTGTAAAAAGCATGAGACTGAGCCATTCCCTTATTATAAAAACTGATAGAAGTATGAGCAGGAATGCGTCAGCGGTCAGGTCGCATGACGGCAGTCCGCTTATATAAGGGCAGTAGCCGCGGAGCTTCATGTCATTAAGGACAAGAAGAATGTTTAGTGAAAGTCCTGCTATGGCGAATGCAAAAATAGATATGTTCCTGAAAGTCATGAACGGCTTTTCCTGAGATGTCAAAATGCACTCCATTTTTCAATTACTGAATACCAGAGCGGAAGAGTGACGAGTGAGACAAGTGTAGAGAATGTGAGTATTCCGCTTACGACCTCCTTTTCTGAGTGTATGAAATCTGAAAAGAACGGTGAAATAGCGGCCGACGGCATCACTGATTCGAGAAGTATCACTTTTTTTGTAATGTCATCAACATTGAACATCAGTGAAACTATAAGGTATGAAGCAATGCCGAAAACCATTCCGAACGCTACACGAATGACCGTTCCTGAGATAACAGCTTTTACATAGTTCTTTTTTATAATGAAAGAAAATGATACTCCGACACTGAAAAGGATGGCCGGTATGGTTATTGATGCAAATGAATCAATGCTTTTTGAAAGCCAAGGCCGGAGAGGTATTTCGCTGTAGTTCATGAAAAGCGCCAGCGCCACCATTATTATCGGCGTAAGGGCATTGTCTCTCAAAGCGCTGAGAATCAGCTTTGCGGAATGTCTGTTCAGACTGCCGCCTGAAAGAAGGACTGAAAGAAGGAATCCGAGCAGAAGGAATGCCGGCCAGAAAAGAACTGTGAAAAAAACAGCTCTTGTGAAACCGAGATCACCGTAGAAATAATAGAGCACTCCCCAGCCAAGATATCCGTAGTTGCCCATGAATGTAGCAATGCAGAAACTGTTCGATATGGAAGTGTCGTCCGAAACTTTTTTCCTTGTGAAATATACGGCCGCTGTGAACATCACTGACATCAGGAAGAAAGCTGTCGAAGAAGGGATCATCTGGGATACATCATTGATGTCGGCGTGATAGAGGTTCCTGAAAATTATGAACGGGACAGTCACTTTTATGACAAATTTCCTTATTGCCGATATTTCAGGGTCTTTGAATATTTTCAACTGCTTGAAAAACCATCCGAGAAATATCGGAAAATTTATTACAAGCACAAGTTCAAGAAGGCTCATCCAACCTCCGGGATCAAACCCGCTGTAGTCTAAACCAATGCCTGTGTGTGTCAAATATAATGAAAAAAAACAGCAGAGTTGACATGCCGGCCCTTTTTTTCTACACTTCAAAGCTTTGGTGTAATTAAATAGCGGGGTCGATGGTGTTTTTTAAAAATGAAAAGTTTTCTGAAACTGCCGGTTTCTGGCTTTTTCTCGCCGGCACAACGGCTTTTTCAGGTGCTGTGTTCCAGGCTGTATCAATCCGTTTCCTGACATATGTCTATCCGTTCCAGATGCTTTTTGCGATATCGCTGATCTCGTGTCTTGCAATATTTTTTACCGGCCTCGGCGCTCTTGCCGCATTTAAGCTGAGGGCATACACAGGACCGCTCATTTTTGTCATGGCCGGATCATATGTTCTATCGGCAGTTCTGATAAACATTTCAGGAAGTTTCTCTTTCATGCCGGGGGAACCGGTAGTTGCATCCGTGCTTTTCACATCAGTACCGCTTGTTCTCGGCGGATCGCTCACAGGAATATGCTATCGCGAAATATCAGCTCATGGTGCAGAAAAACTGAAATATCTCATCACTCTTCTTGCCGCGGCTTTTTTTGCAGGGTATATTCTTTCAGCCTATCTTTTTCCGGTCATCGGCATATGGAATGTCTTCATTCCTGCCTCTGTAATATCACTGCTGCCTCTTTTTTACCGCAGAAGAGCGCTTGCCGGAATTCTCCTTCTGTCTGTTCTTGTGTTCCCGTTCTCCGGTGCCGAAGAGAGACTGTTCAAATCCTTTGCGCTTAAACCGCATCTGTGGGAAGAGGGCGAGAGCAGGCTGATAAAGGGTTTCTGGTCGCCTTATTCGAGGCTTGATTTCTATGAAATGGCGGATGGAAGGCTTGCCGGACTTTATAACCGTGCCCAGCAGTGGGCTGTCGGCGATCCACAGTATGATATTCCTGTCAGAAGAATGCTTTATGAAAATCTGACAGGAGATGTTCTTGTTGTCGGTTCAGGCGGTGGTTACGGGCTTCTTTCTCTGACGAAAGCTTCAACTATCACCGCTGTGGAGCTTGATCCCGGTGTCGTAAATGCCATGAAAGGTTCTCTGTCAGAATATAACCGCAATATTTATAACAGGATAGACCAGATATATGCAGGTGACGGCCGTGCGTTCCTTGACAGAACGGACAAGAAGTTCGATGTTATCATATTTGAAGCGGCCGACCTCAGTTATTCAACAACTCCGCACAGTTTCATCAGTATAGAGAACTATCTTTACACCGTGGAAGGGATAAAAAAAGCGCTCGATCATCTCAGACCTGACGGTGTTTTTCTGATACTCGTCACAAAAGAGCTCATTCCCGCTCCGAAATTCATCAATGCTCTGCCCGGTGATGTCAGCTGGAGGCTTTTTGAGGGCCATATTTCAGTAATGAAGAACATACCGATGAACTTCGATTTCATACTGGCATCCCGTTCTCAGGAAAAAGTATTATGGTGGGATGAATATCTTAAAAGACCCGGACTCGGGCTCAATCCCGTGATGTCAAGCGAGCTTGAGAGAAAGAGTTCGTTCGGTCTCGCCCCGATAACTGATAACCGTCCGCTGCTCTATTTCAAAGGCTGGTCGCAGGCGGTTCCTTTCTTTATTCTCATGGCTCTGCTTTTCGGAGTGATCTGCGGCCTTGTTGTCATGTCAAAGCACAGGAAACAGCATGTTTTCTTTTCAATTCTCGGAATGGCTTTCATGACTGCGGAGCTTTACATCATAAACAGCATGAGAGCATATCTCGGCGGATATCTTGAAACGGCCTCTTTTCTGCTGGGAGTTCTTGTGCTGGGAACCGCTGTAGGGACATTTTTCCATGACCGTGTTCCGTCAAAATGGCTTTCCGTTCTCATCATCACCACAATGACAGCAATGATCCTTATGCTTTATTATGCACCGCTTTCAATATCCGTATATCTCAAACTTCTCTGGGTTGTCATTGCGATAGGTCCTGCATCTTTTTTCATGGGTACGGTTTTCCCGAAAGCTCTCATGAATTCAGAAAGCGGACTTACATCGCATTATTACGCCATGGACACAATAGGAGCATCAGCGGGGCTTGTGCTGTTCTATCTGCTGATCCTCGCAGGCGGTTTCTACCTTGCCGGAGCATCCATACTTGTCCCATATTCAGCCGCGCTGTTCCTGCTCAGATATCTGGTGAAGTAAAAGATCACAAAACAACATCCGGCTGTTTCTTAGTCAACTCGCAGAGATGCTTTCAAGGATAATTACTTAAAAACAGATTGTTGGCAATAACCATCAATAATCTTGACCTTAATATTTTAAATTTGTAGGATTTAAACAACAATTTTGCTGCTTGAGGTTTGAAAAAGCTTTGTCTGCTTTTTTATATTGTAGTTTATTTATTCTTGTTCGGAGGTGTCATTATGTTCAGCAGTAATCTAAAGCTCGTTGTTTTATTGGTTTTTGTATCTGTATCTTTTTTTGTAACAGGCTGTAAAACGGCATCGGTTATGACAACGACCGCTTCGGATGCCATATCTCTTAAATCTGAACCTATGAAGATCTGGACCCGTCCGTTAGAGACTGGATTTACTGTTATGGGAAAGGGTGAAGGAGAGGCGACATCTGATAAATCTGAAAAAGCGATCGACAATGCACCGGCATTTTTCCTCACGGGTTCTGTTCCTGAAAATTCATTGACACCTGTCGTAAAACTTGCGGCGTATAACGCTATTTTAGATGCCAAGGCTGATGGAATGTATATTACAATGGTTAAGGAAGAGGAAAGCGCTGAATCAGTAAAGACAGCATGGGTGAAAGGAATAATGCTTAAACTTGTTTTTTATGACACGGTTTCTTCCGAAAGATCAGATGAAGCAAGACTTTGCGAAAAAGGATGTAATGGTAATTGCTGTTCACATAATGGTTGTAAAAAGAGTTCGGACGGAGAAACTAAATAGTTTTTAACGGTTAAACTGTTTTTTTCCATATTGCTCATGAGAGGTGTATAGATGAAGTGTCTACTGCTATCCGCTTTGCTGATATGTTTTCTGTCAGGCGGTTTTTATCTGTCTGCGGGGGAAGGCAAAACAATTGAGGAAATTCAGGCTGAGAACGCAAAAAAATCATCAGATGAGAAAAAGAAATCTAAAGCTGATTCAGTAGAAACCAAAGATTCAAATGCTAAGGCTGAGGATGCCGAAATAACCGAAGTGCCTCCTTTTAATGAGAAAGCAGGTCGCAAAATTGACATACTTGAGGTAGATCCTGAGATAGTGGCAGCATACAATGAGGCGGTCAAAGTTGAAAAGAGGGATGATATTATAAACCACCCTCAGGAAGCAATAAAGGTTTGGGAAAAGGTTGTCAGAAAAACTAATGACAACCCGTTCCTGTCGATCGGAGAAAAAAGGCTGAGTATCTGGCGGGGCTATTACAACTACACGAAGGGAGCATTGGAAAAAAACAAAAAGGCTAAGGAGAACATCAAGAAAATGCTTCCGATCGGTTCAATAAGTTTAAGGCAGAAAAAGGAAGCGGTTCTGAAATATATAGAAACATACAGTTCAGTTGAAGGAATTGACGATATTCTTGCAATTCTTACGGAATCAAGCGCCAAAGATGTTGTAAAAAAGATAATTGCAGATGATTCATTCAAGGAAATATCCAGAACTGTCATAAAAACTCGATGTGAGAACGGAAAAGGAAAGGATTGTTACACTTTCAGCACACTTTTCGAACCCGGCAGTTTAAATGAAAAGAAATACCTCAGAGAATCCTGTGATCTGGATCATAACCCTGCCTGTGAAAAGATCCAACAGATCAGAAAAGAGGAAAAAGAGCTGAAAGAAAAGCAGGAGCTGGAAAAACAGAGAAAGATAGAGGAAGAAAAAGAGCGGAAGCGGATCGAAGCGGAAAAAGAAAAACTGAGACTTGAAGAGGAAAGAAAAAAGCTCGAACTGGAAAGAGAGAGGCTGAGAATTGAAAAAGAAAAGGCGGATAAGATAAGGAAAGAAGAGGAATTTAAAAAACTGGATGCGGAAAAGGAAAGGAAAAGGATAGCCGCTGAAAAAGAAAAATTGAGACTTGAAGAAGAGCAGAAGAAGATCGAGCAAGAAAAAAAGGAATTGAAAGCTGAAGCTAAGGCAGAGAAAGCTTCTGCTGAACCGAGGAAACAGAGTGAATTCCTTAAAACGCATCCATATTTCTGGTATGGATTGTCAGCTACTGTTGCCGGAGCAGTTTTGGGTGCAGTTTCTATATCATACGGTGCCAAGACCAATAAATATTATAGTGATTACAATGATTTGCTTAAAGAAATGGAAGACAGTTACAATGAGTCTTATGAAGTGAAAAAGGAGTATGCTGACCGTGCCTCAAAACTTCTTGATGACGGTGATAAATTTAAAATGATAGCCATCGGGACGGGAGTTGCGGGCGGAGCATTAATTATTACAGGAGCGGTACTGATGATTGTGAAAAAGCCGAAAAGTGAAAACAATCTTCAGCTTAGCTTCGTTCCGTCGGAAAAAGGATTTATGACGGGCGTTTCATTTTCATATTAAAGCAGGGAGAGATAAAATGAAAAAAAGTTTATTTTTAATCATTGCAATGATGTTGCTTGCCTGTGAAAGCCCTCATAAATTTGATTTTGATAAATACCTTAACGGAAATGATGATGATGCCGGAAATACAACTGGTGATTCAGATAATGGTGACACGGGTGATACGGGAAATACAGGAAATACAGGCAGTGATCCGGACTCCGTTGTTATTACAGACGGGGATGCGTTCATTGATACAGATCAAATTGACATTGATCAAAGCGATATGGATGAATTTAATGATGCTGATTCTGATGCGGATACGGATAATGACACTGATACTGATATTGACACCGACATTGTTGTAGAGCTGTTTTGCGGTGACGGAAAGGTTTCAAATGGTGAAATCTGTGACGGAAATACAGTAAGCTGTTCATCTTTAGGAATAGGAACAGATGGAACCGCTGTTTGTGGAAACGATTGTAAAAGCTGGATAACTGCCTGGAACTGCACAAAAACAACTAACTGTTCATCAAAGCCTGAAGCAGGAACGATCTGGAATGACGGAGGTAAGAACGGGACATACACCCAGACATGGAATGGATCAGCATGGACTCCCGTAAATACGACTAAATACAATTCTTCCTCTGGAGATTGCCGATATAAATGCGACACAAATTATTCATGGAGCGGGTCAGCTTGTAATATATTCCAATGGACGAAACAATGGGGAACAGTCAAGTATGATGACGGTAATTCTGTCGCAGTTGACATCAACGGAAATATATTTGTAACCGGATATACACAAGGATCACTTGATGGCAATATTAACGCAGGCGGAGAAGATATATTTCTCACCAAATGGAATTCAGACGGCACAAAAGCATGGACGAAACAATGGGGAACCGATAGCTATGATTATGGATATTCTGTCACAGTTGATGGAAGCGGAGATATATTTGTAACAGGATCTATAAAAGGATCACTTGATGGCAACACCAGTGCAGGTAGTACAGATATTTTTCTCACTAAATGGAATTCAGACGGCACAAAAGCATGGACAAAACAATGGGGAACAAGCAGTACTGATGAAGGATATTCTGTTGCTGTTGACAGTAGCGGAAATATATTTGTAACAGGAGAAACTTATGGATCACTTGATGGCAATACCAGTGCAGGCGGATCTGATATATTTCTCACCAAATGGAATTCAGACGGTACTAAAGCATGGACGAAACAATGGGGAACAAATTTGAGTGATGACGGGAAATCTGTCGCAGTTGACAGTAGCGGAAACATATTTGTAACCGGAAATACAGATGGATCGCTTGATGGTAACACCAGTGCCGGCGGAGCTGATATATTTCTCACCAAATGGAATGCTGACGGCACAAAAGCATGGACAAAACAATGGGGAATAAGCAGTTCTGATCGCGGGAATTCTGTCACAGTTGACAGCATCGGAAATATATTTGTAACAGGAGAAACTTATGGATCACTTGATGGCAATATTAACGCAGGCGAATTTGATATATTTGTCACCAAATGGAATGCTGACGGCACAAAAGCATGGACAAAACAATGGGGAACAGGCGGTTCTGATCTTGGATATTCTGTCGCAGTTGACAGTAGCGGAAACATATTTGTAACAGGAGTTACTTATGGATCACTTGATGGCAATATTAACGCAGGCGGATCTGATATTTTTGTCACCAAATGGAATGCAAACGGCACAAAAGCATGGACAAAACAATGGGGAACAGTCAAGTATGATGACGGGAAATCTGTCGCAGTTGACAGTAGCGGAAACATATTTGTAACAGGATATACTTTGGGATCATTTGATGGCAATATTAATGCGGGCGGACAGGATATATTCCTTAGTAAGTTGATTCAATAAGTTTAGTAACAAGAAATCATGGAGGGAAAGATGATTATTACATTGAATGTTTCTGCGATTACAGAGCAGGCTTTTAACATTTTTAAAAGGAAGTATGTTCAAAAAAATGGAGAAATCTCATTTGATAATTTAATTGAGAAAGGAGTTGAAAAAATTTTGTTAGATGAAATAAAAAAATTGAACATTAATGATGATGAAGATATCCTAAATCAATTTGTATCATCTCGTAAATACAGAAAAATAGTTGAAGAAGGTGTCACGGATAAAAAAACACAACTATCAAAAGCAGGAGAAAAAAATGAACGAAAAAGTACAAAATGAGCGGCAACGATTGTATGAAAAATTATGTCAAGGAGATGAGAAACTTTTCAAAAAAGCGTTGGAAATAATGATAAAGCAACATAGTTTCTGTAAAATTGGATCAATAGCAGCAACCCTCTGATAATAAATAGTTTCTACCTGACTCCCATTCTTCGCTCTGTTCCATAAGAATAGCACTTACAAGTCTGAGGAGTGCTTCTTCATTGGGGAACAGAGTGCTTACTCTGGTTCTTCTTTTTATCTCTCTGTTGAGCCGTTCTATCATATTTGTTGAGCGGAGTTTCCGTCTCAGTTTCGGTTCAAGTTCAAAAACAGCGAATCCTTCCGGTATGTTGTCAGCCATCCATGCCGCAAGCTTCGGAGCTTTTTTCTCATAAAGAGATATTGCTTTATCAAGAAGTCTTTCAGCTTCGGCACGGTCGGGAGCCGTGAGTATTCCGCTGATCTTTCCGGCGACATCTTCTTTCATGTCTTTTTTAGGTATATATGCAAAAGCGTTTCTCTGCAGATGAACATGACAGCGGGTCCATGGAACACCTGTGAATACTGCTCTCATGGCTGTTTTCAATCCCTGACAGTCATCACCGGTTATCATTTTTATTCCGTGCAGACCCCGTATGACCAGACTTTCAAAGAATTTCCTCCAGTGGATCTCGCCTTCACTGACGGAAACACTTGTGCCCAGAACGGTCCTTTTTCCTTCCGGTGTTATTCCGACAGCTATAAGAACAGCCGCAGACACTACAGATCCGCCAAGTCTCACCTTCTCATACCTCGCATCAAACTGAACATACGGGATCTCTCCCAGAGAACGGTTACGCCATTTTTCCAGCTCTTCATCCAGAAGTTTAGCCGCACGGCTCACTTCCATCGAGCTCACTTCCAGTCCGCACATCTCCTCAAATACTTTCCTTACTTTCCGGGTTGTAACTCCCTGAACATACATCTCCGCCATCGCCGTTTTCAGCGCCCTCTCGCTCCTCAGTCCTTTTTCCAGCGCCGACGGGTAAAAATCAACTCCTCCACGGACCTGCGGTATTTCAAGCTCAAGATCTCCTATACGGCTGCTTACCGTTTTCGGCTTATATCCGTTCGCATACCCTTTCCTCAACTCTGTACGCTCATAACTTTCCGCACCCAGAACCCGGCTCCGTTCCGCTTTCATCGCTTCATTCAACAGTAATGACATCGCTTCCGTAATTCCCTCAAATCCTAACTCTTCAACAATCTTTACAGCTTCTATTAATCTGCTAAAATCTTTCCGGGTCATTTCGATACCTCCTTTTTTGGTCAATTGAAGGTTGTCGATTTGACCCGTTTTTGCAAGTTCATTTTCACTTCTCTTCAAAAGTAAAAATGAATTTACAGAAACTATGTTACACTAGCGAAATAATTGTTGCAAATCAACCTGATTATTATAAAAGAATTAAAAAAATATGCTTAAAAGCGCAGCTAGGTTAAGACTGAAAAATATATTTGATTTCTTGGCTGATTATCAGAGAATCAATGAAGAAGAGAAAAAAGATATATGGAAAAGATTTGAGTAGCTGGGCAAAACATGAAAAAATAAAATACTAATTAAGAAAGGAAAGCTCAGACAACATAAAATCCCTTAAAAATTTGTTAATTAAAAAATGGAGATAGAAAATGAGTTTCAGAGATAATGGTAAAATTTTTCTTAAAAGAAAATTTCATAAAATTGATGTAATAACCCTAATTTTGCTATCAGTGTTTTTTCTACTTTCGCTCATTTTGTTGATATTGCACAACATAGAAAGTAAAAATAAGTGTGATTACATTCTTTTCAATTTATCAACAAGTTATATCGTGTCATTGGTGTTCTATTTGATAGTGGTCTATTTTCCAGACCGCAAGAAAAAGAGAATAATAAAAGAAAAGACTTCTGTTGTTTTTAGCCAACTGAATAAATTAATTAATGAATTCATAAAAACGACTTTTGAGGCTTTCGATGAGAATTTTAATGAAAAAGATGATTTGAAAGAAAAATGGGAACGAATAAGTAAGGAAAGTATTGATAAAAATTTAAATAAAATAAAAAGTCAAAAAGAGAACACGATGGATTCAGTAGAAAGAAAATCTATAAAAAAAGATTTCTCATGCTCAATCGAAATAAAATGGAAGAACCCTGAGCATAAGTATATTCACGCTCTTGCGGATATTTCAAAAAATATAGAATATTATAAAGGCGAGCTTTCGTCTTTGTATATATTTCTTGAAATTGAAGAACTGGAATTTTATTTAAAAATTAAGAGCATGGATTTGTTTAACAATTTAAAGGGCTATGATTTTTTTTCTCTGTTGCGCGGCACTGTTTATGAAGAAGAATTCATTAAGGAATTTCGAGATATTATTGATTTGAAAGAAAAGTTGAAAATTATTTTACCTCAAAGCGTTAAGTTCTAAACCAATAATCATAACAAATACTTAACTTGCATCTTGCATCGAACTTTCAACTTGCATTCCTTTTCTTGAAAATCTAATTTAAATTTGATATATTAAGCCTGCGTTTTGAATTGGCGAGGTTGAAAAATTTATGAAAACTGGAGGTCAATGTGGCGGATTCTTTGCCGGTAAACTACAGAGCGGCTTTTTTTTCAATTAAAAACGAAATAGAAAATTCAAGGATTAGAGCGGTAAAAGCAGCAAATTCGATTCAACTTGATTTGTACTGGAAGATAGGTCAGATAATTTTTAATAGAAAAGCTGAAGAAAAATGGGGCAGTTCTGTTGTTGAAAACTTATCGGATGATCTAAGATCGGAATACCCTGAAATAAAAGGTCTGTCTTCTTCAAATTTATGGAGAATGTTAAAGTTTTTCACAAGTTACAGAGATAATGAAAAACTCGCACCATTAGTGCGAGAAATTGGCTGGAGCCAAAATGTGGCAATATTCGAGAAGTGCAAAGACAATCTGGAAAAAGAGTTTTATTTGCGGATAACTGCAAAATTCGGATGGACTAAAGATGTTCTCATAAATCAGATAGAAAACAGCGCCTATGAAAAGTATCTGCTCAATCAGACAAATTTCGACCAGACCGTGCCGGATGAATACAAAGATCAGGCTATCCTTGCGGTCAAGGATGAATATTCATTTGATTTTCTCGACATGAGAGACAGACACAGTGAAAGGAACCTGGAATATGAACTTGTTAAAAACATCAGGAGATTTCTGCTTGAAATGGGATCTGACTTCGCTTTTTTAGGTAATCAGTACAAAGTTTCAACGGACACAAAAGAT
>JAKLDO010000069.1 GCA_022703485.1 bacterium
ATTCCTCGTTTGATCGAACTCGAATACGGCATGCCTTCCTCCTAAGTTTGAGGCGACATCTTTATTAGCACATACTGTAAAATGATAGTTATTGTCTGTAGACATCAGCTGCCACCATTTTATAATTTTTATGAAATTTCGGGGGCAAGCTATGCGAAAAGAGGAGCGTTTGCAGCGCTATATTGCAGAGGTTGATGAGCTTCTTGGCAAGATTTATTTGATAGGAGTTAATGACATTTGCGAGGATATTGTTATTCGTTGTTTCTATGCAGGAGATTCTGCTGAAGAGTGTGTTAGGTGGATAGGATTAAAATATAATCTTTGCATGGTGGAATGAAATACAGCGAATTCAAGAAGCTTTGCAATTTTAAAGTGACAATATTTTTGTAAAACAGTTGTATGAGGAAATAAAGAATGAAAAGTATAAAAAACAGTAGTGTCAAATTTCATCGAAGATACTGGAAAAAAGTCGCAAAAGAAAATGGTTGGGACAGAGATCCCTTTTTTGTTCAGATTTGGATAGATAAAAATGGAAAAGTTCGCGATTCTGTTAGTACGAGAGTTCTGGATAAAGATTTGTTTTTAGATTATGATGACGATTATTTGTTAAGTGCAGATGATTTAAAAGAGAGAAACTTTAAGATTCGTTAATGAGGCCCGAATGAGAAACACTCTCCCCGTGAAAAAGAACATCTTCAAAAACATTCCTGTTTCTGCGCATGATGAGATAACTGAGATCCTTGCTATGAAGGGCGCTGTCCGTATCGAAAGGATAGTCTCCACTGGGCAAGCCTCGCCGGAGGATTTTTTCTATGATCAGGATGAGGATGAATTCATTATCGTGCTGAAGGGACGCGCTGTGATGAGCTTCAGTAACGGTTCAAAGATAACACTTAATGAAGGCGATCATTTCAATATCCCGAAAAATCTCAGGCACCGTGTCGATTTCACGGAAGACCCGACGATCTGGCTCGCTGTGTTTTATTAAACATTTAAGCCTCTAAAAGACCTCATCCGTCCTTCGGCCACCTTCCCCTGAAGGGAAAGGATATTAAGCCCCTTGCCTTTAGGAGAGGGGTTGGGGTGAGGTCGAAAAGGGGGTTGGGGTGAGGCTGGAGATAATTACTTCAGAACTGATCTGATGAAAGCATGACAAGGGTGCATGCTTCGATGTATTCGATGCCTTTTGATCGTGCGAGGTTTCTGAGTTCAGCGCATTCCGTGCCGGGATTTGCAATTATCCGCTGAGGTTTGAGAGCGACGATATCGTTTGCAAGTTCCGCCACCCTTGAAGAGCCGACATAAAGAGTGACAGTGTGGATATCGCCTGATATATCGGCAAGCCGTTTCACCACAGGAACACCTTCGATTTCCTTCAGCACCGGATGGACCGGAATGACATCATAGCCCCGTTTCATAAGCGACCTTTGCGCCATATTCGAATATCTGTGATGCTGATCGCTCGCTCCGAGCACCACAACTTTTGTCGTCTCTATCATTTAGTCCTCTGCATAATCCATGACATTCATACGCTGATAGTTGAAAAGCTCATCTTCATCAAAAAAGCGTTGAAGTTCAGCAAGGGCCTCTTCCGGAGTCCCCGATGAATGAATTACATTGTTGCTGACCGATATCGAGTAGTCGCCCCTGATCGTACCCGGAGCCGCTTCTCTCGGATTTGTCGCACCGGTGAGAATGCGAACCCTTTTAACGATGTCATTACCTTCAAGAGCTATCGCGATTATGGGAGTATCCTGCATGGACCTTTTCAGCTCTGTGAAAAAAGGCTCGTCCTTGAGATGGGCGTAATGCTTCTGGATAAGGAAATCGGTCATCATCATCATCTTCAGCCCGACGATCTTGATGCCCTTCCTTTCAAAACGGGTGATTATTTCACCGGCAAGTTCCCGCTGTATTGCACCGGGCTTGATTAGGACCAGTGTTTTTTCTCTAGCCATGACACCTCCTTTTGAAATAAGTTCCGTCAAATAGTACCAGATATCTGCTACAAGTTCAAATTGTTTGAAATGAAGTTGACAAAAAGCGGATTTAAGCAAAAATCTGTCACAGATATGACCATTCCGGAGGAAAAAATGAAAAAAGTTCTTATCGCAGTTGTATGTCTGGCAGTCGTTTTTGCAGTTTCATGCAGTAACAGTACTAAAAAAGTGAATGACGAAACAGTTCTCCCTGATGAGGATAGTGCTGTTGATGACAATGTGACAAATGATGATTCTGTCAGCGATGAAACGGTCACCGACACCGAAAATGATGAAAATATCAGCAATGACGGCAATCAGAGCGATGATATAATAACGAACGATGACATCGTTCCTAATGATGATGACAGTATAGTGACAAATGATGACGATCCCGGCACATGCATTTTAAATGCAGACTGCGGCAACGGATCGCTGTTCTGCAAAAAAGCGGCAGGAATGTGCGAATTCGAGGGAATGTGTGAAATAAAGCCGGAAGGCTGTGATGAAAATTATGCTCCGGTCTGCGGATGCGACAAAGTGACATACGGCAATGAATGTGCCGCAAACGGCGAAGGTAACAGCGTTTTCTACAGTACGGCCTGCATGAGCCAGCTCAAGAAGGCGACGATAGATTTCACATACAGCAAGAATGTGATACAGGAAGAGATGGACGGTAAAGTTTCCATGGACCTTGACACTGTTGTGACCGACCTTCTGATACTTTCGACACCGGCTGTTCAGAAATCAGGCAGTATCGCCAACATAACAGTGCAGTTCAAAGGAGCCAGCGGAATATATGTCGAAGTGAAACTGGCGTTCCAGACAGATCCGTTCAGCCTTCCGCAGGATTTCGAACTTAAAAAGAGCGGAAGCAATCTCGGCAAGGTCATGACAGATACAGGTTCGACAGTAGGATTCCTCACCGGAGATATCACAGTCACCGAATATGAGACCGACATAACAGGAAAGTTTACAAAATTCGGCATGAGCGCATCCACACTCGCATTCACTGAGTAAAATGAAAAACATTTCAGCATCGATCGTATCTATCGGTACCGAACTTCTTCTTGGAGAGATCGTCAACACAAACTCGCAGTATCTTTCTGTGGAGCTCGCAAAGTTAGGGATAGATGTATATGAACACCGCACGATAGGGGATAACAGGGAAAGACTTCTTGAATGTTTTGATTCACTGCTCAGGAAATATGACATGGTCATAACGACAGGAGGCCTCGGCCCGACAGTCGATGACATTTCGAAGGAAACAGCCTGTGAGTTCTTCGGAATGGAGATGAAAGTGATCGAAGAAGAGCTCGAAACGCTCAGAGAGATATTCAGAAGATACGGCCGAGTAATGACAGAGAACAACAATAAACAGGCTATGTTCCCCGTTGATGCCGTGATACTTAAAAACGGAGCAGGAAGCGCACCCGGATGCATACTTGAGCGTAACGGAAAAAGAATAATCCTTCTTCCGGGACCTCCCAACGAGATGAAACTCATGTTCGACAATGAGGTAATGCCGCATCTAATGGAACTTACAGGTTCAGTGCTTTATTCTGAAGTAGTGAAGGTTTGCGGAATAGGGGAGAGCGCAATGGAGGAGCTTGTGCTTGACATCATCAACAGCTCAAGCAATCCCACCGTAGCGCCTTACGCAAAAACAGGTGAGTGCAGGCTGAGGGTCACTGCAAAAGCTCAAAATGCTGAAAAGGCGAAAGAACTGACAGCGCCCGTTGTTAAAAAGCTTGTTGAAAGATTAGGCGAAAATGTCTATACCGTCGGTGAAGAAACCCTTGCCGCCGCAGTCGGAAGAATGCTTTCAGAAAAAGGGCTCACAATATCAGGAGCGGAATCCTGCACCGGAGGAATGGTATCATCGATGTTAGTTGAAAATCCCGGCATATCATCAGTTTTCATTGAAAGCTGTGTGACATATTCAAATTCATCCAAAATAAGACAGCTCGGAGTCACAGAGGAAACGCTTCAGAAGTACGGAGCAGTAAGCGAGCAGTGTGCAAAAGAAATGGCGCAGGGAATGGCCGGAAGAAGCGGAAGTGATACTGCCTATTCAGTCACAGGGATCGCCGGACCTGACGGCGGAAGTGTTGAAAAACCTGTCGGAACGGTCTGTTTCGGATTTCATTTTAAAGGGAATACCGTCACAAAAACGGCGAAATTCCATGGAAGCAGAAATGTCATCAGAATGAGAGCTTCGATCTATATGCTTGATATGGTAAGGCGGGAATTACTGAAGTTCAGGGCCCATTGATTCATCGGCCGATTTATCTATAAGATTTCTATAGGTGTTCTTCAGAGTATCAAGTTTTGTTTCAATGTCCTGAAGTTTCTCGAGTTTCAGATTTTCCCCTTTGAGATAGGCTTTTGTGCCTGAAATAAGGGTTTCCATCTTATCCATCCTGTCAACACCGACCTTGGTGGAAGAGAATATCTGATAGAGTTTCGGTTTCATCTTTTCAAGGTCATAAAGATAGTTCTCGATACTCTGCACTATTTCACTGATCATTGTCTTTTCGGCAAGTTCAAGATAGTAATCGGAATTCTCCTCGATCTTTTTCGACAGCTCTTCCTTTGAAAGATTGCCGGTAGATGCAACAGTTATCTTCTGAGATGAACCTGTATCCATATCCAGCGCCTGGACCGTGACAATACCGTTTATATCGATCTCATAGGTTATCTTGATCTTTACTTCGCCTCTTTTGGCCTGACGCAGACCGTCAAGTTCGAACTCGCCGAGAGCTTCATTCTCCGATGCGATCGTTGAATCGCCCTGAAGAAGTATTATCTTGGCCCTGTCCTGATTGTCTCTTGAAGTGACGAAAATGTCATCAACCGATGTCGGAACTGTGGAATTTTTCGGAATGAGCGTGTAGAACATGTCCTTTCCGATTGCGATTCCGAGATTATGCGGTGTCACATCGAGAAGAAGCATGTCGGAATCATCGTTCTTGGATTCGCTGTCAAGCATTTTTCCCTGTATCGCGGCACCGATCGCTACAGTTTCATCGGGATTTATGTTCTTGAGTATCGTTACTTCCGGGAAGGTTTCTGCAAGCATTGACTGGACAAGAGGCATTCTTGTCTGTCCGCCTATCAGAATTACGCCTGCAAGCGCTTTTGCTTCCAGATGGACCTCTTTCAATGTCTTTTCAAATGTTTTCACAGCCTTTTTGACAAACGGCATCGCAAGCTCTTCAAGTTTTTCCCTTGTCACTTCCGTCCTGTAGTGGATGAAAGTTCCGTTAACTTTCTTGAGATAAGGGATTTCGACGGTGGTCCTTGTCTGGAAAGTGAGGTTTTTCTTTGCCGTTTCGGCATAATCTCTCAGACGCTGAAGGATCAGGCTGTCGTTAATGTCGTTTACATTGTAATTTGCAGCAAGGTCCTGCAGGAAGTATTCAAAAAGAGTGTTCGTTATATCTTCACCGCCGAGAAATGTGTTGCCTGCGGTTGCTATGACATTGAAAGTCTCTTTTGAAACTTCCATCAGCGTGATATCAAAAGTTCCGCCTCCGAAATCGAAAACGGCGAGAAGCTTCTCCTCGGCAGTACCTTGTGAGAAACCGTATGCCAGAGCCGCGGCTGTGGGCTCATTTATAATTCTGAGAACTTCGATCCCGGCGATCATTGCAGCGTCTTTTGTAGCCTGCCTCTGCTTGTTATTGAAATATGCGGGAACGGCTATAACGGCCTTGGAGACTGTTTCACCGAGATATTTTTCAGCTATTGACCGCAGTTCGGTAAGAATGAAAGACGACATTTCTTCGGCTGAATAACTTTTATCGGTGGCAGGTATGAAGATCGAAAGACTGTCGCTCTTTTCTCCGGGAACGATCTTGTATGAAAGTGTAGGAATGAGCTGGCTCACAACGGGGCTTTTATATCCGTGTCCCATGAACCTTTTTATGCAGTAGACTGTATTCTCTGCATTTATAAGCATCTGCTGATATGCTGCATGTCCGCAAATTTTCTCAACATTTCCATCTGCGCTTTTGACAAAACTGATTATGGAAGGCACTGTATTTCTTCCGCCTGCATCCTTGATGACTTCAGGTTGATTGTTCCGGACATAGGCTACGCTCGAATTAGTGGTTCCTAAATCTATACCGATAACAGTCATTTAATCTCCCCGATAACATAATATCAGGGGATTTTAGACCATTTCATAATGAATCTCAAGTTTTTAATATATTATATTGCAATAAATAAACTGACTATCTGTTTCTCGATCCCGGATGGGCTTTTGAATAGACTTTTTTTAGCTGATCTATCGAGACATGGGTGTATATTTCTGTCGTTGAAAGATTGCTGTGTCCCAGAAGATGCTGTAAATACCTTAGATTCATGCCGTTTTCAAGAAAATGAGTTGCAAAACTGTGTCTTAGCATGTGAGGTGTCACCTTCCGGTATATCCCGCATGCCCTTGCTATCTTGTCTATTATGAACTGAACTCCTCTTTCGGTAAGCCCTTTTCCTTTCAAGTTGCAGAAGATTATCGAGTCCGGAGTTTTGCCGCCTTCTTTTTTAAGCAGGTATGAATCAATTGACTCTACCGCCTGTCTTGTTACAGGTATGAGCCTTTCCTTTTTTCCTTTTCCGAGGACATTTACGGTATGTCCTCTCATGTCAAGGTTCCTCATCCGTAGAGTTACAAGCTCTCCCACACGGACTCCGCTGCTGTAGAGGAGTTCAATTATCGCCTTGTCACGCAGACCCTTAAGGTCCGTTCCGTATGAAAACTCTATGAGCGCAAGCATTTCCTCTCTTGAAAGTGCGCCGGGAAGCAATCCTGAATTTTTCGGGCCTGTGAGAGTAAGTGACGGGTTCTCTTCAATGATCCCTCTTTTCTTGAGGAGCATGTAGAAATGTCTTATCGCCGCTATTTTTCTGTGAAGTGATGTCGCCGCAACTTCTGAATAAATGGCTCCAAGATAGTCCTTGATATCGTCTTTATCAAGCTCGGCAAGCTCCATTCCGGAATCTGCAAAATGTTTCTGCATCAGTTCAAGATCTAAGCAGTATCCGTCGGCAGTGTTTTTTGAATATCTTTTTTCGTGAACCAGGTAATCTCTGAAAAGTTGAATATGGTCCATTTATTACAGCTTATTGACTGTATTTATGATATTTTCCACTGTAAATCCGAAATTGGCAAGTACAGTGTCTCCGGGTGCAGAGACGCCGAAGCTGTCAACACCGATTATGACACCTTCTGTTTTTGCGTATTTATGCCATCCGAAAGGAGATCCGGCCTCTACGATGATCCTTTTACTGATTGAAGACGGAAGCACTTTTTCTTTGTATTCCGCGCTCTGTTTTTCAAATATTTCTGCCGAGAACATATTGACAACGCGGACTTTCTTTCCTTCTTTTCTTAGTTTTTCAGCGGCTGATAATGCTATGCTGACTTCAGAACCGGTCGCTATGATGATAATTTCGGGATCATTGCAGTCTGAAATGACATATCCGCCTTTAAGGGCATCAACTGCCGGAGCATTGATCTTTCTATCTATCACAGGGACATCCTGTCTGGTAAGTATCAAAGCGACAGGCTGGTCTTTATTTTCGAGTATGTATTTCCATGCGACCGATGTTTCATTCGCGTCGGCAGGTCTCATTGTTACAAGTCCGGGAATGCAGCGCAGGGATGCAAGCTGTTCAACGGGCTGATGTGTCGGACCGTCCTCTCCTACGGCAAGGGAATCATGAGTGAAAATGAAAACAGTGCCTATTTTAGAGAGTGCTGCAAGCCTTACCGGCGGTCTCATGTAATCGACAAAAGAGAAGAATGTTGCTGTGAACGGCTTGAAACCCCCGTGAAAACTTATCCCGTTTGCAATGGCCCCCATTGCATGTTCTCTCACGCCGTAATGAATGTTCCTGCCTGAAAAATCGTCCCATGATATCCACTTTTCACCGCTTATGGCGGTTTTTGTGGAACAGCTGAGATCTGCATCTCCGCCCATGAGCCACGGCACCGCTTTTCCGAGAGCGGCAAGCACTTTTCCGTTTGCGGTCCTTGTCGCTATTTTTGTTCCGGTTTCAAACTTCGGCATTATGTTTTCGATATTTTCAGCAAGCTCAAGATGGTCCATCGATTTGAAAAGACCGGCAAGTTCAGGATCGGAGGACGCATATTTACTGAACATTTCGGTCCATGCCTTTTTTGCTTTTTTCCCATTTTCCGCAATTGATGAGAAGTCTTTTTTTACATCTTCATCAACGAAAAATGTCTTTTCAGGGTCCATTCCGAAATTTTTCTTAACAAGCGCAACTTCATCAGCACCGAGCGGAGCGCCGTGAGAGTCCGATTTCCCTGATTTATTCGGTGATCCGTAACCGATCGTGGTTTTGATAATAATGAGGCTCGGTCTGCCTGTGTCGGCCTTCGCTTCATTTATTGCACGGTCGATCCCCTCAAGGTCGGTATCGCCGTTTTTCACGGTGATGACCTGGAACCCGTAACTTTCATATCTTTTTGCAATGTCCTCGGTGAATGTGAGAGAAGTCGGTCCGTCAAGAGAAATATCGTTCGAATCGTAAAGGTAGATGAGCTTTCCGAGCCTGAGATGTCCTGCGAGCGATGCGGCTTCGGCGGCCACGCCTTCCATGAGGCATCCGTCACCGGTCAGTACATAAGTATAGTGGTCCACTATCTCAAAACCTGGCCTGTTGAACCTTGATGCGAGCATTCTTTCAGCTATCGCCATTCCGACACCGTTTGCAATTCCCTGTCCCAGTGGGCCTGTCGTGGTCTCCACTCCTGCTGTCATGCCGAATTCAGGGTGTCCTGGAGTTCTGCTTTTCCACTGGCGGAAATTCTTGAGGTCATCCATCGTTACATCAAAACCTGAAAGATGAAGCATTGAATACAGAAGCGCACTGCCGTGCCCCGCTGAAAGGACGAATCTGTCCCTGTCAAACCATGCTGGATCGGAGGGATCGGCCTTGAGATGGTTCTTGAAAAGCACATATGCCATGGGTGCCGCACCCATCGGAAGTCCGGGGTGTCCGGAGTTTGCCTTCTGGATCATATCAACAGCCAATGTCCTGATTGTATTGACGCTTTTTATTGAGATCTCCTTGAAACCGCTCATCGAAAACTCCGTATTTTAAATGAATAATACTATCACGCAGAGAATATACAGAACCGGATATTGATTGTAAATAAAAATAACTTGCCATTGAAATAAGGTGTGCATTCACCCTTCTTTCCAAAGAGAGAAGGGACGGGGATGAGTTGGATTTTAGAGTCTATTTCTTTCCGAGGACTTCGAGGACTTTTGCGGGGATCTCCTGAAAGTTCTCGACGACATGTGCGCCGGCTTCTCTGAGGGCTGTCACTTTCCCTTCCCATGAGCCTTTGTTGCCTTCAACTATCGCTCCGGCATGTGAGAACCTTGTCCCTTTTTTCGCCCCTTTGCCGCCGACATAGGCTACAACAGGCTTCGTGAGCTTTCCGGTTTTCATCATTTCAGCAACGGTCTCTTCCTGAGAAGTTCCTATTTCGCCGAACATGACGATGAGTTCGGTATCCGGATCGTTCTGGAAAAGTTCCATGACTTTATTGTGAGGCATTCCGATGACAGCATCTCCGCCGACATGCACTATCGTTGAAAGACCTATTCCCGATTGAGAAAGATAGTAGCTTATCGAGCTTGTTATTCCGCCGCTGCGGCTTGTTACACCGACATTTCCCTTTTTGAACCAAGATTTTGCAGATGACGCCTTTCCGCCTATCATTCCGAGGATACCTTCATCAACTGAAAGAACGCCCAGAGTGTTAGGCCCTATGAAGTTTGCCCCGTGTTTCTGTGCATATGCCGATATTTCAAGGACATCATGCACCGGAACCCTGTCAGGAACTATCACGAGAAGCTTCACACCTGCAAGTATCGCTTCTATCGCGGCATCTTTTACGAGGTGTGCAGGAACGAAAATGACCGATGTGTCCACAGGTCCCTGTGCTTTCACAAGCTCTTCAACTGTGTCGTAGACAGGAAGACCCATGACAGTTTCTCCGCCTCTGCCGGGAGTTACACCGGCGATCACATTCGAGCCGTATTCTGTCATAAGCTGAGTTCTAGCAGTACCTTCACGGCCTGTTATACCCTGAACGATAACTCTATTCTTTTTTGTTATGATTATTGCCATGACTATTTCTCCAATCCGTTCTTTTCACGGTATTCCTTGAGACCTTCGATGGGAAGCACTATTTTGAGCGCTCCTTTACCTTTTGACATACAGGCGAGTTCACATGCAAGACATTCGATGCATTTGCCTTTTTTCGCCTCTTTCGGGTCTATTGCAAGCTTCGGTGAACCGTTCTCGTCCTTCAGTATTTTCGGACTGCATGAGGAGATGCATGCTTTTGTGCTGCATTCAGCGCATTTTGCCGTCTCGACATGAATGGATCCTGTCATTGTGACAAACGAATAGTCGCATTTTGAGACATCGGGGAGTTTAAAAGGTGTGATCCTGTGACCGGCATGTCCGTTCTTTTTCATTCCTTCAAGGAGATGTTTCATCACTTTGTCAGGAGAATCGTTCTTTCCGAAACCTTTTATGCTCACTGCCTTATTTCCGAGATATTCCTCGATTATCTGCATTGCGACATCTTCTGAATTTCCACCGAGCCTGAGCGAACACGGGATGTCGATGTTCTCTTCAAGGAACGCCTTGACGAAACCTCTTGCCGAGTGGAACTGCTCCTGGGATGCGACACCGCTTCCCGATGAGAAATATCCTTTTATTCCGGGCTGGCTCAATATCACTTTTGCCGCTCTGTAGACTTTTGAAGCGGGAGGATTTCCTGATGTATCGCAGAAATTGGCGATCTTACAGCCGTTCTCAGAAACCGCATTCATTGACATCATCGATCCGCCGCCGCCGGCACCGTGGAAACCGATGACAGTTTCATTATCCGACGCTTCAGCCATCTGGAAGAAGAAGAAAGTTCCGCGGTAATCGTTCTTTTCGACCATGTATGCTATCCTTTCAAGCTCTGTCGGAGGCCTGTCGAACTCTCTTGCGATCTCAATTCCGAACTCGGGATGCCTGTAGACAGCATAATCATCAATTACTACATGGCAGTCTGCGGCAACGATCTTTCCATCTTCAAGCTGGACGAGAGGATTGACCTCAAAAGACCTTGCATCGCTCTTTTTCATCGCTTCGTACATTTTAACGAGAACCGGTCCGATCTCCGCGGCCGCCGCTGAATCGACGCCTGTCTTTTTGACAAGTGATATAGCTTCGAAAGGTTTTATTCCGTTGAAGAAATCAATTTTCATCGTTGCGACCGATCCGGGATATTCCTTTGCTATCTCTTCGATGCCGCTTCCCCCTTTTGAGCTGAAAAGGAGAACAGGGCATTTTTCGGTGTCATTGATGATGAAACCTGCGAAGAACTCCTTTTTTATAGCGATCTTTTTCTCGATCAGAAGTTTTTCAACAGCAAAATTTCCGATCTGCATTCCGAACATTCTGGTTACATGTTCTTTTAACTCATTGTCATTGTTAGCGAATTTGACTCCGCCCACGGCATTTCTGCCTGTAGACCATGTCTGGATCTTGACTACGACCGGATATCCGATCTTTCCCGCCGCCGCAACAGCTTCTTCGATATTTCCTGCAACAGCTCCATCGGGAACCGGGATCTTGAAACCTTTAAGTATCTGTTTTCCCTGATACTCATACAATTTAGCCATGACATACCCTCACACAGTTGATCAACAAAAACGATCCATCCTACATCAAAGAAAATTAGATTACAAATTTTAGGATTGGCTGGTTAGACTACAAGTTGAGAATGGTATTTCGCAACATCAACGGCAATGCTTCGCAAAAAGTTAGGACACATATCATAACCGTTTGACCATGCAACTCCACCGCCTGGCTCAATAAATGCCTGAGCGAAATAGCCGGCATCTTTCAAATCAGCGGAAAACCCTTTACCAATGTAACTGGAAAGATCTGCAACACCGGCAAATCCATCTGAAAAACGCAGCCAGAGACAATATTTATCCAAAACTCGAAGTTCTTTTATTTCGTACATCATATTACACCTCAATCCAAAGGATCTATCGGTTTCAAATTTGTCGGCAAAGCAGCCAGCTCCCAATCTTTTATCAGTTCTTCTCTATGCTGAAAAGCCCATTCCAGGACAAGAGCATGAGCACGACGGTGCATTGTGCCGTTTATAATCTGAAGAGTTTGAATATCATATTCCGCCTTGTATTCACCGTATTCTGCATGAAAATGCGGCGGGTTATAATCCTGAAAGTACATCCGGATTATAATTCCAAAAAATCTGCTGATTTCAGGCATTTGAAATTCCTCAAACTAAAAACATATTGAATTTTATTCAATTATTACGCCGTGTCAAACGAACTAATCAGATTTGATGCCGGTTGATTGAAATAAAGTGATATTACTTTCTCTTCCCTTTTTCCATGACCAGCGGGAATACGGTGAGGTTAACGATCGTGGCCATTGCGATGCCGAGTGCAGCGATGACCCCGATGGAGATCATGCCGTTATGAGATGAAAATACGAGGCTCATAAAACCGACAAGTGTTGTTATCGAGCTGAAAAGGACTGCGCCGCCGGTATGGTTGAGTATTCCGGGAATTGCATTCCTGTCGTATCCGCTTTTGATGAAACGGTCAAAGATGTGTATTGAGCTGTCGATCCCTGTGCCGAGCATCGTGGGAACTATTATCATATTGAAAAGATTGAGTTTCGCATCAAATATAAATGCCGCGCCGAACATCCACAGAATGGATGCCAGCAGAGGGATCGAAAGAAATACCGAATGCCTGAAGCTTCTGAACATCACAAGGAGTGTGGCAATTACAACAAGAAGTGAAAAAAGCGAAAGAAGCGGAACATCCTCATGGATCACCTCGTCAACATCTGCAAGAAGAAGGAAAGGGGATGAGAGGTAAAACCCTTTTCCGTTATTTTCAAGTGTTCCGAAGGTGTTCTTTATTTCAGAGACCACTTTCATGTCCTTATAATTGCCTGAAATAAGAACGATCACGAAACTTCCCATTGTTCCGTCTTTTTCGGAAAGCATTTTCTTAACCCATGCAGGAAGTTTTTCCTCTTCGACAGGAGTGTCGACAGAGAGGTACGGCATAAGTTCAGTTTCAACAAGAGATCTGTCTTCTTCAGGAAGGATGTTGATCTTCCTTTCTATTGTCCTTCTGATCGATCTAATTATTCGCAATTTTTCATCTGAATCGGACGGGATGAAAGTGGAAAGTGAAAAAACGCCTTCGATGCGGCCTTTGTCCGATCCGTTCTTCTGCATTTCGCGAAGCATTTCTGTCACTGTCTGAGCGTCTTCCCTGCTTTCTGTCAGATATATCGCAGCTCTTCCGCGGGACCTCGAATCCCGTGACTGCTCCCGGATGAGTTTCTGATACTGTTTTACGATGGAATTCTCGGGACCTTCATCTATTTTATAGCTCAGTTTCATCAGGTCATATTCAAAAGGGATCTCATAAAGCGCTAACGCTGAAAATATTGTAATGACCGCTGAAACAACAAGGACGGTTTTTCTGTGTCTGTAAAAAAAGAGATAAATGTGCTCAAGTATTGTTATTTTTCGCGGGTCGATATTTAGCTTTCCTGTTTTTTCAAGAAGAAGTACGAATACCGGAAAGAACAGAAAAAATGCAGCAAGGGCTGTAGTTATGCCTATGAACGCTACAAGTCCGTAATCGGAAAACCCCTTGAAATCGATGAAATATATCGTAAGAAATGCAACTGCTGTCGTCAATGCCCCGCTGATTATGGAAGGGAATGTGTCAATGCAGGTTATTTCCATGCATTTTTCAGGATCGGGGTATAAATGTTTTTTTTCACCGTATCTTGAAAGAAGATGTATCCCGAAATCTATTCCCAGACCGTAAAGAACGGTGAAACTGAACGCGGAGACTATATTGAAAGTTCCTATCAGCACGATAGTTACACTTATCGCGGCGAGAATGCCGACCGAAAGGGGCAGCATTATTATGAAGAAAGATGAGAACGACCTGAAGAACCACATTATTATTAAGGAAAGGATTATGACACATGCCGCAATTGACATTGCAAGTCCTTTGTTGAGGCTTTTCACTTCTTTGACTTTATGAAGAAGCTCTCCGCCGATCTCCGCTTCAACACCCGGATGTGAAGGTTCAAGCAGATCTATCTGGGACTGGATAGCTGTTATGGTCCTTGTAAGGTTCTTTGCATCGGTATCCTTGCCGGAAGGTCTCACTTTGAGTGCGAGATATTTTCCGTCATCGGTAGTAAAATAGGGCGAAAGATCGAACTTTTTCTTTCTTGCCTGAGCTTTTTCCTTTATTGAATTTATGGTGTTCTTAAGCTCGCCGCCGGATGATCTTTCTGAGTCGCCGTTTCCTTCAAGAGAAAGTGCCTTTTCAACCTGATCTGCAATTTTCTTTTGTATAAGTTTCTGATTTTCCTTGAGTTCTTCAAGCGGAATGAAAAGCATGGCGTGTTTTTCGATATATTCGGTATCCTTTTTGAGCTCTACCGAACTGACCTCTTTCAAACCGCTTATTTTTACAGAAAGTTCTTCCATGAACTTAAGGTTTCTGTCAAAAGAATCAGATCTCGCCACAACAAGAAAAGTCTCAAAAGTGCCGATCCTTTCAGTAACTTCTTTCAGCCTTTTTACATTTTCATTTTTTCCGTCGAACATTGCGGCAAGATCGCTGTCAACAACAAAATTGTGCTTGACGAAATATATTGAAAGACCGAAAAGGATTATGAAAACGGCAAAAAGGACCGCACTGTGTTTCGCGGCAAACTTCACATAACCTGTTATCACTTTATTCAGCATGTTTTTTCTCCGGCACCCCGAAATTGTGCGGAGTCTATCACCTGAGACATAAAAATCAAGAGACTTACTATTATATTAAGGTTTTTTTTGCAATTTGAATATCAGGGGTTAGAATCGCTTCGCGAAAAAGGTTTTTTTTCTAAACTTTGAGAGGTGACATATGTCTATCAGTTCTGAATTTGCAAAATGGAAAGAGGGTGCATACGGGAAGACCGTTGCAAAATTCCCCGAGAGAAAACAGGTGTTTAAAACATCCTTCAATGAAGTTGTCGAGCCGGTATATGTTCCCGGTTTCGAAGATCCTCAGTATCTTGAAACAAGAGGTCTGCCGGGTCTTTACCCTTTCACAAGGGGTGTCCAGTCCACGATGTACCGCGGTAAGTTCTGGACGATGCGCCAGTACGCAGGTTTCGGAACTGCTGAAGAATCGAACAAAAGGTATAAATATCTTCTCGGTGCAGGACAGACAGGACTTTCGGTAGCATTCGATCTTCCCACCCAGATAGGATATGACTCAGACCATCCGATGAGCGACGGCGAAGTCGGAAAGGTCGGTGTGGCAATAGATTCTCTCAAGGACATGGAGATACTTTTTGACGGTATCCCGCTCGGTGATGTCTCAACATCAATGACAATAAATTCAACTGCCGGCGTGCTTCTTGCGATGTACATTGCAGTTGCCGAGAAACAGGGTTTCACAGCTGACAAGCTCAACGGAACGATACAGAACGATATCCTCAAGGAGTACATCGCGAGAGGAACATACCGCTTCCCGCCGAAACCTTCAATGAGGCTGATAACCGATATTTTCGAGTTCTGCGCAAGCCATGTTCCGAAGTGGAATACGATCTCGATATCCGGTTACCATATACGTGAAGCAGGCTCGAACGCCGTTCAGGAAGTGGCATTCACACTTGCCGACGGTATAGCTTATGCAGATGCCGCAATAAAAGCAGGCATGGATATCGATGTTTTCGCTCCGCGTCTTTCGTTCTTCTTCAATGCTCACAACAATCTGCTTGAAGAGGTCGCAAAGTTCAGAGCGGCAAGGAGGCTCTGGGCTGAGATCATGAAGAACCGCTTCAACTCTAAGGATGTTAAGTCGCAGATGCTCCGTTTCCACACCCAGACGGCAGGATGCACACTTACCGCTCAGCAGCCTGATAACAATATCGTAAGGGTTGCAATACAGACACTTGCCGCAACTCTCGGCGGAACGCAGTCGCTTCACACGAACAGCAGGGACGAGGCACTTGCACTTCCGACAGAGGACAGTGTAAGGATCGCCCTCCGTACCCAGCAGATCGTGGCTTATGAAAGCGGTATTGCAGACACTATCGACCCGCTTGCAGGAAGCTATTATGTCGAAGCTCTTACAGACAGCATCTATGCAAAAGCTAAAAAGTACATTGAAAGGATAGATGAGCTCGGCGGAATGGTCGAAGCCATTGAAAAAGGTTTCGTACAGCAGGAAATTCAGGACAGTGCCTACACATATCAGATAGAAGTTGAAAAAGGGGAGCAGATAGTCGTCGGCGTGAACAAGTTCCAGGTGAAAGAGCTTCCTCCGTCAAATCTGCTCAAAGTTGACCGTGCAATACAGGTCTCACAGATCGCAAAAATTAAAGATGTAAAATCTTCAAGAGATAACGATGCAGTTGTGAAAAAACTTGCTGAGATCAAGACAGCGGCACAGGGAACAGAGAACCTTATGCCTAAGATCCTTGAAGCGGTAAAAGTTTATGCAACTCTCGGCGAAATCACAGGAACATTGCAGGAAGTATTCGGCGAACACAAAGAATCAGTAGTTCTTTAGGAGGGCAAAATGAGATGGATGCCTTTTATTGTTACGATATTGGGGGCATTGCTCATTTTTTCTTGTATCGGTTGTTCAGATGAAAAAAACAAAGTTGATTCTGATTCAATCTCAATTGCTGACAAAGATGCTTCAGTTGATTATGACAATGCTGTTGACGAAGAAGTCGAGGATAACGATTTTAATGACGAAACAAAGGATCTTGATGAAGATTTCCCGGATGAAGATTCTGATTCAGTTGCCCAATATGCTAGCTGCTACGATGAAATCCCTGATGAACCTTATGGGGGATTGTTTGCTGATCCTAATCTTGAACAACAGATAAAAAGCAAGCTGGGGATTGGCGAGAATGAACAGTTAAAAGAGTCTGACCTTGAACAGATAACAGATTTATATATTAGGCAAATTAAAGATTTTCGTGGACTTGAAAAACTTATTAA
>JAKLDO010000007.1 GCA_022703485.1 bacterium
GTAGTCAGCGTGACCGGGACAGTCAACATGCGCATAATGACGGTTCGCTGTCTCATACTCAACATGCGACGTGGCTATCGTGATTCCTCTTTCCCTTTCTTCCGGCGCTTTGTCAATATTGTCAAAGCTTACATATTCCGCTGTGCCTCTCGCTGCAAGGGTCTTCGTGATCGCTGCTGTAAGTGTCGTCTTACCATGGTCTATGTGACCTATGGTACCAATGTTTACATGAGGCTTCGACCTCTCAAACTTCGCTTTCGCCATCTCTCTCTCCTTCTAAAAAGTTATGCCAAACTTCTGTTTCTTTATATTTTCAGGAAGCTCTCTGTACTGCGAGAACTCCATCGTAAACGTACCTCTTCCCTGAGTTTGTGATCTCAGATTGGTCATATATCCGAACATCTCTGAAAGCGGCACTGTCGCCTTGATGATCTTTATTCCGCCTGCACTTTCTTCAAAACCTTCCACTTCGGCCCTTCTTGACTGAAGACTTCCTATCACATCTCCAAGATGCTGTTCAGGAACACTTATCTCAACTTTCATGACCGGTTCAAGTATCTTGGGAGATGATTTTTCCTCGGCTTCCTTAAAACAGTTGACAGCTGCGACTTTAAAAGCCATTTCAGATGAATCGACATCGTGGAAAGATCCGTCTACAAGCGAAACCTTCACATCAACAACAGGATATCCGTACCTTCCGCCATAGACAGCTGTATTTATGCCTTTCTCTACAGCTCCGACGAACTGCTTGGGGATCGCTCCGCCTTTTATATTGTCTTCAAATATTATTCCTGAACCTGCCGGAAGCGGTGATATTTCCATTATAACATGGGCGAACTGACCTTTTCCGCCAGTCTGTTTGACAAGCTTGTGTTCCATTCTGACCGGCTTCGAGAAAGTTTCGCGGTAACTTACTGTCGGACTGCCGACATTAGCGTCAACTTTGAACTCTCTGCGCATTCTTTCAACAAGGACCTCAAGATGAAGCTCTCCCATGCCCGATATAAGGGTCTGGCCAGTCTCTTCATCCGTGCGGACTCTGAAACTGGGATCTTCTTTTGCAAGTTTTTCAAGTGCATATGAAAGTTTGTCTTCATCCGCCTTGGTCTTAGGTTCTATTGCAATGCTGATGACCGGTTCCGGGAATTTTATTTTTTCGAAAAGGAACGGATCGGCTTTAGAACAGAGTGTCGATCCTGTAGTGGCATATTTGAGACCGACAACAGCGCCGATGTTTCCGGAAGGAATGGAATCGACATCCTCTCTTTTATTAGCATGCATTCTGAGAAGTCTGCCTATCCTTTCAACTTTATCAGAAAGCGGATTGTAATACTGCTGACCTGTTTTCAGCTCGCCGCAGTAAACTCTCACGAAACGAAGCTCTCCGACGAACGGATCCGACATTATCTTAAATATAAGAGCTCCCGGCTGTTCATCTGTCGGGAGAACTGTTTTATCTTTTTCTCTTTTGAGACTTTCAACATTGATGGGAGGGAGATCAAGAGGTGACGGAAGGTAATCAATAACTGCATCAAGAAGCAGCTGTACGCCTTTATTCTTGAATGAACTTCCGCAGAGCACAGGAAAGAAAGCCGTGCTTATCGTGGCTTTTCTTATAGCAGAGACCACCTTGTCAATATCCATTTCAGCACTATTGAGGAAAGCTGTCATTATCTCTTCATCGAAATCGGACAATGCTTCAAAAAGCTTTTCTCTCCACTCCGCAACAGTCTCCGCATATTCTTCAGGGATATTTTCCTCGATCCTGTATGTAGAGCCGAGAACATCACTGTCATATATGCAGGTTTTCATGCGGACGATGTCAATAACGCCTTTGAAAGAATCCTCTCTGCCTATCGGGATCTGAAGCGGAAGAGCTCTTGCGCCGAGTTTCGTTTCCATCATTTTTATCACATGGAAGAAATCGGCACCGATCCTGTCCATCTTATTTACAAAAGCAAGCCTCGGGACTTTGTATCTGTCAGCCTGTCTCCAGACCGTTTCAGACTGAGGTTCAACTCCGCCTACTGCGCAGAACACAGCAATGGCTCCATCAAGCACTCTCAATGACCTTTCGACTTCAATTGTGAAATCGACATGTCCGGGAGTGTCAATAATGTTGATCCTCTTTTCTTTCCAGTAACAGGTCGTGGCCGCCGAAGTTATCGTTATGCCTCTTTCCTGCTCCTGTTCCATCCAGTCCATCACGGCAGTGCCTTCGTGAACTTCACCCATCTTTCTTGAGACACCGGTATAGAACAGTATTCTCTCGGTCGTTGTCGTCTTACCCGCATCGATATGGGCCATTATCCCTATGTTGCGGATATTTTCGAGAGCTATGTTCCTTTTAATGGTGCTCATTAATTCAACGGACTCCTACCACTTGAAGTGTGCGAAAGCCTTATTGGCTTCAGCCATCTTGTGTGTATCTTCCTTTCTTTTAAAAGAGTTGCCTCTCTTATTGAAAGCTTCATCTATTTCGCCGGCAAGCTTGAGGGCCATGCCCTTTTCGCTTCTGCTGCGCGAGAATGTGATCATCCACTTCATGCCGATGGCCTGACTGTTCTCAAGGGATATCTCTGTCGGAACCTGATATGTAGCACCGCCGATCCTTGTCGACTTTACCATTACCTGAGGTCTGATGTTGTCAAGAGCGGTCTTGAAAACATCGACAGGATTGTCCTTCTTGCCTTTGGTAGCAGCTTCGATAGCCTGATAAACTATTCTTTCAGCTGTACTTTTCTTTCCCTGAAGCATGATCTTGTTGATAAACTTCTGAATGAGCACATCGCCGTATTTGGGATCTGCATTCACTTCTCTTTTTGCAACACATTTTTTCCTTGGCATTAAATCCCCCTAACTTTTACTTTGGTCTCTTTGCGCCGTACTTTGAACGACTCTGCTTCCTGCCGTCAACGCCTGATGTGTCATGAGTTCCTCTGACGATGTGATAACGCACACCGGGGAGGTCCTTGACCCTTCCGCCTCTGACGAGAACAACACTGTGTTCCTGAAGGTTGTGACCTTCTCCAGGGATGTAGCACGTAACTTCAAAACCGCTTGTCAAGCGAACCCTTGCAACCTTTCTGAGGGCTGAGTTGGGCTTTTTCGGGGCTGTTGTGTAAACACGTACACACACACCTTTTCTCTGAGGACACGCAACAAGTGCAGGACACTTGCTCTTGTTCTTCTGATCTTTACGACCTTTCCTTATCAACTGATTAATGGTCGGCATGTTTTAGTTACTCCTCTCAGTTACCATTAACAAAAAACTGGTGGGGATTATATGGAGCACCTTTGATGTGTCAAAAAATTGTTTCTTTTTTATTTTATACTTTTGAATTCACTGGCAATTTTGGCAATACAGGTTTTTTTGCTTTTTATGTTTTAGCTATTTTCAGGCACTTTATATAAGTAATAAAGAACACCCTTTTTCTTTTTCAGGGCTGCCGTCTTTTTCAACAGCATCGTCATCCGGTGATTCATCTTCAAGGTCATTTCCATCAGCATCGACTTCATATTCGAGAGTCACTTCCTCCGATTCCTGAACATTTATTTTTTCCTGAACTCCGCTTTCAACAGCGATCTCATATTCACCGGCATAAAGCAGAAGCTCAGCCGTACCCGCCTCATTCGATCCCGCCTCAACTGTTTTCAGGAACCCGCCGAATATTCCGCTCACAGTTTCATAAGCCGCTTTTTTTCTTCCGTTCTCATCCATAAGCCCGCCTTTGTAAACGAACGACCCTTTGTCCTGCATATCCCAGTAATTTATTGCGTGGACATCTTTTTCTCCAAGCAGTACCGTGATAAATCTTTCAAGATATTCCGCCTGCACTTCCTCATTCCATTCCTTTCTCCAATACGACATGTCTTTACAATCGCCATTCATTGCCGCGGGAGCGCTAATTTCAGTTACATACACCGGCTTGCCGAGAGACTCCATTCTCCGCAGAACCCTTCTGACCTCCACGATGTCGAACATCGGTATCGCTGAAACAGTATCTGAAAGTCCGTTATCCTTAAAAAGCGTGACACAGCCTCCGTTATACATCTGCTGACCGATGACATCAAAATCGACACTCTGCTTTATCAGGTCTGCAAAATAATCATAAGAGCTCATGGAAAAGAACTCCCCGTGATCCGGCAGGAACATCTCGACATAGACATTCTGCCCGAAATAATCAGGAGCCGCATTTATTGTTTTGACCGCACCGGGATTGGCTTTCGTAACAGCATCTGAAGCCGTTTTAGTGATAGCAGTTATCTGTTCTCTTGAAAATCCGTTCGATGCTGAATACCCGTGTGCTTCATTTATCACAAGCCACTCCTGAACGGAATCCCTGTAATGCGTCACAAGGTCTTTTGTGTGCTCTTCAATCTCTTCTCCGATATCACTTTCACTCAAATTTTTTAAATATTCCGGCATAACAAAATCAAGGAAATATATGATAGAATGTCCGAACAGTTCGTATCCAAAATCATGAATGGTCATATTCCCTGCGACATTGTCCATGTAATCCCATCTGTAATCATCATCTGCAGGCTCGACATCCTTCCAGAGAGTCCCCACGGTAGCGAAATTAAATCCGTCCGCAACCGCATTTTCAAATATTGAAGGATCAAGATCATATATTCCGGCAAGAACACCCCTTTTATATTCAGTTCTCAGAGGAACAGCTGTCACTTTCATCCCTTTTGCAGGTTTTCCGTCACGATCTTTGAATTTTACGGAAACTTTCCCTTTCCTATACTTATTAATATTAAGTCCGGCTTCTTCAAAAATGAGCTCTTCAGACTGGAACACCGCTTCTCCGGCGGCCGCCCTGCACTCTCCGCTTTCGTATAATGCTTTTATTTCATTAAGTTTTTCTTCATAAATATCTTTCTGAACGACCGTTTTATCAAGTAGCGACTCATATCTTGCGATCAGTGAAAACGCCGCGGCCTCGTCGGTATCGACTGTCAAATTTCCTTGCGAATCAGCGCAGTAACCGTTTCCGCCGTTATCTATTCTGTAGGTCATTCTGCCTGAGACCGGCAGTTCCTTTAAAATATAAAAAGCATAACATTTTCCAAGAGGCAGATTGAGCGACGGCAGACTTTTACCTGATGAATTGGACACATCAAGTCTGAAGACCGGAACGAACCTGTCATCCATGTCAACTGCAAAAAGCTCGCCTGTGACTGGAAAATCGGCATTTTTCAGGACAAGCTGAAAAGACGGCTCTGTCACAAGTTCAACCGTCACAGGTTCAGTTTTTACAGAAACGGCTTTTGAGACCGGCAGAAATTCATGGAGATAATACCCTTCAGCACTTTTTCCTGATGATGCAACTCCGAGAACGAAAACATCAGTATTTTCAGGCACATCAAAAACATATTCACTCAGTTTTGACATGTCGGCTGTTGCGATCTCGCTTGAATCTGCAAGATTATAAACTGCCGCATATTTTATTACAGGCTGCTTATCCTCTGATGTGAACAAAACATTCAATGAGACCGCTGAAACAGAGACCGCCGCAAGAAAAAAGGCAAGAAAAACGGACACTTTCATAATCACCTCACATCTTTGAACCCCGCGTCATCTTCATCAGCTCTATCAGCTCATCAAAAGACATGTCGTCCCTTATCCCGAGCCTTGTCAGAGAAAAGTCGTATTTAACCGGGTCATTTGGAGAAATTCTCCCGAAATTTTCAGTAATTTCAAGTGCAGTTTTATAATCTGCTGATTTCCTCTGAGTGAACCCGATGATCTTTGCCGCCTTGAACATGTGGGTGTCAAGAGGAATTACCAGCCGGTCAGCCTTCGCCTTCTTCCATCCGCCGGGATCGACATTGTCCGCTCTCACCATCCATCTGAAATAAAGGTTCAGCCTTTTGCATGCTGAGCCGTCAGAAGGAGATGGAATGAGGTATGACTTTTGAGAACCGTTAATGAAATAAGTAAATTTTTCAACACCTTGCAGGTACAAATTCTCAAGATTTTCATATTCTGCGAGGCTCTTTTTCACTCCTGTCAGGAGCTTAACAATATCATTTGCATCAGTGAATCTGTGCTTGAAACCTGCATAAAGTTTTGCAAGGTCCTTCTCTTTGTGATTCAAAACGAAATCATGCGGCTTCCCTTCCATCGGCCCGAGTATCTTTCTTACCGATACTAATATTTGCGCAACCCTTCCGTAAGCAAGCGATGAAGCAATAAGCCCAGCGATCTCGCGATCTTTTATATCTTCATAATCATAAAGGAATATCAGCGGATCGGGATTGACAAACTCTCTTCTATTCAGTTTGACATACAGCGATTCAAGAAGCGGTTTAAGGTTCTGCATCTGGATTAAGTGTGTTTTTTTATTGACGGGCAAACGAGATGATCAGGATCCCACCACAAGATTTTGCATTTTTCTTCTTCTCTAATTCCCCAAATCCTTTCCTTCCCTGTTAAATGAAATGAAAAAAGTTCTTCGATTTCGTGAATATTTATTTGAGACAATCGTTTTTTTGCACCATGACTTAGATTATATATTGGAATTGAATGGTTGTCCGAGCCAACTATGTCCGCCCAAGTCATGCTTTCAAAACTCTTTAGTCGGTCTATTATCTTTAAAATTTTATCTCTTTCATTAATTGATTTCCAACCAAAATCACCATCCATATCAATTTTACTCAACAACCACACAGGCCTTTCTTTGTTGTAATTTCTAGGCTCATTAACTTTGGGAATTTTATCAGGAGGTTTCGGATAATTAGTGGTTTTCGCTTTTTTGTTCATTATAAAGAACTATAATATTCCTGCATTGATTCTTTAGATATTTCTCTTGACCCTCTTTCTATCTCGTTAAGACCTATCCTTGCATCTTTCCATGGTTTTTCAGAATGAGACATTTCAACCAATTGCTGAGCAGTGTATTTTCCATAAAATTCGATGATTGAGTCAACTGTTTCTTTTGAATTTTTTTCTAATCGATCAGGGTTGCCTATAGGAATGTTGTCCACAACGAACAATCCTTTATATTGATTAAATAATTCTCTCACAACTGGACCGTTTGACCATGCTTCAATTTTTTCTTTAAATATTGGTTTTTCATCCCATACAAGCGACCAAGCTTGACAATAATAAACCAGTTTCTGCAATTTCATTGTTGATATTTGCCCAGTCTTTCTAACAATATATGCGGCCACATCGTAAACACTGACATCGTTTTTTTCTTCATTAGATTGAGTAGAATGTTTGTAAACTGGAACTTCTTCCGAAACAGTTTGCACATCTGATTCTTGTTCTTTGCTTCTAAAAGGATAACTATAACTGTTTGTGTTCTTTATTGAAAAAGTATCTTTTAGATTTTCCATTTATTACTCCTCACAACTTCTTATCAAACTCAACACTACATCTTCAGTTTTTGCTTTATAATCAAGAATGCTTTCACTGTCATTTAAAAGTGTTTGTTTCAAATCTGCTAATTTCTTGATGTTAAAATGAAAATTCACATCAAATTCACAAATCGACTCCTTTTCTGAAACATTCAAGGTCATCTGACCACTTTTGCCTCTGTTGACAGTATATTTTATCTCGTAATCCACAGTTCCTTTCTTTACCAATTCTTTATAAAATGGAAGTTTTGCTTTTTCAAATATTTTTGTTTTTTCATCAACTTGAACTCTAAAATTTATTCCAAAAGCACTCACAGGAGTATGCGGAAGATAATCAGCCAATTTCATAACGATATCCTGAATTTCCTTAAAGGAATCATCATCTTTGTTTTGATTAGTTATTGCCAATCTGTTCGGCGACACAAATATTTGAAAATCATCTGCTGTCAAATGAATTGAAAAAACACTGTCCAACAAAATCTCAGCCTTAACATCAATATCATTAAAAATGTATTTTTTCACCCAATCTGGAGTAAAAATACTGACATTCCAAGAACCAAGCACAACCACAGTATTGTTATTATCAATGAATTTCACAAAAACCCCCAGACATTTATTATTCAAAAAACAACTTTATTATATATAACCAGAAATAGAGAAAAAACCACATATTTTTATATTTACATTTTCTTTCACACGAACTTCTTCTTCGGTTTTTGTGATTTTTTGCCAATAACTGGATCCACTTTTGTGATTTTCTGTCATTTTCTGGACCCGGATTTGACACTGTTTAGACAATCTGATACGCTGATTATGCTATAAAACAGTTGAGAAAACAGATAAATGCGAAAAATATCAGCGATTGTAATTATCCTTTTTGTTTTTGCAGTTTTTGCTGAAGAACCAATTCCACATGCAAAGAACTTTAGAAACCGGACAGAATATTTTTCTTTGTCTGTATCAGGCAGTTTGATGGGAATTGGACTTGCCATTTCCTCACCAACTTTGAAATGGAAATACATTTTCTGGGAAATTGTCAATACTGAAGTTGTTCTGCCTACTGGAAACATTATTGCCAGCGTAGCCTTGTACACTAAGATAGGATATCATCATTATTTTACACCTAAATCCGAGTTGCAGGCTGCAATAGGGATCGGAGGAGGTTATTTCTTCGGCAGCATTCCGAGAATAACTAGCGATTATGATAAATACAATTGTTATTATTCCCCTGGTGTGTGCGAATATTACGGTTTTTATCTTCAACCAGAAATCAGCTATGTCCATAATTTCAATGAGAAATATGCTCTTCAGATCGGAGCTCAGTTTCCATTAATATTTCCGAGATTTTTCCCTTATCCGTATAAATTATTTATCGGGTTCAGATATTAGCCTGCTTCAACTGGACACCGATCTCCAGCTTAAAAATGATCCGGCGATGAGGATCGCACAGCCTGTCCAGAGTGCCGCCGGGGGCATGACCGACAGATAGATAGCGCTGAAAACAGTGGAAAAGAGCGGTGTGAGGTATGAAAATGAGGCGACAGCTGTGACATTTCCTTTTCTCATTGCTTTATCCCAGAATTCGTATGCGATGTAAGTGGCTGTGCTCATTATCATTATTTCAACTATAACTCCAAGACTCCACGCAGATCTTTCGTTTGAAAGAAGTGCAGGAAACAGTAGAACGGCGGAAGTTGCAAGGAGAAATACCGTAACAGACCCTTTTTCGATATTTTTTCCGAGTTTTCCTGCAAGTATCGAATAAAGAGCCCATGAAAATGCGGCGAGAATTCCCCATACATAGATTTCAAATGATACCGGAAAGCCTGAAGACACAAAACTTCCGGCATCAGGCACGATCACAAGAAATATACCTGAAAGGGCAAGAATTGTTGCAGGAACCAGATACCATTTCGCCTTTTTTTTCAGGACCAGCACCGAGCCGAGAAGTGTCATTACCGGCCAGAGATAATTTAACAGCCCCGCAACTATCACCTGTTCACGGTCCACCGCCCTGCCGATAGCCAGAAAAAAGAAAAGCATATAGGCTGTAAAAAGAGTTCCGCATATTAAAAAATATTTTTTTGATTCACTTTTTATCAGTGAATTCAAGCGTTTCCGACACAATGCCGCAATGACCCCGATAGTTCCGCTCACAAAGTAAATCACGACAGCTGAAGTCAAAGTGCCGACCTGCTCTGATACCGACCTGACAAGCCCTACGGTCATACTCCACAGCAGAATTGCGGCAAACCCCTGAATTGTAGGAATGTTGAACTGTGTAGGGAGCTTATTCATCTTCTGAATATTTCAGTTCAGCTAAATCAATATTACAGAACATGCAGAACTGCTTTTTGTCGAGTCAACTTCCTGTTTCTGATCATTTTGATTTGACTCGTCTTGTGTTTCGGTATCTCCGGTATCTCCGGTGTCTCCGGTGTCTCCGGTGTCTCCGGTGTCTCCAGCGTCTCCGGTGTCTCCAGTGTCTCCAGTGTCTCCAGTATCTTCAGTGTCTCCAGTGTCTCCAGTATCTCCAGTATCTCCAGTATCTCCAGTATCTCCAGTATCTCCCGTGTCTGCCGTATCACCAGTATCCCCACCTGTAGATTCATTGTATTCAGCAATGCAGGATTCACAGATATCTGTTTTTATGCACTCTACAAGTTCAATTATGAAATTTTCTTCATTTTGATATTCTCTACAACAGTCTGCAATATCATCACCAAACTCATTCCATGTCCCATTTTTTAACTCTTCTATCTTTTCACCCGGTATCACAATATCTTTACATTTTTCAAAAAACCCAAGATATGGATCAGTACAAAAAGCTAGCTGATCTTCATTACACAAATTATTTATATCAGGTTTTTCAGATCCGCATTTATCAACAAGTGTCGTTTCACAGACAAGTTCCTCGTCTTCACTTCCTTTTTCAGTACGACCATCACTGCAATAACAATAAAAAGATTTTCCATCAACTTTGCAACGACCGGCAGAATTCGAGCATGAATGTCCGCATTCATTATAAATTTTCTCCAGACACTCATCCATGGTCGGCAACTCTCCATATGTACTGCCTCGTGCTTCCATGCCCCACAGACAAATACATTCATACTCCACATCCTTTTCAAAAGTACAATGTCCTTCCTCATTTTCACAAGTAATGCTTTCAGCAAAAGCTAGTTGAAAAAGGATAAAAAAAGATAAAACAAAAACTATTCTCATTAATGCCTCCTAAAAAAAACATCTGAACATTTTAGTAGCTTCGACCAGATATTTTTATTAGTTTTTCTGAAAATTGTCAATTTATACTGTCAAAGTTCCGGTGAGTTTTCCCGATCCGTATTTTAATCTGACTTTTATGAGATCGCGACTGTTGAAACCGCCTTCGACCTCAACTGTCTGAAACTTGGAAGAGGTCGAGTTGAACAGGGTTTCCGAAAGTTTCTCTTCAATTACAACTTCGTCTGCAGTGCCATCGAGAGAACGCATGAACTGCTCATTTTTAGTTTCAAAAAGTTCACGCAGAACGGCGGCTCTTTCTTTTTTAACTTCACTTGGAACAGGATATTCTCTATCCATCTTTTCAGCCGCCGTTCCGGCTCTCACCGAAAATGGAAAAACATGTCCGTAAGCAAACGGCAGAGATTCTATAAGATCGTAAGACCGTTTGAACTCTTCATCAGTTTCACCGGGAAATCCCGTGATGATATCAGTGCCGATCGCCGGTAATTCCTTGTATACGCTGACTATTCTATCAATCGCCGTTTTGAACTCATCCGTTGTATAAGGCCGGTTCATTCTTTTCAAAACCGTGTCAGATCCATGCTGAAGCGGAACATGCCAGTGAGGCAGGATCATTCCGAGTTTTGCATATTCGAACAATTGCTCATCGATTTCCGGAGATTCAAGCGAACCGAGTCTCACTCTCCCCACAGTTTCATGAGCCGCTTTCACGACATCAGCGAGAGTTGAACCGTCATCCAGATCTTTTCCATATTTGCCGATATGAATGCCTGTCAAAACAACTTCTTTGAATTGCCGGTCTTTTATTTTTTCAAGCAGAGTCCTTATTTCAGCTAAAGGAACGCTTTTCAAAGACCCGCGGACAAAAGGTATTATGCAGTATGAACAGAACTGGTCGCATCCGCTCTGTATCTTCACAAAAGGGCGGGAACGGTCGAAAAAGGCATCGTAAATAAGCTCCTCGCCGAGAATTTGTGCAACTTCTGAAATATCGTTCACAAATTCAACTTCCGACGCACATTCAAGAAACGGATCAGGTTTTTTCGCATAACAGCCTGTAACTATCACCTTTCCTCTTTTCACGAAACGGCGGATCATATTCCTGACCTGACCGTCGGTAGCTGAAGTCACGGTGCATCCATTAATGATAAATATGTCTGCATCTTCTTCACGCGTAACGATCTCTATATTTTTAAGTGATCTTTTCAGCTGGTCGGATTCAAAAAGGTTGACCTTGCATCCGAAAGTGTAGATAGCGACCTTCACAGGTCTACTTGAGGCCATTTTTCGCTTTATATTCCTTTATCGCTTTGTGAAGAGCATCAGCGGCAAGGTTCGAGCAGTGCATTTTGTTTGCAGGAAGTCCGCCGAGCTCGTCAGCAACCTGCTCCCTTGTAAGACTTATCGCTTCGTCGATGTGCTTTCCCTTCACCATCTCGGTCGTCATTGATGAAGTCGCTATCGCAGCTCCGCAGCCGAATGTCTGGAAAGAGATATCCTCAATGATACCGTCAGCAGTGATCTTGAGATAAAGTTTAATTATGTCGCCGCATGTAGCGTTGCCGACTTCCGCGATCGCATTAGCATCTTCGATCTTCCTTACATTTCTCGGGTTCAGGAAGTGGTCCATAACTTTTTCGGTGTATTCCATCATGTCCTCCGCTTACTTCTGTTCAGAGATGAATTTGTCATAGATCGGTGAAAAACTTCTGAGCTGCTCAACGATCTTTTTTATTTTTTCCACAGTATAATCAATATCTTCCATTGCAGTATATCTGCCGAGTGAAAATCTTATGCTTGAATGCGCCTCTTCAGGATCTACATTCATGGCGGTTATAACATGGCTCGGCTCAAGGCTTCCCGAAGAGCATGCTGAACCTGTTGATACCGCGATTCCGTCATTGTCAAGCTTGAGCTGGATCGACTCTCCTTCGATGAACCTGAACGAGATGTTCGTGATCGTCGGCACTCTGTCTGCGGGATCTCCGACAACTCTTGTGTAGGGGATCTCGGCAAGCACTCTTTTTTCAAGATGGTCCCTGATCTCTTTGGTCTTTTTCATTTCAGTATCAAGTTCCTTCACCGCAAGCTCTATCGCTTTGCCCATACCAATCACACCTACTATGTTCTCAGTACCGGGACGCCTGCTTTTTTCCTGATGACCGCCTGTTATCATTGGCGAAACCCACTTGCCCCATTTTACAAAAAGGGCTCCCGAACCTTTGAGACCGTAGAATTTATGCGCTGAAATTGTAAGAAAATCGCAGCCGATCTTTTTCACATCGACCGGAATTTTACCGATAGCCTGGACTGCATCGACATGGAAAAGGATGTTCCTGTCTCTGGCTATCTTTGCGATCTCTTCGACAGGATAGATATTGCCGGTCTCGTTATTGACCATCATCACAGAAATAAGCCCTGTATTCTCCCTGATCGAACTTTTAAGGATCTCAAGGTCCAGCCTTCCTTTTGTGTCAACGGGCAGATATGTCACTTCGTAGCCTTCCTTTTCAAGCGCTTTTGCCGTGTTATAGACGCTGGGATGCTCTACTGAAGTGGTGATGATGTGATTTTTCCTTATATTTCCGCGAATTCCCGAAAGATAGCCGCGAAGCACGGTGTTGTTCCCTTCGGTGGCGCATGAATTGAAATAGATCTCTTTCGGATCGGCGTTTATTGCAAGGGCGACTCTGTCTCTAGCCTTCTCAAACGCTGTTTTTGCGATACGGCCTTCAAGATGTCTGCTTGAAGGGTTGCCTCCGTTCTCGGTCAGGAACGGCATTATCTCATCGAGCACTTCTTTGCGCACCGGTGTCGTTGCGCTGTTATCAAGATATATCCTTTTTCCCATTTATTTCTCCAAAAGAGAAAGTCCGGACCCGCCCGGTCCGCCCTTAAATATAATTTCTAAGTACAGTTTGTCAACCGGAATGTCTTAATTATTTTTATGTATGTTGACCGCAAATGCCGAACCTGTTAGTATGAGTCCGTTTTTAAGGAGTCTTTCATGGCGCTTTTCGATAAAATGCTGTTCATAATCGTCGGCACGATGATGGTGATAGAATTCTTCCGCCTTCTCATGGGAAAGCAGAATGTCTATTCCAAGATCCACGAATGGTTTTTCAAAGGAAAAGAGAGAAAGTGACTATTATTCTACCGGCATGGTGTCCCATGAAGCGGTTGAAAGCTGGAAACAGCCGCCGTCTTTTACCGGTGTCGAGACGACCCCTTCAAATGATACTTCCACAAGCACGATGTTGTCTATTTTTCCTTTTGATTCTGCTGACATACAGCCGTAACTGTCTTTAACCAGCTCATCTATCGTGACCGTTCCCGATCTCTGGAAATAAGTTGCAGTTTCACTGTCTGTCGAAGCGTCAGCATATAAAAGAACACACTGTTTGCAGGTTGAGAAGTTGGCATTGTCACCTGTTGCAAGGTCGAATGTTCCTGCATCCTGATATCCGGAAAAAACAAGCTGGAATCTGTCATCGGTATCGGCTCCCGCCACATTTTCAGTAAGAGTGCCTCTATAGACCGGTGCCTCAGCCGGAGTGGAAGTAAGACCTGAAAGAGTTATTTCAGTACATGGAATGCATTCCGTCTGATCATCATTGCACTGGGTCCCTTCTTCACATCCGTCACCGCAGAAACCGCCGCATCCGTCAATTCCGCAGACCTTCCCTTCACAGGCCGGAACGCAGATCGTATCCCATGGTTCAGCATCAAGCTCCAGACAAGCACCGCCCGGAACCGGAATAGCCTCGCCGGAGACCATATCAAGATAGACCTGCACCATTTTTGCAGTTATCGTCCCTTTTGATTCCATGGTCCCTTCTTTCACTCCGGTTATTTTGAGAACACCCGATTCAGGTGCGTACATCTTTGACATTGTACCTTCTTCTTCGTCATAATCCTCAGAGACAAAAACACATTCCGTGCATGTTGACACCTTTGCATTGTTACCTTTGCCGAGCTCGTACTCCCCCACTTTCATGACATAATCTTCATACGAATCTGAATCCGGTTCTTCAGGAGCATAGAACATCATGACAATACCGTCCTCTTTATCGGCGGAACCGAGCTCAGGAGATATCGAACCGTAATATTCCCACTCTGTTTCCAGATACATTCCGGTTATTGAAAGCTTCGTGCAGACGATCTCATCCGAATCAGCATCGCTTTCTTCATCAGAATCGGCCACGGCATCAGCATCACCCTCTGCATCAGCATCATTTTCAATGTCGGATTCCATATCGGCCGCATCAGCGTCAGTTTCATCCGTATCTGTAACATCAGAATCGCTTTCTGTGATATCGTCATCAGCATTTCTGTTCAGTTTCTCTGTTGTGCATGAGATAAAGAACATCATAAAAAGAACCATAATAATCTTGAATTTCATTAAATTCCCCTGGTATTAATTCAAAAGACTTTCAACCGCTTTTACTATATTTTCCGCTGTCAGACCTTCCAGTTTGCGAAGCTCTTTCTGAGTACCGTGAGTCGAGAAAGTGTCATTGACACCGATCATTCTGCACTTCACGGTCATTTTTCTTGCACTGAGCTCTTCAAGTATTGCACTGCCGGCCCCGCCCGCCACAATGCCGTCTTCGATCGAAACTATGCCCGTTATATTATTTTTCAGTATGATCTCGAAAAGCTCATCGGGAAGAGGCTTTATGAACTTCAGGTCGTAATGTGACACCATCTTCCTTTTCTTTTTCAGCATTTCAACAGCTCTGCAGGCAGGCTCGTCCATGATCCCGGTGGAAACGACCATTATTTCAGAATTCCCTTTTGAAATAAGCTCACCTTTCCCATACTTAAGAGCGTTCAATTTTGAAGAAGGCACTTTACCGGTTCCGCCTCCTCTGGGATATCTTATCGCTACAGGACCTTTTACAGTAAGGGCTGTCTCGATCATCCTTGCCATTTCCGCTTCGTCTCTGGGCGCCATTACGGTCATATTGGGTATCATCCTTAGATAGCTTATATCAAAAAGTCCATGATGAGTAGGTCCGTCATCACCTACAAGACCTGCCCTGTCAACAAGGAATATTACCGGAAGGTTCTGTAAAGCCACATCGTGTATTATATTATCAAGAGATCTCTGCAAAAAAGTGGAATATATCGCAACGACCGGCCGAAGTCCGCCAGCGGCAAGACCTGCGGCAAAAGTTACAGCGTGACCTTCCGACATCCCCACATCGTAGACCCGTTCAGGCATCTGCTTCCTGAGTGTGCTGAGCCCCGTTCCGTCAGGCATTGCCGCAGTTATAGCAACAAGCTCCGGCTCTCTTTTGAAAAGTCCCGGAAGATAACCTGAAAGATAGGCAGTAAATGAAGGAGACGAAGGATTCACTTCCCCTGTGTTCCTGTTAAAAGGTCCGACTCCGTGGAATTTTCCCGGGTTTTTCTGAGCGAACTCGCACCCTTTCCCTTTCACCGTATGAACATGGAGAAGGACAGGTTCGCTGTTCGATTTGATATCGTTAAGCGTCTCAACAAGCTCTTCAATATTGTGACCGTCTATCGGACCGACATACTGATATCCGAAACCCTCAAAAAGAATACCGGGGGTAAGAAGTGTTTTTGATGAATTAAGGGCCTTCCTGATAACTTCGACGATTTTTTCGCCGTGGAAGAACGGAGGCAGTTTGCTCAGTATCTGCTTTATCTCGGCTCTTGCATTCGAGTATTTCTGACCTGAAAGTTTACGGCTGAACCATTTTGAAAGCGCTCCGACGGACGTCGAAATGAACATGTCGTTATCGTTCAGTATCGTTATCGTGTTCCTTCCGTACTCATCGACATTGTTCATCGCCTCAAGCGCAAGTCCGCTTGTCATCGCACCGTCGCCTATTACGGAAATGACCTTGGAGTCCAAACCTCTCACTTTCAACGCTTCCCTGAGCCCTAACCCTGCAGATATCGAGGTTCCGCCGTGCCCTGTTCCGAAAAAATCATACTTTGATTCTGACATTTTAGGAAATCCCGAAATGCCGCCCATTGTCCTCAGAGTATGAAATCTTTCCTTCCTGTCAGTAAGTATTTTGTAAGCATATGCCTGATGCCCTACATCCCATATTATCTTATCTTCTTCCAGATCGAAAACCTTGAGAAGTGCAATGGTAAGCTCGACCGTTCCCAGTGATGACGCAAGATGTCCCCCGTTACATGATACTGAGTCTATCATCAGGTTCCTTACATCATCGGCAAGTCTGCAAAGACCTGCGGTGTCGGTATTTTTCACTGTTTCTATCATTTTTTTCTCCTGACTACAAAGTCGGCAAGCTCAATTAGAACCTGCTTCCATTCAGACGCTGCAAAATGCTCAAGAGTTTCTTTTGCTTTTGCGCAATGTTCTGTTGCTCTCGCCGCAGCATCTTCAATTCCGAGAAGCACGGGGTATGTCCTTTTATTCAATGCCGCATCGCTTCCCGTCTTCTTTCCGAGCTCTTCAGTGCTCGATGTTATGTCAAGTATGTCATCGGTTATCTGGAATGCGAGACCCAGATGATATCCGTATCTCTCAAGAGCAAGCACCGTCGGGTCATCAGCATCAAGCCATGCCGCGGCACCTGCTGTGGAAGCCATTATAAGAGCACCTGTCTTTAGCAGATTTATATCATCGAGCACTTCGACACTTCTATCTTTTTCGGGCACTTTACAATCCTTCACCTGTCCGAGCACCATTCCCCGGCCTCCGGCGGCCTTTGCAAAATAAGCTCCCCCTTTTTTGAAATTCCCGTTGCCGAACTCAAAAAGAATTGAGAAAGCATCGGCATTGAGGGCATCGCCTGCAAGGATAGCCATATCTTCACCGAAAACCTTATGACTGCTGGGTTTTCCTCTTCTAAGATCATCATTGTCAAGAGCCGGAAGATCATCATGTATCAGAGAATAAGTGTGAATGAACTCAAGTGCACAGGCATACGGCATCACAAGTTCCCTGTCTTTTCCAAGAAGCTGTGACACTGCCACCGCAAGGAAAGGTCTGAGCCTTTTTCCGCCTGCAGAGAGGCTGTATTTCATTGCATCGTTTAAAACAGGCGGAATATTCAGGGATCTAAGATATTCTGCGAGCTTCTGTGAGATCAGTTCATTCTCTTGTGCGAGCTTTTCTTCAAAAAGAGTCATTCTTCCTTTCTCCCGAGTTTCCCCGGTTCGACTGTCTTTTCACCGCTTTCGCTGAGAACTTTTATCTTTGTCTGAGCGCTCTCAAGATACTCTCTGATCGATGCCGCTGTTTTCACACCTTCTTCATAAAGTTTTACAGCTTCCTCTATCTCAGGATTTTTATTAAGTTTTTCAACAATGTTCTCGAGCTCTTTCATTTTTGCCGCAAGCGACTTTTTTTCCGCCATGACACTCTCCCTGAAAAATACTGCGAATGTTAATTTAATAGGTATTAAAAGTCAACCGCCAACTAAGTATTAGTAATTTTACAAAAATCGTTTATTATATCAGCAACCGGTGTGGAGGGCTGACGATGAAAAAATTCTTTGTGCTGCTTACGGCACTCATCTTCTGGGCTTGCAGTACGGAAATATCAAAAAACGATGCGGATAGTCTCATCGCAAATGATCCCGATACTGTTTCGGACGACGCTGACAGCGGTGATGTCTCTGACAAAGACGGTGATGCAAAAACAGATACGGATGATCCTGGTGAAGCAGATGAAGACATTTCTGACGGATCTGACGATCTGCAAAGCGACATGGACACTCCAACTGCCGATGATGAAGCTGATATGGACATTGTTCCGGATGATGAAGTCCCGATGAATTTCTATTTCGGAAATTTTCACAGTCACAGCGGAATTTCTGATGGTGAAGGATCTGCGGAAGAGATCATGCAGTGGGCGAAGAACGAAGCGAATGTCGATTTTTACGCCATGACGGACCACTCTGAGCAGATATTCGGCGGCGAATGGAACGAAATGAAGGAAATGACAGACCTTTACAACGAAGACGGCGTCTTTGTGGCGATAAGGGGTTTTGAATGGAGCCATCCTCTGAACGGACACATCTGTATCTATCTAACTGATGATTTCAATTCAGCATACTCGGCACTATGGATAAGTTATATCTACGACTGGATAGATGAAAAGAACGCCATTGCTCAGTTCAATCATCCGGGGCGCGAGGTCAATGTGTTCGACGACCTCGATTTTGAGCTGAAGGTAGCTGACAATATGATCGCGATTGAAACGGGCAATAAAGGCGACGGCAACAATGACGGAGAGTTTCTGCCTTATTACATCAAAGCTCTGGATAAAGGATGGATACTCGCTCCGGCATCGAATCAGGACAATCATTCAATGAATATAAACACTCACAGGTCGGTCTATGTCGGTCCTGATCTTAGCAGGCAGAGCATGATCGATGCCATGTATGCAAGAAGAAGGTATTCCAGCGATGATCCCGATATAAAGGTCACTTTCCGCCTCGGTAAGGATTGGATGGGTTCGATTGTCACCACAACCGAAAGTCTTCTTAAATTCACGGTCAAGATCGAAGATAACGAACCAGTAAAAGAGCTTCAGATCATATCAAACGGCGGGAATGTGGTTGCAAACAGCATAATTGAGGGAAAGCAGAATTCCGTGACATGGAACCCTGAAATAATGGTGAACATGAACAGTTACTATTTTCTGAAGGTCATTTCAGAAGATGTGCTTGATAACGACGGACCTGATCAGATAGCTTTGACGGCGCCGGTGTGGATAATAAAACAGTAAATTCCATTTTGATATTTTCCGGAGGTTAAGATGAAAAAGATCTTTCTTGTTGCAGTTGCAGTGATCCTGCTGTCGGGGACGGTTGCGGCTCAGAGCGGCAAAAAAACAGAGATGTATGTTCAGCCTACTTTCGGGTTCGGCCTTGCCTATAATAATTACAATGCATTCGGTCTCGATGCGGGTCTTGATATTGTGTTCAAGGTGTGGGAGAGCAATAAAAAAGCGGGCGGCAAGATGTTCGCAGGTATCGATACCGGCTTTCAATATTGGATCCCTACAAAGGACATCGGCTTCTACAGCAAAAGACATCATATTTTCACAATGCCTGTAACCGGCTATTTTTCCTATGAATTCAAAATAAATGCAGGACCGCTTGCCTATGCCGGACCGTTCATAACTTTCGGTATAAGTTTTGATATTGAGCATACAGTTTATGAAGATGATGCCGTAGAAAGCTCAGGCGTCAAGCAGACTGACACAAGTTTTTATCCCAACTTCGCGAATTCTTTCGGCGGAACGCTGGTTTTCACCAACGGCTGGGTCTTCAAACAGAGCTTTGCCTGGAGCTCTGTGAACTATTACTGGGGAATGTTCCTTCTTGAGGCTGGATACAGGTTCTAACCTATTTCTTCAGCAGGTCTCTTATTTCGGTGAGGAGAACTACTTCGGCTGATGGTACCGGGGGAGTTGCCGGAGCGGCGGCCTCCTCTTTTTTCTTTAACGAATTTATCCCTTTGATGAGCATGAATACCGCAAAGGCGACTATGCAGAAATCAAATGTCACCTGAATGAAGTTGCCGTATTTTATTACAGATCCGCCTACGGTAATGCTAAGTGTCGTAAAGTCTAAGCCCCCGACAAAAAGCCCGATGATAGGCATTATCATGTCACCGACGGCAGAGCTTACGATCTTACCGAAAGCGGCTCCGATAATGATACCGACAGCCATGTCAATGACATTTCCCCTCATCGCGAATGTCTTGAATTCATTTACGATCTTCATTGAAACACCTCCAAATTAAATTTCATTTCTCAGTATCTGCCGATAAGTTTGTTAAAGATCATTTTTTCAGCCATGGATTTTCTTTTTCAATTCTGGAAAAAACTTCATCCTGTTCAATTAAGTTCCCTGATTCAATATCTTTTTCGGCAATTTTTATAAGCTTCAACATTGCTTCAGTTCTATTCATTTATTCCTCCACGATTTAACAAAATATAGTACCTAATTCAGTCTAAATGGCAAAGGAAATCTCATTTTCCAAGCAGAAGCAAGCCGATTTCCCTAACACTTCCGCATATATAAGTAGTTCCCGCCTCTTTGAGCTCTGATTCGCTTCCGTAACCGAAGGTGACGCCGATTGAATCTATTCCGTTCTCTTTTGCGCCGATGATGTCATAAAACCGGTCGCCGATCATGACTGTCGATTCTTTTTCAAGTTTGAATTTTTCGATTATATGGCTGATTATTTCGGGCTTGCCCGATTCCGTCCCGTTGAGATTGCTTCCTTTAATATACTGAAAATATTTATCAATTCCGAACTGTTCAAGCACTTTTTCTGCAAATACTGTCGGTTTTGAAGTCGCAATGAACATATTTGCACCGGTTTTTTGAAGTTCTTCAAGCAATTCAGTCACAGCTGGGAAAATTTCGTTCTCGTTGATACCAATTTCTGCATAATATTTACGGAAATACCGCACGCCGTCTTCCACAGCATCACCCGAAAGACCGCAGAAATCCCGGAATGACGCATGAAGCGGCGGCCCGATGAACTTCATCAGATCACCGACCTCGCTTTCTTTTATCCCGAGCTTATCCAGAGCGAACCTCACCGAATTCAGAATACCATCCTTCGGTTCCGTCAGAGTTCCGTCCAGATCAAAAAGAATATTTGTGTATTTCATTTCTGCTCCATCAGCCAGCTTGGAAGATATTTTCGGATTATTCCATCTTCACTACTTTCAGGAATTGAGTCCATTGTAAGAATATATTTCGGAAAATTATCCTGAATTTTATAAAAAGGTCTTGTTTCTCTTGCTCTCACAGTTTCATCTGTCAGAAGATAACTTACCTGAATATATATTCTTTCCCCAGCGATTTCTGCGATAAAATCAACTTCATAATCATCAAGTTTCCCTATTTTAACATCATAGCCTCGATATAAAAGCTCAATAAATACAATGTTTTCGAGATAACTGTTTATGTTTTTCTCTCTGTAACCGAACAATGAATGACTGAACCCTATATCGGTGAGATATATTTTTTCGTTTGTTTCAAGAAGCTTTTTTCCTTTCAGATCATATCGGGGAACTCTTTTTATAATGAAGGCGGATTCCAGATAATTCAAATAATTTAAAACAGTTTCGTGACCAACCGACCTCCTTTCGCTTTTAAAATAATCAGCAATTTTTCTGCTCGACAGAATGTTGCCTGCGTTGTCAAAAACAAATCTCATTATTTTATCAAGGAGATCTATATCTCTAATATTATTCCGCTTTATCACATCCTTCAAAACAACACTGTCACGGATCGATGAAAGATATTGATATATATTAGACTGTTCAAATTCGATGTGATGTATTCCCGGCATTCCACCATATTTAAGAAATTCATTGAATGTGTAATCTGTTCCCTTTCCATTATTTAACAATGCAGAAAACTCAGAAAAAACAAATGGATACACATTGAACTCAACATATCGGCCCGTAAGAAGTGTTGCAAGCTCCCCCGACAGAAGTTTTGAGTTTGAACCGGTAATAAAAATGTCGGCATCATCATCAGCAAAAAACGAGTTGACAACTTTTTCCCAATCCGGAATTTCTTGAACCTCGTCAATAAAGAGGCTTATCTTTCCGCCCGCCTTTGTTTTCTGTTCGCGAACAAAACGGTGCAACTCATGAATATCAAGAAATCTTGAATTATTCAATGATTCCATATTGATATAAAGAATTTCTTCAGAACGCACACCCGATTCTTTCAGGTGATCTACAAGCTGCATCATGATTATACTTTTTCCGGTTCTTCTCATACCTGTTATTACTTTTATTACAGGTTTACCGACAAAAGGAATGATCCTGTCTATACACTTCTGTCTTTTATACATGCCAAAACCTCCGCAAATCCATTTTTTGGACGACATGCAGGCCAAAATACACCACTTTTCTATTTTTGTCCAGTATAAGTTAACAGAATTTATAATGTGAGCAGAATTCATACCCGATAAGGAAAAAATGGTTATGAACTATCATTCCTGGCTTCTGAAATCGTCAATATTCACAATGTACAGATCAAATCCCCCTTTTCCTTCAGGTCTGTTCGAAGAAAATACCATAATATGGGAACCTGCATCGGCAAAGGAAAATATTACCGGCCTGAATTCATCGTATTCAGAGTTGATCTTCTCACCGAAATTTTTCGGAGTGCTCCATTTTCCATCCTTAATATGGGAATAATAAAGATCATAACCTCCAAATCCGCCGGGTCTATTTGAAGTGAACACCATCATATTCCATTCCGTATACGGGCATTTATCATCATACGGACTGGAAAGAACAGATTCTTTTTCAATTTTTTCAATATTTCCATCTCTTAAAACCTGACCTGAGATCTCTGAAGTGTATTGAGCGGAATAAATGTTAAAAACAGAATCATTTCTGTTACTGCAGAAGTACATTTTTTTATTATCAACACCTATAGAAGGATACATATTATCACCAATATCATTTATCCCGGGAACCTCAACAGAATCTGTCACCAAATTGTAATTGCTAGAATAATTACTCAATTCAACAAAATTGACACCGAACCTGCCATCGGTCTGTGTTGCATACATAAAAAGCAGATTGTCTTCACCTTCATAATAAGCACCGACATAATAAGTAAACGGTCCGAACTGATCATTACTGTTATTCACTTTTCCCAGTATCAGACTTGATTTATATGACACAAGAACATGGTCAGGGATGTCAAAAGTAAGAACTTTTTCTTCTTCATAATACGCAAAATTTATTATCCCTGTAACAATATCAAAATTGTCTCCGGCGCTTTTTCTGTTTGAAGAAAAATATATTTCTGTACTTTGAACGGGGTGACCGATATCAGAGTTATAATCATCATATATTGAGTTAAGTTCCCCTAAATTAACAGCAGAATCAGTTATTCTGGTGCCGCTTATTTCTCTTTCGCAACCAGCCAGAGTGATAATGAATATCAGCACCCAGATAAGCTTAATCATTTGATCTCCTTAATTTTTTATTTCTTTTCCTTTTCTATCAGCTCAAAAAGAATATTTGTGCATCTCATTGTTTTTTTCTCAATTGTTTGATGTATTCCAGTTCATTTAACGCAGTTCTGTCATTGCTGTTTATCTGAAGACATTTTTTATAAATCTCTTCTGCTTCATCCAGTCTGCCCATTTCAATAAGAGTGTATCCGATTCCGCGCATCGCCCTTGTCAACTCATGCTCCTTTTCTTTATCCGGCGAATACTCTCCGGCGTATTTCTCAGCTTTCTTGAATATTTCCAATGACTTTTCCCAATTCTTCTCGATTTGGTATATATGTCCCAACTCAGAAAAATATCCCGAATTGTACGGAGAAAGCTTTATCGATCTTTCCAAAAGACTCTTCGCCTGATCATAATTTTTGAATTCAACTTCCGCATACGCTTTATAAAATAATGCTTCCGCCCAAACATCTGATTCGATCATAATGCTTTCAGCCGTTGCAATCACCATGGCTATGTAAACAGCCGATTCCTTATTAGTTCGGGCACAAAAAACCGCTTTAGAACCGTCTTTATATTTGTTTTCATAATATTCAATCAATGGGTCCATGTAATTTTTAACCGATTCTTCAATTTTTCCTTTTTTTAAAACAGCGACTCCTTCATTTAAAATGGCTCTGTGATGTTTTTCATTGTCAACACTTAACGCTTCTCTTTTCTGACCGGTACTTGCACAGCCAGCTACTGTAAAAACAACAACAAAAACCATGAAAAGAATCTTTTTCACTTTATCCTCCTCTTGCTTAAATTTAACGATCCGGAAAAGACTCGGTGTATTTCATTGTTCTTCGCTTCTATTAATTTCGTTAATTTTTGTAATGGAATCTGTTTTTGTGCTTTTCCTTATACATTGCTTAATTCCTCAATTCTTTCGATTACATAATCGGCCCATTTTTTCCGTTCGGAAATTTTTTCGGGCCAGAGTTCCTGAATTACTCCTGTGATCATTATCGTTGTGAGTCCGGCTTCTTTTGCCCCTTTCAGCTCATTTGAGCCGCCATCACCGATAAAAACAGATTCTTGCGATGTCACTCCCAGTTCTTTCATTGAAATTTCATAGATTTCCCTGTCCGGTTTTGCATATCCGGCAAAACATGAAAACACCGTGCTGTCAAAAAGTCCGGCGATTGGCGACTTATCCCACATTGCGATTTCCATCACATCTGCATTGCTCAACAGACCAAGCTTCAAGCCGTTTTCTTTTAATGATTTTAATGTTTTGATATTTTCAACCGGAATATTTATAAGTGCCTGACCGAATCTTTTCTTTCTTATTTCAACAGCTTGACGCACCAGCTCATCACTGATTTCCGGCTTCACCCTGTCCACAAGATCCCTGATTATCCTGAACGGATCTTTTTCCCTTCCGCAAAGCCTTTCATAAGTACCGAACTGCAGCATATCGCTCCAGACAGTGCGATCAACACCGAAAAACTCAGAAGTCGCAGGCAGAGTCGCCCACTGCGATTCCGGACCCGTCAAAGTGTGAAACAAATCGAATATGTAAGCTTTTTTGTTTTTAAAATTATTTATCATTTTTTGCCACAACTGGTCTGAAACCTCTTGCGACCAATACAATCTGCTTTTTTCACATTTTCGCCATTTATTATGCTGTTTTCAGATTCAAACAGCAAATTTTATTACCGTTTATCATTCAGGCCGAAATTAATCCCGTCCGGGTATAAAAACACAAAACAGCTTGACAATTACACCCGAAAAGGTATAAATTGTCATTGTTTGCTGAAATTTACACCCGATGAGGTATAAAATGAGCTCTGAAAAGTTGAGAAATTTTGTTAAAGAGAGAAGAAAGATGCTCGGAATGACACAGCTTGAGCTTTCCGAGCGGAGCGGAACAGGGCTCAGGTTCATCCGTGAACTTGAGCAGGGAAAATCGACTCTCCGGCTTGACAAGATCAATCAGGTTCTTGCTCTGTTCGGTCATGAAATGGCTCCCGTTCAAATTGAAAGAGGTGACAAATGAGCCGTAAAACTGGTTTTGTTTTCATGCATGATGAGTTTGCAGGAATAATTGAAGAAACCGAAACGGGGTACAGATTCACTTATGATCCTGATTATGTTTCAAAAAACGGTTCAATTGCCATAAGCTGCACAATTCCTTTAAGAAAAGAGCCGTTTGAATCTCAAGTGCTTTTTCCGTTTTTTGACGGACTTATTCCTGAAGGATGGCTCCTTGATATCGCATGGAAAAGCTGGAAGATCAGTTCAAAAGATCGAATGGAACTGCTTTTAGCCTGTTGCAATGATGTGATTGGAGCAGTTTCTGTGCGGAGGGAAAGATCATGACAAATACTTGTTTTATCTGTGGAAAATCTCTTTTTAATGAGACTGAGTATCACGCAATCTGTTCAAAAAAGTTTTTCGGGACAGATAAACCGCCATCCCTTGAATACAAACTTGAAGAGATCAACAAGATCGCTGAAGAAACCGTCCTGAAAAGCATTACTCTTACTGGTGTTCAGTCAAAACTTTCACTTCATTTATCAAAATCGGGCGAAGGAAAAGGGAAAAAACTCACGATTGTCGGTCTTTGGGGATCTTATATTTTAAAACCGCCATCACCGATCTATCCATTTCTTCCTGAAAATGAACATCTTACAATGCACCTTGCGCAAAGCTGCGGAATTAAAACCGTTCCTCACGCCTTGATAAGGTTTCAAAGCGGTGAACTCTCATACATCACAAAAAGGATCGACAGATCAAAGTCGGGAAAGCTTCACATGGAGGACATGTGCCAGCTTCAGGAAAGGCTGACTGAAGACAAATACCGCGGATCAGTTGAGCAGATAGGAAAAATAATAGAAAAGTATTCTTCAAATCCGGGATATGATCTTCAGAGACTTTTTGAAGTGGTTATTTTTTCATTTGTCACTGGAAACACAGATATGCACCTCAAAAATTATTCACTTTTTTATCGCCTGCCTGACATCATTGAACTTGCACCGGCTTATGATCTTCTCAATACCGCAATAGTCATTCCGTCTGATAAAGAAGAATCAGCACTCACAATAAACGGGAAAAAATCAAAACTCAAAAAAGCGGACTTCGATCACCTTGCAGAAAATATCCAGTTAACATCGAGAGTTAAAGAAAAAATTATAAACCGGATCACCAATTCACTTTCTCAAAGTTCAGGAATAATTCAAAACTCATTTTTAAATAAAGAAATGAAAGAAAAATACATGAATACAATAAACTCAAGAATTAAACAGATCTCAGCTTGACATCTCCTTTTCTATCAGCAGTTCTTTCATTTCTTCGGCTCCGAAAAAACCGCCGAGGCTTCCGTCGGATCTGATGACTCGGTGGCACGGGATTATGAAAGGGAACGGATTATTTTTCATTGCGGTCCCGACTGCTCTTGCGGCTCGCGGATATCCGGACCTTTGTGCAAGTTCGCCGTAACTCAGGGTTTCACCCCTTTTTGTCCTGAAAAGTGTCAGATAGACTTTTTTCCTGAATTCGGAAACTTCTGTGAGATCAAGCATATCCTGAGAAAATTCTACCGGCTTTCCTTTGCAGTAATCCTGAATTTTTTTAGCAAGTTCTGCAACTTCAGCACAGCTTTCAGGAAACATTTCAGGATATTTCACCGCAACCCTCTGTTCAGCTGAAAGCTCAGGATTCGATATCACTATTTCCTTTATCTTTACAGCTCCCTGCCGTTTAAACCACACGATCGCGACAGATCCGTGAATTGTGTTGAAAAGGTGAATGAAGCCATTGATCCTCATCACGGAGTTTTTCACCTCTCCTTTTTTTAAGGGAGAGGTCGGCTCTGCCGGGTGAGGGTTTAAATTTCGGGGTGAGTTTTTACTTTTCATCTATCAGCCCCGACGGCAGGTTCTTTTTCGTTTTTACACCGAGCTCGCGCAATTTTTCAGCCTGCCCGATGAGATTTCCGCTTCCATCTTTCAGCTGACCCAGAGCGCTTACATAACTTTTCTGAGCCTTTTCAAGATGTGCCCCGACATCGGTCAGATTATCCACAAAGCCGACAAATTTATCATAAAGCGCCGCCCCTCTTTTTGCGATCTCTTCGGCATTTCTGCTCTGATATTCCCTTTTCCACAAGTCAGCAACAAGCCGCAGCGCCGCGATCATGTTCGAAGGGCTGATAAGAACGACCCTTCTGTCATATGCATAGTTCCAAAGCCCGGGGTCAGCCTGCATTGCCGCGATATATGCCGGTTCATTCGGAATGAACGCCATCACAAAATCGAGCGTCGGAGCGAAATCCTCATACTTTTTCTGGCTCAGCTCATCAATGTGCTTTTTGACCGATCTCAGATGCTCCGCCGAATATTTCATCCTTTCTTCGTCATTTTGTGAATTCACGAGATTGACATAGGCTGTCAGAGAAGTCTTTGAATCAACTATTATTTTTCTATTGTCAGGATAATTTATCGTGACATCGGGCTGAAGTTTCTGTCCCGACTCGTTCTTAAGCGGATTTCCGTCACTGTCCTTTAAAAATTCCTGAACAAGATATTCCCTTCCCTTCACAAGCCCCGATCTTTCAAGCATATTTTCAAGTATCATCTCTCCCCAGTTCCCCTGAGTTTTTGATTCACCTCTGAGCGCATTGGTGAGATTGTTGGCATCTACAGAGATCTTCTGATTGAGCTCGACCAGTTTTTTGACCTCTTTTTCAAGAGAGAACCGCTCTTTTGATTCTCTGTCATAGGTCTCTTCAACCTTTTTTTTGAACTTATCGATGTTTTCACCGAGCGGTTTAAGTATATTGCTGAGACTTTCTGCATTGAGTTTCGAGAATTTCTCTGACTTCTCCTCGAATATCTTTCCTGCGAGGTTCTCAAATTCAGCTGTGAACTGCTTTTTCATGGACTCAAATTCATTCTTTTGTGAATCAAGTCTCTCCTGCATCACCTTCACCTTTACCTCAGCTTCGGCAAGAGAAGCCGCATTTTTAGACTTCATCCAGAAAAAAGTCACAGCCGAAAAGGCCGCTCCGCCGAGTATCAGACCTGTAAAGAGTTCCAACATCACCGTCTCCTTAAGTAAATACATTGAAAGAATATACTTCACAAAATGAAAAGTTTCAATTTGTCTATTTTCTTACTTCAGCTTTTTTATGCTTCTTTTTTCTATCAGAGACTTCATCTGGGATATGGCGATCTTGTTTAATTGAACAAGCCTTTTAGATTGCGGAATATTCTGGCAGATCAGCACAGAATTTATACTTTCTAAATTGGAAAGAACAACTAACTGTTCGATAGTAGCGACATCTCTGATATTACCATTTATATCTGGATTCTGGTCACGCCACTCTTTTGCCGTCTTTCCGAATAACGACATGTTGAGAACATCCGCTTCGTTTGCATAAATAATTGCCACCTGTTGTTTTGAAAGCTCTTTCGGAATAAGGTTTTCTTTTATGGCATCTGTATGAATATGATAATTGATCTTTGCAATTTCCCTTTGAAGGCTCCATTCGAGTTTTAGTCTGCTGCTTTCTTCATCTTTAAGTCGTTTGAACTCCTTAATAAGATAGACCTTAAACTCTGCACTGATCCACATACCAAATTCAAAAGCAATGTCAGCATGAGCATAGGTTCCTCCATATCTACCGGCAGACGCTGTTAATCCGATCGATTTCGTTTTTTCGACCCATTCTTTTACACTGATTTTATAACTGTTCAAACCTGCCTGACTTTTAATTACGGCAAATTCGCCATAATTAAAAACTGGATTATGCTTGCCAAGCAAAAGCCCTGCGCCCTCTGTATTTTCTTCATTTTATTTTGGAAAACGATAAGCTGTTCAGGAGATTTTTCATGGAGGAGATATGTTAAATACAGAAAAGATCGCAGGAATGTTCCTGAAACTTGCGGCAAAAGGTGAGTTTGCAACGCTGAGGATGGTTTCAAGCTATTCGGAAAGCATTTCGGTAAGAAGCGATGTTCTGGCTCCGGTAGGCTCGGGGACTGATTCAGGCTACATGATAACAGTCTATTCCGGTGACGGCAGCGGTTATGCCGCATCGACCGACTTTTCAGAAAAAGGACTTGAGCAGACATTTGAAAAGGCAAGGATATGGGCGAATTTCAATAAAACCCGTTCAGTAGTGCCATTCTCGAAGATAGAAAAGCTCAGTCCGTCACTGAATTATTCAAGCCCCGTTGAAATACCCTGGGAGAAAAAGTATCTCAAAGATAAAATAGAATATCTGAAAATGCTGAACAGAAATATGTCAGCCCCTAATATAGCCGACAGATCAGCCTCGCTAAATTTCATCAGAAAAACAAGCACTTACATGACTTCCGAAAACGGCATGACCGTCCAGAATTTCGACTTTATAATCCCTTATCTTTCACTTACCGCGGCAAAAGACGGTGCAGTGCAAAGAAGAAGCCTCGACAGCTTTGCAATGGCAATGCAGGGGGGAATTGAGGTGTTCGAAAAGACCGGTTTCAACCCGGAGAATGCAAAAAGACTTGCAGTGGAAGCAAACGAACTGCTTGACGCGCAAAACTGCCCTTTTGGGAAAATGGACCTGCTTCTTGATCCCGGACAGATGGTGCTCCAGATACACGAATCTATCGGACACCCGCTTGAGATAGACAGGATCCTCGGTGATGAGAGGAACTATGCCGGCACAAGCTTTGTCACACTCGACATGATAGGCAGTTTCAGATACGGAAGCGACCTTCTCAACATAACCTTCGATCCCACAGTAAAAGGGGAGTTTGCAACTTATGCCGCCGATGATGACGGATTCAGCGCACAGAAAGAGTTCCTCATCGAAAAAGGTATCCTGAAAAGAGCGCTCGGAAGCGGAATATCTCAGGCAAGAGGAAATGTTCCGGGAGTCTCCAACAGCCGTGCATCAAGCTGGAACAGACCGCCTGTCGACAGAATGGCTAATCTTAACATGGAGCCGGGCACTTCAAGCTTCAAGGAAATGGTCTCAAATGTCGAGAAAGGTGTTTTCATGAAAACAAATCTGTCGTGGTCGATAGATGATTCAAGGAACAAATTCCAGTTCGGCTGTGAATGGGGACAGCTGATCGAGAACGGAAAACTGACAAAACTCGTTAAAAATCCTAATTACAGAGGGATCTCAAGATATTTCTGGAACAACCTGAAAATGGTCGGCAACATTGATACTTTTGAAATGAAAGGCGTCCCGAACTGCGGAAAAGCGGAGCCGAATCAGGCAATATTTGTAGGTCACGCAAGCCCTGTGTGCCTTTTTTCAGATGTCGAAGTGTTCGGAGGAGAATAAACATGAAGAATTATTTTTACAAACTGTCAGATCATGCCGTATCCCTTGCTGATAACAGTGAATTCCTTATGCTCAATCTGAGCGGCGAGGAATCGGATTTCATAAGGCTCAACCATGCTGAAATAAGGCAGAACGGCAATGTAAAACAGTATTATCTTTCAATGACGCTGATAAAGAACGGAAGACAGGCTTCAAACTTCATGACACTCACTCTTGACGAACAGACGGATAGATCTGCGGTAACATCAGGGCTTAAAAAGCTCAGAACGGTCATCGGACAGCTTGATGAAGACCCGTACATTCTTTATTCAACTGAAGTCAGATCGACAGAAGTCATCGAAAAGGATCTGCTCCCCGACACATTTGAAGCCGTTTCACAGATAATGGGAACTGCAAAAGGGCTTGATCTTACCGGGATCTTCTCAAGCGGAAACATCGTTGCAGGATTTGCCAACAGCATCGGACAGAGGAACTGGTTCGAAAAACCGAGCTTCAATTTCAACTGGAGCGTCTATCATACTACCGATAAAGCGGTTAAAGCAGGATATGCGGGATATGTCTGGAACAGCACCGATTTTGAAAGAAAAATGAAAAAAGTGAAAAACGAACTTGAGATAATGAAAAGAGATGCGGTAACGATAAAACCCGGCAAATACAAGGTCTTCATCGCTCCAGCCGCACTTGATGATTTTATGGCTATACTCGGCTGGGGCGGGTTCGGACTTAAATCACAGAGAACTAAGAACAGCTCCCTTCTCAAACTGATCGACGGCGAAGTAAAACTTGACAGTTCCGTTTCTATCATCGAGAACAGCCTTGAGGGAAGCAGTCCCAACTTCAATTCAACAGGATTTATCAAGCAGGATAAAGTCGAGCTTATAAAAAACGGCCTTCACGCCGGAAGTCTTATAAGTCCGAGAAGTTCAAAAGAGTTCAATGTTCCGACCAACGGAGCCGGCGGGTATGAAGAACCCGTATCTCTTGAGATGTCTCCGGGCAGTATCAAATTTGCAGATGTTCTTAAAGAGCTCGGCACCGGTGTATACCTGAACAATGTCCATTATCTCAACTACTCGGAAAGGATCAGCTGCCGGGTGACCGGAATGTCAAGATTCGCCGCTCTGTGGGTGGAAAACGGCGAAATAGTCGCACCTATCAATGTGATGAGATTTGACGAGTCAATATTCAGAATGCTCGGAAGCAATTTTGCAGGAGCAACAGCTGAACGGGAAAGGATAATGAGTACAAGCACTTACGATCAGAGAGCAACTGACAGCACACTTATCCCCGGAATATTTGTCAACGATTTTTCATTTACATTATAAAGACAGAATTTTATTCAGGATAATCTATCTGGATCTTAGCTTTGCATTTTGAGCAGTAGACCTGTCTGCCGCGGAAAAGAGGAGAGAGCTGTATCGAATGTCCGCAGGCGCAAAGACAGCTTTCCCATGAATCGGGGGTCTGTCTTTTATAAACTGAATCCACACCTTCTACAGGCTTTGTCTTTTCACCGGTATGGTTAATGCCCGATGTGACTGAAGGAACCGTCATCATTCTGCCGCAGCGGGGACATTCCACCTGCTGTTTCCCGATCGTCGGCGGTATTTTCATCTTGAGTCCGCAGATGCACGGCAGGAAAAGATAACCGCTTGTCGCCATTATCATGTCAGTTATCTTTCTCGCTTTTGAGGTCATCGTAACAGGCTCACTGACAGTTTCCGAAGCTGCTCTCACTGATACGACTCCTTTATCTGCAAGCGCCGAATCAGGAAGAAGCCTGACGGAACCGTTCTCTTTCTTGAATATCGTCTGATAATCACGGAAAGAGACCTTCCCGCCGTATTGAAGCTGGCGGAGTATTGCGATCCTCTTGTGTGTAGGCGGATGTGTAGAAGTGTCAAGCAACGATTCCCCGTCTGTCAGAGACATCGGATTGATTATGAACATAGGAGCCGTTATCCTGTTATAATAAACAAGGTTCGTCGCAGATCCCGAGATCTTTTCAAGTGCGCTTGCAAGACCTTCCGGATACCTTGTAAACCTTACCGCTGTGGCATCGGCGAGATATTCTCTTTTCCTTGATATCGCAAAATAGAAAAGCTGCGCAAGCAGAGGTGCTATTATCGCAAGAACTATGGCCGCGATGACTATTGCCGGATGACCTCCGGGAGAGCTTTTCCCCAGTCTGGACCTTCTTGAAGTGTATCTCGTGCCGGAAAGGAACCCCTGAGAGATCATGTTTATACTTCCGAGCATGACACCTGCAAATGTCATGAAAAGGACATCCCTGTTGATTATGTGGCTCATTTCGTGAGCGACAACGCCCTGAAGTTCATCTCTGTTCAGGGATTCAAGAAGCCCTGCCGTCACACATATCGCCGACTTTTCAGGTCTTATCCCTGTTGCAAAAGCGTTCATTGCCTCATCGTTCACGACATATATTTCAGGCATGTTCTTCTGGCTTGAAGCGATCTTCATCTCTTCAACGACATTGAACAGGACAGGATACGACTCTTTCGATACTTTTGTAGCATGACTTACGCTCAGAACTATCGAATCACCGAAATAATAGGCTATTGCAGACTGTATCAGCCATATGAAAAGACCTATGAGAGCTCCCCAGTATCCGCCGTCAGGATAATAGACGCTGAGACCTATCATTATAGAAAGCGATTCCAGCACCAGAAACATGGCGAAGAACACTATTTTTGACTTGCGCCTGTTCTGCGCAATGAGCTCCCACATTATTCAGATTCCGCTTAGTTGAAACTTACTTTGGGAGCCTGTTTTTCAGCCTTATCCTCTATCTCGAAGAAGTCAGACTTCGCAAAATTGAACATTCCTGCAACTATGTTTGACGGGAACATTTCAGTTTTGTTATTATAGGTCATGACATCATCATTATAAGCCTGCCTTGAGAAAGCTATCTTGTTCTCTGTGGAAGTGAGCTCCTCCTGCAGGGCGAGGAAATTCTGGTTCGCCTTGAGCTCCGGATAGTTCTCAACGGTAAGAAGCAGTTTTGCAAGTGAGCCGCTGAGCTCCGATTCGGCCGCACTGATATCCTTAACTGAACCTGAGCCGGCATTCATGGCTTTGGCTCTCGCCTCGGTGACCTTAACGAAAGTCTCGTTCTCGTGCTTCATGTAGCCTTTCACGGTCTCCATGAGGTTAGGGATAAGGTCATGCCTTCTCTTGAGCTGAACATCTATCTGGCTCCATGAGTTCTTCACTCTGTTACGAAGACCTACAAGGGCGTTGTAGATGCCGATGAAGAACATGAAACACACCACGATAAGGGCAAGTAAAATGATAGCGAAAGTCATTTGTCATTCTCCTTTTTACGGTTATTTCCACAGAATATATCGCTTAAAAAAGCAAGTACAGGATCTTTTTCTTTCCCGTCCTTCGATGCGCAGTTGATTATCTGATAAAGTTCACCTTTATCAAACCATATCCCGTGCTTTCTGGAACATTCGTCAAGAAGCACGCTGGAACCGTCTATTCTGACAGACATCTTTTTCATCGCCTTTTCACACACAGGACAGGGCCTTTTCTTTTCATCGCAGTTCTTTTGGGCATCACTGAAAGATGCCATTATCTCTTCTTTTTTCTGTGCAGAACCCATCAGAAGTTCAAGTTCGCCCGAATCGAGCCATATTCCGCCGCATTTCAGGCAGTAATCTATCTCAATTCCCTGAAGTTCAAGCACGACCATATCGGTCTTTTCACAGACCGGACATCTGAGCATATCCATCCTCTGCTAAAAATTACAAATGATAATACACTTTTCCGATCTTTTTTACAAACTTTTAGGGGAGGGTGCGGTCTTAAATGCTTACTGCTGAACAGCCTGATGAGCTTGAACTGCCGTTTGATGTATCTGCGGCATCGTCTTCAAATGATGCTTCCGTGTCACCTGTATCGGAATTTCCTGCCTCTCCGGTATCACCTGAATCAGCGCTGTCGCCCGTATCTTCTTCATCTTTGCCGACCGCTTCTTCATACTGACCTATGCATTCTTCGCACGATTTTGTTTCAAGACATGTAAGCAGTTCATCGAAATAAACTTTTTCAGCTTCGTAACCTCTGCAGCATTCCGCCACATCAGCCGCATATTCATTCCATGTTCCTGCAAGAAGTTCTTCAACTTTATCCTCCGGAATTGCTGATTCACTGCACTTTTCAGCATATGTCGCAAAACCGTTAGTGCAATAAGGAAGTGATTCTTCTGAACATATTTTCTTGAGGTCAGGAGCTTCCGTTCCGCATACCTCTACAAGAACATCTTCACATACCGGCATTTCTATTTCGCCGTTGAATTCACAGACACCTTCCGTACAAATATAATCTTCGGGACAGTCTGAATCCTGTGTGCAAATTTCAGGATCTGTATCGGGATTTTCAGTGGATACGCAGAAACCGTCCATGCAGACAAAGCCCATTTCACAGTCTTCATCAGTTGAACAGCTTACTGCAGGTTCAGGCTCTGTCGTGTCGCTTCCGTCACTTGAATCTCCTTCACCTTCAACAGGAGTTTCACCGGGGTCTGTCTCTTCCGGATCTACGCCGGGGTCGCCGGGTTCTGAACTGCCGCCGCCTTCGCCGCTGCCGTCAAGACAGTTGCAGAAATATGTACCGTCAGGATATACAAAACATTTTCCTGCCGGATTTTCACATGTTACAGCTCCTTCAGGAAGTCCGCACATTTCATCGACCATTGCAAGGCATTCTTCATCCGTCGGCATTGTGACCTCTTCATCAGAAGGACTTCCGGCAACACCGGTACCGCCGAACGGCGACTCGTCACTGCACTGACATTCGTAACTTCCGTCCTCGAAAAATTCGCATTTTCCGTTCTCATTCGTACAGCTTACAGACTCGGCATACATCATCCCTGACATAAAAACCGCCGCCGCAAGCACCAGAAACTTCTTCATATTCCCCTCCGTTTAAAGGTTAAAACTGTCATTTAGTTCCAATTGCTGAGATATTTTATCAGAACTGAAGGAAAAATCACCAAATTTATTTACATCCCTCAATGAATTCAGCACTTTGTCTGTTATAGACAAACTTGTTCTCCTTTTTTCTGACAATCTCGTTTCAGCCATCAATTTTCTTGCAATATTCAACTATTATTTCAAATGCTTTTTTAATTGGAACTGTCTCTGACAGACCGGCTGTTGCACTTTTCCATCCTTTTTCAAGAAGAAACATGTCAATATTTACAACAGCTGGCAGTATTTTTTCAGGGAGTAGATCTCTTCTTGAAGAAAAAGTCGCAGATAAGGCTTCTTTTAAAATTTGAATGCTGCATTTTGGCAGAAGAAAATAAAGATCAAAAATATCTTTTGATCTTGAGTTGTCTGAGTTCCTTATAATTAAAGTATGCAATTTTTCTGCAACAGCAGATTCGATCGGATAAACTTTCCACAATACTGTGTTTTTTGTTAAAAGCTCGTTCATTAAATTTATCTGCGGAGCAGGAAATACAGCGTCACCGACCCCCAAATCAAGATGAATTGACTGAGCCTTAATGAATTTTTCAGGAACATCACCAATTCCGCATCTGAACCACAATCTTGTTCCGCCATATTCACCAAGAGTAGTCAGATCAGATCTTTTTTCATATTTAAACCAGGTTCCATCCTGAATATCCTGCTCAATTGCTTCAATTGCCATTGTTTCAGTTTTTTTTATTTCAGCACAGTTTATCAATGCGTCCAAATCTATAGTAAATCTAGGAGATTGAAACACTCTGAGAGCAACATACCCGCCTTTGAAAACGATGGAATTGAAAAGCTCTTTTTTGCCGGTAAGTCTTGCAACCATTCTTTCAAGCAGAAACATGGTCTGAACATTCTGAAAAGTGATTTTCTGTTCGGCGGAAAGAATAAGCAGTTCTTTAATTATTACTTTTCCAGCCTTTTTCATCTATGCCTCCAACATTCCAAGAATTGTTTCTATATGTTTTTTGACCATATTTTCACATTCTAATGTTTTAGCCATTTTTAATATTTCAGGCATTGTAGTTTTTTTCTCTTTAACCGCCCGAACTACTGCAGTAAAAGCGATTCGCAATCCAGTCTTTGCTGAATATCTGAACGATTCAACAATTGCTCTATTTATGTCACAAATTCTGAAATATTGATTTGTTTCAATACCATATTCATAAGTTTTTCTTGCCCTTATAAGCCGGTATTTCTTCTCATTTGTTCTTTTTTCATGTGGAACAATTAGCCATATCTGTTGAGGTGGCTGATCAATAAGACCATGATAAAACAGTGCTGAAAGACCGGCAACCACAGAATTTTCACCAAATTTTCTGCAAGCTACAAAAAACTCGACCTGTTCAGCTGGAATATTTGAATTTAAATTGAAGTATTGACCGTGACCGACTTTCACAAAACTACCTTTGGATATTTTTTTTGAAAAAGCAGCTCTTGTCGAACCTGAATCTAAAGCATGTTTAAGTGTAGCTATCTGATATGACATAGCATAGACCTCACTTGTTATCCAAAACACAACACATCTTGACACAATTTTAAAATAATGTCAATAAATGTGTTAAAAACGAAGCTGGATTATTTACATCCCTCAATGAATTCAGCACTCTGGATGTTGTAGGTGAGCCTGTTCTCCCTTTTACGGAAGCCGTGACCTTCATCCTCAAAAATGAGCTTTCTGGTCTTTTTACCGGCTTTTTCGAGTTTTTCGAGAAGTATGTTGGCATCTGAGACCGGAACTCTGGGATCGTTCATTCCGTGGGCGACAAAAAGTTCACCTCTGATAGTATCGACCATATTGACAGGCGATATCGACTTCAAAAACGCTTTATCGGTGAGTGGTCCGTACTCGACCTCTCTGAGCTTTCTCCTGTAAGATTTTGTATTTTCAAGGAAATTCACAAAATCAACGACTCCTACGGTATCAATTCCGCACATATAATCCTCAGGGAATTTAGCCATGGATGCAACCACCATGAACCCTCCGTAGCTTCCGCCTGTCGCTATGAATTTTCCCGGAGCCGATATTCCGTCCTTAACGAGCTGGTCCGTTATCGCTTTTCCGTCACGAACCGAGTTCATTCTGAGCTTATAATTATCCATGTCCATGAATTTCTGACCGTAACCTGTGGAACCTCTCACATTCGGAGCGACGATAGCAAAACCCTTGGAAATATAATACTGGAATATTGCTGCAAAATACGGTCTGAACTGCCCCTCAGGCCCGCCGTGAAATGATACAATTGTCTTATACGGGGGTTTTGCATCTTTCGGAGTATAAAGAAAATAAGGTATCTCAACTCCGTCAAAGCTCTTAACTTTTTTAAGGACCGGCTTGACGAACTTGGAAACATCTATCCCGTTATCAAATCTGTATCCGAAAAACAATGCCTTACCTTCTTTTGTGTCAAAAACAAAAGGTGTCATTATCTTATCGGAATCCATCATGTTGTATATGACCTTCCCGTCAGACATCCTTGTAAGCCCGACCACCGAGTTCTCCAGAGGGATGTCACCCGTCTTTCCATCAAGATAATATCGGCATCTGCTAAGCCCGTCCTCGTTCGTGCAGAAAGCGGCGGAATTTCTGTTTTTTTTGTCAACAACAACCGAATCGACTTCCCACTTATCTTTGAAAAAAGGCTGTCTGCCTACCTCTTTCCAGATCTCAAGATATTCCATCTCTTCGTTCTCATTGGTCTTCATGAGTATTCCGTCTTGAAAATATGCTACAGGCACATATTTTCTATCTTTTTTAGCCCCTTTTATTTTTACCGATCTGCCATTTTTGTATTCATACGGAACAGTAATGTTATTTCCAGTCATTGTATAGTAAATGAATTCATCTTTGCTTTTTGCATCAGTCAGAATGTTGTATCCCGGTTTTTCCACTATAAGAGTTTTCTTTTTTGCAGCAATATCAAAATGATAGATATAAAAATCTTTCCCATTGACTTCATTTGATGTGAAAAGGATCTCATTTTCATTCAGCCATTCAGGGTTTTCCATTCTCACTTTATCATCGACAAGAAGCGGTTCTGTTTTCTGAGTCGCAAACTCATACAGATAGAAATTATACTGCTCATTTCCACCCTTTGCAGAAATGAATATCAGCCTTGTCTCTTCAGGACTCACAACATAACCTTCGACCGGATCGGGCATGTCCGTGATCTGAAGTGTTATCTTTCCGTCAGGATACACCAGATAAAGCTGTGCAGCATTGTCCTTTCTTGCAATATAAAGTTTTTTTCCGTCTTTCATTATGTATCCTGAATGAGAGCCTTCAATGTTGATATAGTCTGCTATCGTCAGGTCTTTGACCGGTCTGTATACTTCCGGTGCCTTTTCCGCGGCGGCAACAGCTGAAACAGCCGGTACGGCAGGTTTTTCCGCTTCTTTCTTACAGCCTGCGGCGATGGAAACAATGACAGATACAACGATAAAAACTCTTTTCATCTCAGTCTCCCTTTATATAGAACTTATCTTATCAGTTGAGTTCGCCGGCGGCTTTCTGTGCCTTTTCAACAATGGCATACTCTTTTTCAAGCACTTTCTGGAACATCGGATGAATGAACATATCCTTTTCCATGAACGGCACATCCTGCCTTATGAGATCGTATACCGCCTTCACCCCTTTTCCCGGTTTAAGCGGTTTTCTGAAATCTATCGCCTGCATCGCCGTGAAGAGCTCCATGCAGATCACTTTGACAGTGTTCTCCACAACGACAGCGCACTTTCTTGCCGCGGTAGTTCCCATGCTGACATGGTCCTCTTTTCCTGCCGATGTGGGTATGGAATCGACGGTTGCAGGGAAACAGAGAGTCTTGCTTTCGCTCGCAAGACTTGCCGCGGTTACATGGGCTATCATGAAACCGCTGTTAAGCCCTTTGTCCTTGACCAGAAAAGCCGGAGCCTGGCTGAAAACAGGGTTTATGAGCTGTTCTATTCTCCTTTCCGAAATACTTCCGAGTTCCGATACCGCCGCAGTGAGATAATCCATTACAAGGCCTACCGGTTCACCGTGGAAATTGCCTGCTGATATCGTCTCCATTTCATCGGGGAATATAAGAGGATTGTCCGTAGACGAGTTTATTTCTGTCTCTATGACCTTTTCGGCGTGTCTTAAAGCGTCTCTCACTGCTCCATGCACCTGAGGAGCGCATCTTAAAGAATACGCATCCTGAACTTTGGAACATGCGATGTGGCTTTTTCTTATCCCTGAACTTTTCATTAGTTTAAGTATATTTTCAGAAACTTCCTTCTGACCCTGATGAGCTCTTACAATGTTCACTTTGGGATCAAAAGCCCTGTCGGTTCCCATTATACCTTCAAGTGAAGATGCGACAGCGATATCTGCAAGTTTCAGCAGGTTTTTCACTCTGTGCACTGTCAATGCGCCGACAGCGGTCATCGCCTGAGTGCCGTTAATGAGCGCAAGCCCTTCTTTCGCTTTTAAAACTGCCGGTTTTATCCCTTTCTTTTTGAAAACTCCTGCCGTTTCGATCTTCTGACCGTTCTCGCCGAGCAGATAGCCTTCTCCGCACATCGCAAGAGCCAGATGAGCAAGAGGAGCAAGGTCTCCGCTAGCACCGACACTGCCCTGTGACGGAATGTAGGGAACGATGTCACTGTTTATCATATCAAGCAGTCTGTCAAAGGTTTCAAGAGTTATTCCGCTGTAACCTTTTGCGAGCACATTGGCGCGGAGAAGCATTATGGCCCTTGCAGTTTTTCTGTCATACGGTTCACCCACACCTATGGCGTGGCTTCTTATGAGATTTATCTGGAGCTGTTCAAGGTTCTCATGAGCTATTTTGACATCACTGAGTATTCCGAAACCTGTATTTATGCCGTAAACAGGCTTGTCATCGTCAAGAATGGAATCGACAAATCTGCGGCATTTCGCCATTTTTGTCCTTGAAGCTTTAGGACATTCTACAGAAGCTCTGCCGTGAGCGACTTCGACAACATCGGAAATTGAGAGATTCTCACCGTTTACAAACACTTTCTTCATCACATTCTCCAAGTAGCAATTACTGGCGGAAAGTCTATATCCCAACTTTTTAAAAATCAAGAACGGCTAAACTTGCCAAAAAATGCCGGCTCTGTAATATCGGTGTGACTGAATTTGCAAATTTGGAGGATAATATGAAACACTTATTTTTAATTCTCATCATTTCTTTCTTCTCAGCTTGCGCCGACACATCGCTAAAGCCCGCAGAAGCTGAAGCTATCATCAAGGAACGACTTGCAAAAATGCCGGGGCGGAGCGTTTCATTCTATCTGGGCGCGATGACCGACTCATCATATTATCCGGTATACAAAGCCATCGCCACCGGGAAGTATCTCACATTGAAAGATGATGTGTATGTCGAGGCGGCTGGCAGAAAAATGCCTATGTTCGAAGCCACCGAAGAGGGTAAAAAGATCTTCCAGTGCGAGAAGAACCGTTGCACTGTCGAAGTTTGCAAGGTTGTATTCGGCGGACTTGAGGGGATAGTGAATAAAGGGAAATATGCAAACGCATCATATAAGGTCAACACAGTCTGTTCAGGAGAGATATACACCATTTTCAAGCCTCTTGCAGACAGGCTTTATATAAAAGAGGAAACAGTTTCAGAAAAGGCCGATTTCGAATTCATTGATAATGTCTGGAAAATAAAATGACACCGGAGGATAGTATGAAAAAATTTGCACTGCTTCTAATTGCCGCCGCCTTTGCTGTTTCATGCAATAAAGGTAATAACTACACAGGTTTTGAAGATGCAAACTTCATTGCATGCATTAAAAAGACCGAGAAAAAAGTTGAAGAGATCACAGAACTTGACTGCTCCAACACTGAACAGACTTTAAAAGACAACCCTTTCGGTGAGAGTCTTATAAAAAGCATCAAAGGTGTCGAGAAAATGACTCAGTTGAAAAAGTTTGTTATAAGAAAAAATTCGATCGAAGATATCACCATGCTTTCTAACATGCAGAACATTGAATGGCTGGATCTTGGTGAAAATGAAATTAAAACTATGTATCCGCTTGCAACGCTTACAAATCTCAAATATCTGAACCTCGACAAGAACTACATCGGCGACATCAGACCGGTTGAATCGCTTGTCAACCTTGAAGAGCTTGATATAAGCAGGAACGGCATTGCGGGGCTTCCCAAATTCACAAAGCTCACAAAACTGAAAAGACTCTCTCTCAACGACAATCTGCTTAGTGAGATCGGAGCGCTGAAAGAACTTACGAACCTTGAATATCTTTCGATGAATGACAATGCGATCATCCAGATATTCGATCTTGAACCGCTCAAAAAACTTAAAGTGCTCAAGCTCAACATCAACAGAATAGATGTAATAATAGTTCTTGGCAAAATGCATTCACTTGAAGAGATCTATCTTCAGGATAACCAGCTTCTGGACCTTGAACCGCTGAAAGACCATCCAAACCTTAAGATCCTTGATGTCGAAACAAACTCCATATTCAGCTTTGACAATGTAAAAGACCTCGAAGCCCGCGGCTGTAAGATCCTCGGCAAAAAAGTCCAGAGAAGATAATACCTGCTTCAAGATCAAAACCTGTCACGCATTCATTTGAAATCCCCCTTCTTTCAATGAGAGAAGGGGCAGACCTTGAGGAAGGTCGGGGATGAGTTATCCTGTCACATGCTGTTCAGCAGTTCGTAGTACTGTCTCAGGTTGCTGACAGTCTCGATCGTGAATTTTATAAGAACCCAGCTGACGATGAGAATGACAGCTGTCCAGAATACTTTTGCCGTTTTTGATGTGTCAGGCCGCATCCAGATGAACGGAAGCGATGCCGGACCGAGACACAGTGTGAGTGTAACAAGAAAATATGTGCCGAAATACCAAGGAACGCTCTTTTTTTTCAATAATGACGGTCTTAAATTAAAATCGAGAAATTCACCGCAGTGCCTGCATTTTATTGCTTCATCCTGGATCTCTTCAGCGCAGAACGGACATTTTTTCATTTGTTTTTATTCCTTTAATTCGGAAATTCCGAGCAATCGTCACCGGTTCTTTCTTTCACAACAACAGTTCCGCTTTTCTGTGTCAGGTCGAGTGTTCCGCTCCAGTAAGGATCTGTTTCTATTTCTGTATGCTTAACACTGTGTTTTACTTCAAGGTTAAGAGATTCAGCTGAAATACCGTTCAGTTCTGCTGAAAAATCGAACAGGCATGAACATCCGGCTAAACTTCCGCTCAAATCTTCAAATAAAATGTAGTCATAACCGGTTTCAGTTTTTGTGATCTGAACTTTGCCGACACCGGCACAATTGAGCTCGGCATTCTTAATAACAATTTCAATAACATCTGTACTATCATCATAATTCCATATAATAAGCTGGCTGCAATCAACAATATCCCCGTCTGTAAGCCCGGTATCTTTCAATGCAAGTTCTTCATCAAATCCGCCGCATTCGCTTGCCTTTATATTCTGTGCAAGGTTCTCCTCTTCAACAACATCCTGATCACCCGATTCTTCATCAACTGCTGTATCATCGGCATCATTTAATCCGGTCTGCTCTGTATCCTCCGTCTGATTTTCATCATTTGCAGGTTTTTCAGCCGTTTCACCGCATCCGGCAGAAAAAACCAAAATCAAAGCGACAAAACAGATAAAAAAACTTTTCATGGTCAACTCCGTTTATTGATCTTTTGCACTAAATTATTCACAACCGTCTGAGGTTCTTTCGATCATGATTATTTCACCGCCTTTCTGTGTAAGGTCAATGGTTCCGCTCCAGTAAGAAATTTTTCCAGTTTCAGCACTACGGCTGACTGTAAGATTCAGAGATTCCGTCGTAATGCCCGGCAGTTCTGCTGAAAAATCAAACAGGCATGAACATCCCACATCACCTCCGCTCGGATCCTGACTTATTACATAGTCATAACCGTTTTTTACCTGATTAATCACCACACTAACGGCCCCTAAACAGCTGAGCGGCGTTTTCGTAACAACTATCTCAACGACATCTGTACTGTCATCATATTTCCAGATAAGTACCTGACTGCAGTCCACGAGCTCCTCGTATTTAAGTCCGGTATCTTTCAATGTCGAAAGTTCATGAAATCCGCCGCATCCGCTTGTTTTGATATTCTGTGCAAGATTCTCCTTTTCAGCAACATCCTGATCACCTGTTTCCGCATCAAGATCAGAAATTATAAATGTATCTTCATCAGACACATTCACCGGGACATCAGGATCGCCTGATCCTTCATCAAGATCAAAAGACTCCAGTTCATCTTCATCAACTGCTGTATCATCGGCATCATTTAATCCGGTCTGCTCTGTATCCTCCGTCTGATTTTCGTCGTTTGCAGGCTTTTCAGCAGTCTCACCGCATCCCGCAAAAAGAACCAAGATCAGAACAATCGCACAGATAACAAAGTTTTTCATAGCACCGCACCTTTATAATTTCATAATATTAAAATTGAACAGCCATCTGTTTTCCTGTTTTCGGAATCAGCATTTTCAGCAATATCGTCATCTTTGGTGTCATCTTCATCAGAAATTTCTTCCGGACGGGTGAAACTGTGTCCGCCGCATTGATCCTGAGGAGCGATGTAGCAATCGGAATTTTCAGATGTTCCAGGCTTAATTTTAAGAGGAACTGACGAATTGGTTTTATACTGTCTTCCGGTATCATCAGCAATTACTGCCTGAAATTGAGCAAAAAACTTTGGACAGGCCCCGAAAACATGGTGCTGGAACCTGATCATTATGTTTTCACAGTTGGAAGATTCATTTTGACATGGAACAAGAGCATCTGCTATTTTGAAATTTTCTGTGAATGGAAATATCTCAGCAATTTTATTTTCCTGCGAAAAACTGTCTGGAACTTTTTCCCATTTGTGGTTTTCAGAAAAACTGTCTCTTTTTGATATTTCAGAAGTTTGAGGAAGATAAATTACACATTCAACACCCGGCATTAAGGATATTTTAACATTTTCAAGAACTTCTTCACCGAAATTGGCAATCACAACAGTAATAAAAAAAGGCTCATCGGGATCATAATATCCAGCTTCTTCAACACAGCTGCAAATCTCCATTTCAGGTTTGTCGGGAATATCGTAAGGAGAAACCGGCTCATCAGCAGAAAGAGTCATAAAAACAAAAACCATAAAAAACATCAGTACTTTTTTCATGCATGACTCGTTAATTCGGGTAGTATGAACAATCGTCACCGGTTCTTTCTCTCACAACAACTGTTCCGTTTTTCTTTGTCAGATCAAGTGTTCCGCTCCACACATCACTGACATCAGTATTTTCTATTTCGACTGAAAGTTTTACGGTCAATTTCACAGTATTCTCCGTCACATCGCTTATATTTGCTGAAAAATCGAACAGGCAGTCGCATCCGCAATTCCCCTTGGTCTGATCATCAAGCATCGTGTAAATATATTCTCCATTTTCAAGTGTGATGCTGACATCGTGCACGCCGCAGCAGTTCAACTGGACCTTACTGTTCACGATCTTAAGAACATCTGTACTGTCATCATAGTTCCAGATAAGCAACTGATCGCATTCTGCAACCGGATCTTCATCATTTTCAGGAGGAAGTTTTGTCACTATACCGCTTTCGAAACCTCCGCAGTCACTTATCTCAATGTCTTCAGCAAGATCTCCGCTATCAGCCGTTTCACCGCATCCGGCAGAAAAAACCAAAATTAAAGCGACAAAACAGATAAAAAAACTTTTCATCATAGACTCCATTTATAGGTCTTCAGCACTAAATTTTATCAGAAAAATATCATATCCGCCTGAACTGGTCTGACCATCAAGATTGCTTTCAGTGCTTCCGGCAACATACATATTCCCATATTTGTCAATAAGAGTTGAATTAGACATTTCCGTGCCTTCGCCACCAAAAAGCTTTGTCCATATTTTGTTTCCGGAACTATCAACTTTTATTAAAAAAGTATCCACTTCTCCTGAGTTTTCATACCCGTCAAGATTCCCGAGACTGAATCCCGAAAGGTAAAAGTTGCCGCTTTCATCAGAAATTATACTGTTTGCACCTTGCCATTTGCCGCTTTTCCATATATCTGTCCACTCAAAATCTCCCTCACCATCCAGTTTTGTCATTGAAATTCCCATATTGTTTAAATCGATATCTTCAATCATTCCTGATGCACTTCCGCACAAAAAAAAGTTTGAATCATCATTGATCGTAAAAGAATAAGAAAGTTCTGCACCTATTGTTCCCCACTGTTTTGTCCATGAAATATTTCCGGAGGTGTCAACTTTTGTTAAAAAAGTATCGTACATTCCACCGAAAAACCCAGAACCGCCGACATCTCCGTTAGTTGCACCTATTATATATATGAATTCATCGTGAAAAATAGATCTGTATGTTATATCAAAACCTTCACTTCCCCACCTTTTCAACCAGAGCTCTGTTCCGTCAGAGGTAAATTTTGCAATAAAAGCATCAGGGGTGCCAAGATCTATTGTGCCTTCTGTCGAACCGTCAACATATCCTGAAATATAAATGTTCCCGTCATTATCAAACACAATGCTTCCGCTTGTATCAGCTCCGCTTGTGCCTATCTGTTTAACCCACAGGACTTCACCGTCTTTATCAAGTTTCATTAAAAAAGCATCATAACTGCCTTTGCTGATATTATCATTAAATGTGCCTGCTGTATAACCTGTTAAGTATATATTTCCGGATGAATCAATTTTTATATAATTTCCCGAATCAATCTTTTCCGTCCCGTACAGTTTTGTCCACAATTTATTCCCGTAACTATCAAACTTCATCAGAAAAGCATCTTGCTCTCCTGAATTTATCTGACCATCCAGATTCCCTTCTGTATTGCCTGCCATATAAATATTTCCGGCTGAGTCCATGGCAAGATATGTGCCAAAATCATTTTTATCCGTACCGAAAAGAACTGTTGTGTGGTTTGTGTCGGGCGGCAGAAGGTCGATGTCTTCATCACTCAGATCATCATCCATACCGGAATTATCATCACTCAAGTCCGGAGATTCGTCGTTCTCGTCATTAAGGTCAACATCATCTTCATCAACAAAATCATCAGGAACGCCCAAGTCATCATCAGTTTCAACAATATCACCGTCCGAACTTGTCACTTCATCAGTTTCTGCAACATCACCGTCAGCATTTATCGATTCATCAGTTTCAGCAATATCACTGTCAGCACTTACCAATTCGTCAGTTTCTGCAGTATCACTATCATCAAGCAGAATGTCGCTGTCATTTCCAGAACTTTTTTTTGTTTCAACGGAACATGACAACATCGAAAAAACAACCGAGATTGTTAAAATAATTAGAATTTCTCTCATTAACAACTCCTTTATCACAAATCTTCCGCATTTACTTTGATCAAAAAAGCATCGGTTCTGTCACCATCAGGCCCCATATCTTCTCTTACACTTCCTGTCATGAAAATATTGCCGTATTTATCCAGACTGAGGTTGTTTCTGGTATTCGATATTAATTTTGGATTCCATTCTTTTGTCCACAGCTGTTGAGCGTTTTTATTAAATTTACTTAAAAATGGGACATAGCTTTGACCATCGTGATGAAATCCATTGACCAGCAGATTATTTTCTTTGTCACAAACCATCATACTTGCTACCGTAAATATTGTCGGACCCAGAAATTTTGAATACTTCTGAATGCCGTCACTGGTAAAAGAGGTTATTGACATCTCAATTCGACTGCTGTTCAAACTTTCGAGCACATAAATATCACCGTATGTATCTATGGATATTGATATTCCCATATAATTATTGGTTGAACCGCCCCACTGTCTGGTCCATATCCTATTACCGTCTTTGTCCAGTTTAGTTAAAAAAGCATCCCATGTATAGGTCGAATATTCAGGATCAACCTCCGAGTGTTCGCATCCGTCAAGACCGCCATTCGTTGTACCAGTCAATAAAATATTCCCTTCGCTGTCATTTTTAATTGAAACGGCACTATCATTTTCATCAGTGCCCCATTGTTTCGTCCACTGTTTTGTTCCGGAATCATTGAATTTTGTGATAAACATGTCCGATCCGCCAAGGTTCATGTTGTCATCAAGTTCACCTGTTGTACTGCCTGCTACATAGATATTATCTTCACTGTCTATTGATATAGCGCTTATTCCGTCATATTCCTCACTTCCCCATTGCCTTGCCCAGACTTTTTCACCTTCGGCATTGAACTTTGCAAGGAAAAGGTCAGCGTCCCCCTGATTTTCAAAATCTCCTCCGATTGAACCGTAAGTCACTCCTGCGACATAGACGAAACCTCTGCTGTCAACTGCTATTGCCGAACTTCTTTCATTTTCTGTTGTAGAAAGGAATTTCGTCCATAGAACATCAAGGCTGTTATTGAATTTTGTTATAAAAACCCTGCCTGTATCCGAGCTGCCTTCCTGCATCTGCATAAACCCTGTAACAAAAACACCGCCGAAATCATCTGTAACAACCGCCGTCCCGTAATCATTCATTTGTGCACTCAGCCAGAATTTCACACCTTCGCCGTAATCCGGCAGAGCGTCGTCATCTGCCTCTTCCTCAGGTTCCTCATAATCATCATTTATTATATTTTCTTTATCATAATGCGGACATGTTGTGACCGGAACGCATGAAACTGTCATCAGAAAAAAGAGTGTGACAGAAAGAAGTTTTATAGAATTCTGACCCATCAGATCCTCAAGTTTTAATGTTTTTCTTGCCGAACTTTGCAATTTATACTGCAAACTTCCAATTTTTGCAACGGGAAAAAAGATTTGATTTTATCTATCCGCAGTTTATGATTCACGGGACGCGAGTTAAAGAAAATTGGAAATCATGAAAAAATTCCTTCTCACTTTGACACTGTTAGTGCTTTTTATGAACATATCAGGTCAAGATACCGATATTCACCGATTCGGTATAACAATTGAAGGCGGATATTCAGGGTTTAATAAAAAAAATGAACCATCGGAAGATTATTACCCGCAAACATTTCTTGGAAATTTCGGCGGCACCGTCTTTTATCAATTCACTTTTTACAAACATGTGTCACTTCGTCCTGAACTTGGACTTTACAGTTATTTCTTCAAACTGCCAATGATGTATTATGCCGACTATTCAAGCTACAATGTTGTCTATTCATCTCTTAACGGAAGGATCGGGGTTTCCGTACTGGTATATTTATACAGAAACAAAAACATCGCCTTGCACTTCGGATTAGCTCCATTGATTTCAATGCGATTTTATGATTCGGCAGGGTTATATCTTAAAAAAACAAGTTCTGACTATTATGAAAATCCGGACAGCTCTAAAAAGTCATCAAGAAATTTTTATTTTTCAGGCGGTGTAGCCTTCTCGCTCGGACTTGAAAGTGCCAGTTCGAAACCAGTCGGCACGGGAGGCGCGATCTTTTTCAGATTTATTGACAGGCCTGATAACAGCAGTGAAAAAATCATCCTTATTCCGTCAATTGGAGGATCGTTATCTCTTTTCTGGTAGCCGGGAACCTCCATTTTCTGTAAACGGAAAAAAGATTTGATTTTATCTATCCTCCGTTTATGATTTAACAGATTTTAGTAAAAATTCCGGGAAATCATGAAAAAGCTATTTGCGGCACTTGCAATATTTATTCTTTCTGCAACGCTCACAGCTCAGGATATTAAAACCGCTGACTCAAGAAAATTTGACCGGACAACCACTGAATGGATGGCGCTTTACGGTGGCGGAGGCAATTACGGTCCCGGCGGAAGTCTTTCATTTTTCACGATCAGGACCGGATATTTTTTCTGGGAGATAGCCAGATTTCAGACAATAGTTATAAAGCCGCACGATAATTTCTCATATGTTTTCAAGACAGTTTACGGCGCATCCATCCACATTGACAGCAGTTACAGGCACGAAATAAGGATCGGTTCAGGGTTTTCAGCCGGAGCAACCTTTTATGATGGAGGAGACCATAAGTTCTTTTCATTGATGAACATTCCTGTTGATGTTTATTATGTATTCCACATCAGAAGATATTTTGCATTTCAGACAGGCGTTTCACTTGACATGCCTCTGAATTTCAATGTTGACAACTACAGACCTGTTGTTTTCGCTTTTGCGGGGTTCAGGATATGAAAAAGATCATTCTACTCCTTACTTTCTTTATAATGACATCGGTCTGCCATGCGAAAGAGTCACCTCACAGGTTCGGACTGACGATCGAAGGGGGCATGTCCATCGCCTTCCCGGGAGCAAAAGCAAATAACGGTGAGCCGTGGCATGAACTTCTTGGAACAGCCGGAGGAACTTTCTTTTATCAATACAGAGCGTCAAAATATCTGGCAGTGCGTCCGGAACTCGGACTTTATTCATATTTCTTCACCATCACAGGACCCGGAGATACAGCCAGTGATGAAACTTATGCAATGCTTTTAACAAGAATGGGACTGGCTGTTTCGATCTATACTTTTTCCAGCAAGAACATTTCCTTCCCTGTCACTTTTTCACCTTTTGTTTCAGCAAGACTTTATGATTCGGCAGGAAAAGCAAAAACCGGTTTTTCAGACTGTGAACTTCCGATCGTAAGGAATAATTATTTTTCAGGCGGCATACAGATCGCTCTGGGAGCTGAGATTCTAATAACCGATCCTTTCGGATTCGGCATATCATTTTTTACCAGATTTGGAGATTCACTTAGCACCGGCGGACAGGGAACAGGGATCATCCCGTCTTTCGGAGCATTAATTACGGTTTTCTGGTAGTAATGCTTCCAGTTCAAAACGGTATGCCCTGTAAACAGAAAATACTGCTTTTTTTGAAAGATCGCTTCCCGCCCTCTTCATGAAAACACTGTTTTTAACTGAATTGTCTGACGGATCCACCTCTACCAGAAGCGCTCCGGCAAACCCTTCATAATCACCTTCAAGAATGTAGTTAACAAATGAAATTCCTATTGAACCTGAAACTATCAGCCTGTTACCATTCTCCAGTTCACTTACATTGCTTACATAAGGACTGAAATAGTTTACCGAAGGATCTGTGTCATCAAGTTTATATTCCCATGCCTGCCTGATTGTTCCGCCGCATCCGTCAGCATCTTCAATTATTTCATATTCAACGGCCCTGCTATAAGAATTCCTTTCAATTACAGGATACCGGAAGTTTCTTGCAAGTCCGTTATCAAAAACCATCAGATTGCCATTCTTCAGAATTACCGGACTATGAGACCTGAAAGACCATGCGAAAGTGTCTCCATTTTCAAATCCGTTCAGCACAGCTTTGTCACTTATAAACTGCCCTTCATTGTCAACAGGGCGAAGAATAAACTCCATATAGTTAAAATCAAATCCATAATCATATTCGTGTTCCGATATAGATCTTCTTACCTGAACATACGCATCTGATCTGATATCTCCCATGTAAGTTGAATCATCAGCCGCATCATATCCGTCAACTTTTGAATCACTTACTCCATCTCCGTCAGCATCATCGATCTTTGCAGTGATCTGAGGTGCTATGTACCATACGATACGGTCATCATAGGATATTTTCATTACTCCCGCAGTTTGAGATGAAACAATGATCGTATTATCTGAACTGTCATACCACACACCGTTGACATGAATAGGATCGGAAGTATTTTCGGGATTGGCGGAATCGGTCAATCTTAAGTCACCGTAAAGATCCTGAACATCAGGAAAGAATTTTTTAAGGTCCCACAATTTAACTATTTTATTTTGCAACGGTTCGATCTCCATGACAAAATCTTCTATCATGTTCTGCTCTTTCATGTTGGGAAGAACGAGTATGTTTCCGTTATCTTTAATAAAAATGTCGTGGTGTACACCGAAAAACCCTTTTTTATCCATGTCCCACGATCCGGCTTCAAAACCCATAAAATCATATGCTTTAAAATACTCATTAAGATTTGAGCAGTAAAATAGACCGTTTTTCACAATTACCGGAGTGCACTCCCCGTCAGGAAGAGTTGTGTACCACCTTGTCCTTCCAAGTTCATCAAACGCCAGAGCAATTGAATTTCTGTTTCCGCCGGGATATCTTATCCAGTTTGCAATGGTCCATCCGCTTTCGATTTTTCCTTCAATTGTGATCAGCGGAAGATCATCCGGCAGAGGATCGGTTTTAATTTTAAAAACTCTGGTATTTTCAGCATTGCCATTTATTTTCACAGCAACTTCATTTTCATGATCGGGAAAAAGTCCGAGAACAGGTATTTTCAAAGTTCCGGCTCCAAGATTCTTATATTCTTTTACAAATCCTTCTCTTTCTCTGTCAATATCCAGAACTGTCACTTCCACAGATACCGGAACGCTGGTCTTAATTTCGATCTGAGCAGAAAGAGGCACATTGGATGAAGGATTTCTCTCTACAGTTCCGAATATTATCTCAACTTTCTTTTCCTGATCTTTTCCGCAACCATAGAGAGCAGACAACAATATAAATATCACTGCAAAAGTTATTTTCATGCAGCCTCTTTTACCAGTTACACAAACAGACAATATCACATAAAAGGTTGAAATGGTTGTTTTTTTGGATTTAAATAAAAATCTATCTATACTCGTTATTGAGAAAAAAACAGGAGAAGAAAATGAAAAATGCCGCTTTTATTTTTATTTTTTCAGTGATCTTTACTGGTTGCAATGGAGCAGGATCTGAAGATCAAACTGATCTTGACCTTCATGACTCTGATTTTGATACTGAACAGCCGGACAGTCCGGACATTGATGCCTCATCGATCGACAGTGACAGTCCAGTCATAGATATTGATGAAAACTCCGGAGATACTGATGAACCTGTCGAAAACGACACAAATAATGAGCCTGCAGATGAAGGAGGCTCAGCCGATGAAGATGGATTCACTGCGGAATGTGTTGACGGCACAAAAGAATATGCCGACTGCGAAACTTCCGGCAAACAGGTAAGAGAATGTCTCAGCGGTGTATGGGGGGATTTTGGCGACTGTTTTGACATGACAGCAGAAGTTATTGATATCGCTGAAAATTCAGAATGCGCTGATGTTTACTGGGCTGACAGGGGCGACGCTCCGGCAGCCTACATAAAAGGGATGGGACTTGTTTTCGCAGGCGCTCTGTGCCACAGCGGAAGGTCTGATGTTACACTTGTCTCATCAGCAGAGACTATTGACACCGAGCATGATGCACTTGCGTGGTATCACGATATTTTTGCAGGGCTTGGAATGAGCAATGATACGGCGGGAACAGATACTTTGAGGCACGCTTACAATCTTCTGACGGGACTTGGAATGAGGGAAAGTTCCGGCGAGCACTGCTGCGGAAGGGACACATCAGCAACAAATACCACGGCGGATACGGCGGAAGCCGGTCTTTTCCAGACAAGTTATAATTCACATATTTTCAGCACTGAGCTTGATGCTCTTTATTCATACTGGAAAGATGCCTCTGCTCTCACTCCGGAAAAATGTCTGCTGGAAGTTTTTTCGCAAGGCGTTACATGCAGTGAATCTGACTGGGAGAATTTCGGTGTAGGTGAAGGGGTGACCTTTCAGGCTCTTGAAAAGGAATGTCCTGTATTTGCCGCTGAATATGCCGCGGTCATGCTCAGGGTGAGCGGAGGAAGCAAAGGCCACTACGGCCCGCTTAGAAGGCATGAAGCTGAAGTCCGCACCGAATGTGAAGAAATGTTATATGACATACAGCAGCTTATCAGTGAAAACAGCGATTTCTGCCAGTTCCTTGTAAATTACTGAAATCAACACAACGCCCGCCCAGCCCCGGTCCTTCGAACCGGGCTGTAGGGGTCGATCACTGTATCGACCCTTGTTTTCACCGTCCTCCAGACGGTCAAGCAGAAAATTGCGGACTGAAGGCTCGCGTTACCTTAGCCCACGCCCAACTTGTCCGTCGTAGCTTTGGCGAAGATGGAACGGGCTGGGACAAATCTCACATCATCCTTAATATGAGGCTTCCGAATGTTTTTGCGATGAGGGTTTTGTACAATGGGACTGATGCTTCGACATAGTAATTTTTATCAAGAAGCAACTGGTAGAAATCGTAATCGGCGGAAAGGTCCTCTCTTGATTTTGAAAAGATGGCTTTCTGCACTTCGAACTGGATGACAGAGCCTAATGTAGGCTTCAAAACACCTTTATCTTCAAGGTTTTTCATGAATTTTTCAGTTGATTTTCTTATCATTAGATCATTTTTCGCCTTGAGCTCAGGCGGGAAGTTCTTCACCGGCGGAGTTGCAAGTCCAAGTTCCGTCACAGATCTCATTCCCCACACTCCGGCAATGTCTTTCATATATTTCAAAACCTGCTTAAGCCCGAAACCTCCGACAGTTGAAACTACCATGGCATGCTGGTTGAAAAGCTCAGGCCTGTGACATATCGAAGAAAGCCTGTCGATGAAATTCTTCATGTAAGGCGTTACATTTATTACATAGACCGGCGATGCAAATATCACTCCGTCAGAGCTTTTTATCTTCTTAATTATAGAAGGTATCTCATCTTTCAAAGGACAGAACTCTATCCCGCGAGCCAGACAGTTGAAACAGCCGACACACATCCTCACATCGGCATCCATCAGCATCACATACTCAAACTCCAGATCGCTATACCGCTCCCTCATCACACTCTCAACAGACCTTACAATTGCAAGCGTGCTTCCCTTCCGCTGACTCCCGATAACCGCCGTGATCTTCATCTTTTTTCCCTCCGAAACAAACCGTGATAATTTTTGCAGAACTTCAGGATTTTTCAAGGAAAAAAGACATCCGGATCTCCCAGCCTTTCAAACCGGGCTGTAGGGGTCGATCACTGTATCGACCCTTGTGCAATAGATCCGGCACAAACCCATCCCATTTGTCTTTTCCTGATAACGACCTATAATTCACAAGGTTTGAATTTAGAGGTGAATATGAACTCAGCTCAGTCTAATACAATTGAATGCCGCAATGCAACCGGCCGTGTTGTAACTGTTCCGGTCTCAGAGATCGAACTTACCTCGATCCGCTCTGAAGGCCCGGGAGGTCAGCATGTCAACAAGACAAGCAGTGCGATACAGCTGCGGTTCAACATCACCTCATCCAGTCTGCCTGAAGATGTAAAGACAAAGCTTCTGGCTCTGCGTGACCACCGCATTACAGCAAGCGGAGACATTATAATCAAAGTCCAGGACGACCGCAGCATGCTCCGCAACAGAGAGACCGCCTATGAAAGATTCCGTGAACTGATCGAAAAAGTCCTTGTTATACGCAAAAAAAGGAAACCTACAAAACCGACAAAAAGCTCGATCGAAAAAAGACTTACTTCAAAGAAAACCCGCAGTTTTGTTAAGAAAATGCGCTCAAAAGTTGAGGATTGAAACTACTTCTTTGCACCGTAAAGCTTGTAGTAGTCGTCTATCATCGATTTGATCTTTTCATCGAGCAGAACCTTGCCTTTGACCTCTTTTTTATAGAGATAATCGGTCACTTCCGCCATTGAAACGATCGGGAATGTCTTCATTCCGTAGGTTTCGTGAATTTCATCAAGGGCGCTTTTTTCGCCTGTGCCTCTTTCCATGCGGTTTACAGAAATGACCAGTGCTGTTACATCTACATTTGCCGCCGCTTTAAGTATAGGAACTGTCTCAGCAATGCTTGTTCCGGCTGTCGTGACATCTTCAATTATAACAACCCTGTCGCCGTCTTTAAGCTTGTGGCCGATGATCGAGCCCCCTTCACCGTGATCTTTCGCCTCTTTACGGTTGAAACAGAAAGCCGCGTCTTTATTATACATTTCGCTCAGAGCGATAGCCGTGGTCACAGCAAGAGGGATACCTTTGTAAGCCGGACCGAAAAGGACATCGAACTCACCCTTCGTATTTTCCATTATCGACTGGGCATAGAACTGACCGAGCTTTCTGATCTGCTCACCCGTCCTGTATTTACCCGTGTTGATGAAAAACGGGGTCTTTCTTCCGCTTTTTGTAGTGAAATCGCCGAACATCAGAACTTCGCAATCAACCATGAAATCAATGAAATCGTGCTTGTAATTTTTCATGAACAACCTCCGGATAAATAAAGTTTCATCGCAGGAAAATACTTTAACATACCGAGTTTTTCAATTTTTTTGACACTTCAACTGCAACCAGTAGAATCGCTATCGTCGGGAGTTCATTTTAAAAAGAAAACAACAACTATAATCTTATTTGAAAAGGAGTTCATCATGGCAAAGTACCGTATCGCATGGTTACCCGGTGACGGCGTTGGAAAGGAAGTTATGGAAGCGGCAAGGATC
>JAKLDO010000070.1:0-5660 GCA_022703485.1 bacterium
CCATGGTCCTCAATGAATACTCTTCCAGCCCTTGCAGATATAGACGCATGATGTCTGCTCACCTTGGAATCAACTATTGCAACATCAGATGATATGTCTCTTCCAATGGAAAGTTTCTGACCGTCCCTTATGAAAAACTCTCCGCCTGAATATTTACCTTTTGTAAAAGAGAATTTTCTTTTGCTAAGGTCCGGAGCGGCACTTTTTGCAAGGTTACTGTATTTTCCCATTATCACCTCTATCTGGAACCAACATTAGAAAATGCTAATAAAATATGTTGTTTTTTCAAGAAAATTCTAATTCTTCCTTTGTCCATCACTATTTACTTCCGGTGCCGGACCGGTAAAAGGCTCCAGTATCTTTTTCATGGAACTGATGAACAGAAGGTATTGAGATATCTTTTCCTTCGAAGGTTCATATATCTCGAGGTTGTCCATTATGTAAGAACTTCTGTCCAGAAAACTTCCTATGTCATCCTTTCCCGGAACATATCCGTTCTCGACTTTATTCCTCAGAGATATCATTGATTCCATGTATTTTTCAATAAGTTCTTTTTTGAGAGAGTTCTCTTTGTATTTCAGACATTCACCGTGCTCTTCAAGAATGCCTATCTTTTCTGCACGCAGCCGTGATGCTTCATCTTTCAGCTGTGAATTACTATAAAAAAGGAACGCCGTGAAAGCCACCAGAAGAGCATCGGATACGCCGATCATTATAAGTACCGTTCTTGAAACATTTTTTTCCATTTCCATCTCCGGATGAAATATTTGCGCGATTTTAACTGAAGGACCCCCCGTTTTCAACTATTCCTTGCCATTTTAATTCATTTTGTTACATTAAAACCGTGCTTTGCATGATGTGAAGCGTTTTTTAATTTTTCTTGGAGATAGTAAAATGGCTGTTAAAACAGGCGACAGGATTGCTGTTCATTATACTGGATGGCTTGAGAATGGTGAAAAGTTTGATTCTTCTGCAGGTCAGGATACTTTCAAGTTCGAGGTTGGCGCAGGAATGGTTATCAGAGGTTTCGATGAAGCTGTGGTGGGAATGGAGATCGGTGAAAAGAAAAAAGTGACTCTTTCTCCTGAAGAAGCCTACGGACCGAAAAGCGACAGAAATATCTTTGATGTTGACAAAAACATGTTCCCTGAAGGCGCTCAGATAGTCAAAGGCGCTGTTTTCGAGATGCATTCAGGTCATGGAGAGATAATTCCGGTGACAATAATCGATGTAAGAGAGAAAGAGGTTATCCTTGATGCAAATCATCCTCTTGCAGGACAGACCCTTATTTTCGAGATAGAGCTTATCGAGACAGGTGTGGAGCTTCCTGAATACGCTCACCACCACGACGGATGCTGCTGCGGTGAAGGTGACTGTGAAGAAGAAGAGTGCGAAGAGGAAGAAGAGAACTGCGGTTGCGGCTGCGGTTGCAATTCAAAGAAATAGATCCTTAAACAACTAATCATCAAATTTCATAAATAAAAAAAACGGCGGCCCGAAAGCCGCCGCATGATTTCATATCACCAGTGAACTATCCGCCGCAACCGCCTTTCGGAGCCGGTTTTTCAGGAGCATTGATAGTTTTTGTGCAGCCTTTAAGTGCAGGATTGTGCGCGCAGATGTTCCTCTGGATATCCGCAGCAGAAATTCCGCTTGCTTTCTGGTTGTTGTTGATGATCCATGTCGGGCTTCCGCCTATACCCATGGAGTTTGCGATCTTGATGTTCTCGCTGTGAAGCTTCACACCTTCGCCGCCGCTGAAGCATTTTTCGATGACATCAGCTTTTATAGCGCCTGTAGCACAGGACTTCCATTCATCACTGCGGATGTTCTTGTTCCTGCACCATATGTAGTCCATATAGTTCTTCGGATAATGTTTGATAGCGCAGAGCTCTCTAATATTCTCGTCAACTTCCGGCTGACCGTGGAGAGCATTGAATTTGCCGGGTTCAGTTTCTGTTGCAATGAAGTTAACATTGAAATCAAGCTTGTCGCCTTTGAAAGCATCAAGAACTTCTTTCATCGCATCGAGTGCCATAACACCGTAAGGACACTGGCTCATTACAAAAAGGTCTACTCTGTTCTTTATCTCTTTGCGGCATACCATTTCTTCTTTGCAGTCATCATCATCACAGTCGATCTTGCCGTTAGCTGTATCATCTATCTTGTTGTCGCAGATCTCTTTTGTCGGGTCGAACTTTCCGCCGATCCTCAAAAGAACTTTGTCTCCGGCTTTGATGACGAATCTGCTTATCTTTGCATATCCTTCATCTTTTTCAACATCTGCATCGAATATTGCAAGAGGAAGAAGTTTGTGTCCCTGAGCGGCGAACTTATCGTATTCAGCCTTTCCTTTCGCATCTGCATAGTCAAGTATCTCTGCGGTGAGACCCGGGAATATGCCTTTGAGGTTCTGTGCAAGTCTTTCAGCCTGACACTGTACGCATCTCTTATCAGTAACCATTACAAGTTTAATTTTGGTAGGTTCCGGGATCGAAAGACATGCTTCCGGTTTTGCTGTTTTGAACTGTTCGCAAATACTTCTGAGGAAATCGTTTCCGCCTCTTCCGCCCTGATACGGTTTGTCAGCAAGGTAGATGGTCGGGGAGCCTGAAGCACCCTTTGCCTTTGAAGCTTTGTAACTTTCAACAACGAGTTTTTCACCTTCCTCGCCTTCAGCACAAGTTTTAATTTTGGAAATATCCATTGATGTCTCTTTTCCGCAGCTTTCAAAATTGTCGGGGATCTTTCTGTAGTCTTTCGCCATGCAGAAAACAAGATCAAGATATTTTTTCGGAGCATATTTTTTTGCACAGACAGATATCTTGTCACCTTTAAGTTCCTGTTCGCCGTGCATCGGCATCCATTTGCCGTCAGCTTCATTACCGATGTAATTAAGCTCGAAATCAACAGCTTTGCCGAGTTTTTCAAGAGCCGGTTTTACACCTGTCATTACCTGTGCACCGTAAGGGCACTTGCTCATTACATGGAAGGAAAGTTTTACCTTTTCCTTGGGTTCCGCTTCACCCGATTTCGGGCAGGCTGTGAACATAAGTGCAACAGCCGCAATGATCATGATAAAAAGAATCTTTTTCAAGTTTGCCTCCTATTTAATTAAAAAAACCGTCAACTCAAAAGAGCATAGTGTGCGCTTTTTTTCGAGAGCCCATTTTACATACGGTCCGCTAAAAAGCAATATTACATTAAATTTATACACATGTTTTTAAAACTCAAAAAGTATTCCGAACTCAAATCTGCTGCCCGTTAGATCAAAACTTTCTTTCTTATTGAAATCATTGATCTTTTCGAGTCTATAATGGACAAACAGCCCTGAGTTTGTTATTCCTGTGGATTCTTCGAACTTCTTTGATGAACCTTCGTCAAGCCAGTTGAGCGAAATGAGAAGTCCGAAATTTCCGTGGAATCCAAAAGTCCCCCCATCCTCGGCGGTTTTGCCTTTTTCCCTGATCCACCAGGTGTAGTAATCAATTCCTATTGTCGCATAAGGCCATACAGGGAACCAGTAGACGGGCCGTATTTTCATCTCTGCCATCAGAGGAATGAAATGCATCTCTGTTTTGTCCGCCGTCTTTTCACCAGCAGCATCTCTGGAAGTGCCTTTAAACCTTGTATAACCTATGCCTCCGATCAGCGACCATCTGATATAATCTTTTACGACGGGTATCGGCAGAGCGAATCCGAAAGTCACCGACGGAAGATATCTGAGTTCAGAACCGCCTATGTCTTTAAACGGTTTGACTGATTCATTTTTGTTCGCTTTATCAATCATTCCGTCATCAATATGTTCAGGATAATAGAACGAACTGTTGAAACTGAACTCTCCGTCAACTCCGTAAAGATCTCCGCTGTAGGTCATTATTCCAAGAACTATAACAGGCAGAATGACTTTTCCCGCATTTCTGAACTTCGCAAACAGAAAAATGGCAAAGATCACCATCCAGAGCGCAAGAATAAAGTTTCCGGCAGTCGTTGTAAATAACCACGCCAGAACCACAAGCGGCATGAGCACAGCTCTCGAAACAGGCTTTAAGACACTGTATTCACTTATCGTTTTTGCAGGAACCCGGCCGAGGTCATAGTATGCTCTTATAAATTTTCTGCCATACTCAAATTTAGCAAGAATAGAGTCTCTGAAATTTCTGAGGATCAAAACATTCGGATGAAAATAGCTTCCGAACCCGGCTGTAGCGATAAAACAGAATCCTCCGTCATCCTTTCCGCCATTTTCGTTCTCGTAATTCTCTTTATCGTAATTACTCCAGAAACCGTAAGTGGTTATGGCAGAAGCATCATCAACCGATACAGTCTTTGAGGGATCAGCATTTCCAGCGACATCTTCTGCGTAAACTGTCACTTTGTAGTTGTATTTGGGATCTTTTTTATCATTATTGATTATTTCAAACCCGTCTTTGCCGGTAGCGGAAAATTCCCATATTTCATCGTAAGAAGCACTTGAGACTTCAGTTGTATAAACAAGCTCGGTCAGAGTTTCAGTTCCGTCATTATCGAACCGGCCTGAAATTGTGACATGATATTTACCTATCTTTTCTTTCTTTTTGCTGTCTTCAGGATCATCAGGAGGGGTTATTCTGATTATTATTCTCTGATCGCCGCCTTCGGTTGTAAGCGCTTCCGGTTTTGCAGGGGGCATGTTGTCAAACACTACTGTCAATGTCTTCGATACACTGGCAGGAACTGTTGTGGTGGTGGTTGTTTTCTGAGTATCGCTGTCATCTTCTTCGTCATCATCGTTCACGGTCGATGAGTTATCAAGTTCAACTGTGAGTTTTATTTTGTATGACCCGTCGGCAAAAGCTTTATCGCTCGGCACAAAATCAAAATCATCATCGTTATTTTCAAGATCGGAAGTTTCATTGTCACTGTCATCAGCAACTTCTTCATCAGGAACCGCTTCATCATCTGTCTGAATGTCATTGTCAGCCGCAAAATATGATGAAGTCCGCTCATTTGTAAAGCCGGGGCGTTTTCCGCCTTTAATTATCTCAAAAAGGTCTGCTCCGTTCAAGGTCAGCACATTATTGAGATATCCGAAACCGCTGTCTGTAACGGTCGGCTCGACAACAATTTCATTCTGCCCCACAACAACCGAGAGATACACTTTCTGAACAAGGTCGTCTTTCGGAAGATCGTAAAGTATCTTCACTTTTCCGTCATAGTTCAGATATCCGTGTGACGGTTCTAGCGTCACATTTTCAAGATAATCGGAATCCTCGGCTGAAATAAGAAAAGCTGAGAACAGAAAAAGAATAGAAAATATAAGTTTTTTCATCTAATTTCCTCCCGGAAGGATCTCTGCTATCCTTATCGCATTGTATGCGGCACCTTTTCTGACATTGTCCGCAACGACCCACGCCTGCACTCTTTTTTTATTTTCACGGCCTGTCCTGAGCCTTCCGATGTAAACTTCGTTACGGCCCGAGGAATCAAGGAGCGTCGGGTAAAGAAGCTGTTCAAAATCATCCATGAGGACCATTTCAGGATTTGAGCTTATCTCTTTCCTGAGCAGTTCAAGGTCGCAATTCTTCTGAAGATCGACTGTCACCGTCTCGGCATGTGAGAAAAATGTTGGCACTCTCACTGTCGTAACATCTATATCCAGATCGGGAATGGAAAGTATC
>JAKLDO010000070.1:5758-17038 GCA_022703485.1 bacterium
CTTTCTGGATTCATTTATCATCTTGATCTCCTCTTCGCAGTACCCGTCGGTGTAGAAAGGTCCGATCTGCGGAATGAGGTTGAACGCTATTCTCTGCGGAAATGTCTTTGAAGGATTGACGCTCCGGCCTGAGAAAAGTGATGTCACCTGTTCCCTGAGCTCGTCGATACCGTTCTTTCCGGCTCCGCTGACGCTCTGATATGTGCTTGCCACCACTCTTTTTATTTTGAAAAGGTCGTTAAGTATTTTCAGATAAGGCACAAGCTGGATGGTGGAACAGTTCGGGTTTGCTATTATTTTTGAATTATATTTTTGAATTGTATCGCCGTTCACTTCGGGAACTACGAGCGGAACATCGTCATGCATCCTGAACGCCGAGCTGTTATCAATGACCCATGCACCGCACTCAGCGAAGAGCGGCCCCGTTTCAAGGGCTACACCTGAACCTGCACTGAAAAGGGCTATATCTATCTTTTTTGATCTTACGGCTTCTTCCGTCAGAGGAATGACATCTATCTCTTTCTTGTGGAAACTTACTGTCTCGCCAAGCGATCTTTCACTTGCGAAAGGATAAAGTTCAGCGACCGGGAATTTCCTTTCCTCAAGTATCGTTATGAATTCCTGTCCGACAAGCCCCGTGGCTCCGACAATCGCGACATTCATCGGTTTCATGAAATCCTCCTTAAACAAAAACAGGCGCCCATTAAAGCAAGAATCATACCATCAAAAGAGCATCGTATTTTCAATGAGTTATCATATCAGACAAAATGACAAAAAGTCAATTTGACATTATGACACCAAAAAAAAGACCGCCCGAAGGCGGCCGGCAAAATCAGAACAGAAAAGGGAATTAACCTCTTTTCTTCTTCATGTTCTTTCTGCGTCTTCTTTCAGCTTCCTCTTTTTTCAGACGGTTACGCACTGATGGTGGTTCGTAGTGACGACGCTTCTTAAGTTCCTTATAAAGACCTTCAAGAGCCATTTTCTTCTTCAAGATCTTTATTGCCTTCTCAAGATCATCAGATACATAAACCTCTAGGGGAGCAATGACTTTCTGTCTACGCATTTCTTTTTCACCGCCTTTCATACTTCGGATTTGTTAAACAACATGAAGCGTTTGAATATTATGATTATTTTCCAACTTGTCAAGATGTGCATTTATGAACTAAAACTAATCTTACTGTATAAGTAGAATCATTCAGCACAGCGGAAACCATCTAGCAGAGTACCTTCGTGTGATCTTGGAATTCTGCTTGTCGTTGTAATTGCTCCTTCTGAATTTGTGTACGATCCACCACGGACAATGCGCTCTGTACCGGTTTCCGGACCTTGAGGGTTCTCTGAAGGTGATATTTCATAATATTTGTAGTCATACCAGTCATTGACCCATTCTCTCACATTTCCGGACATATCATACAGACTATACGGGCTTTTCCCTTTTTCTTTACTTCCGACAATCCATGTTGTACCTGTTCCGCATCCGTATTTAGTAGCATTTTCAGGAAAAAAAACTGCATGTTCGCAGCTCGGAGGTTCAAAGTCTCCCCATGGATAATTTCTGCTGTCCGTACCTCTTGCCGCTTTTTCCCATTCTGCCTCAGTAGGAAGTCTTTTACCGATCCACTCACAATAAGCTTTAGCCCCGTACCAGCTCACACAGTTCATCGGATGATCTTTTTTTAATACCTGTTTAAAATTACATTTGGCATCATTTGTTACATAATGCGGCTCGTTTTCATTACTGTTATTGCAATTCCCGGCATCTATACACTTCTGATATTCGCCGGCAGTAACCTCATACTTACCTATTCTGTATGCTGAAAGTGTTACTTCATGTGCCGGAGAACTTGAACTGATGCAATATGTTCCGCCTGAACAGCCCATCGTGAAAGGACCTGCCGGAATATCTATCATTGCTCCGGTATCATCAGGAACAAAGTCCCCTGAATCATCATTATCAAGATCGGTGGAAGTGTCACCTTCATCTTCCTCAGAAAGCACATCGTCAGTGACATCCGGATCGGCATTTAACTCATCATTTCCGTCACTAACGCTTGCTGCATCACTGTCACCTGAAACATCGTTATCAGATGATTTTTCTTTATCACCACAAGCTGTTATTAAAAAAAATGCTGAAAAAACAAGTATAAGCTTCTTCATTGTTCACCTCTTAAAAAATATCATCTGCACGAATTATTCTCCATGAGCTCATATACCGGCTTGAAAACAGCTTCTTTAATTCCTGCTTCAAGGTATTCAGGAATTGACTGTATCCCTTTTTCAGAATAGACCTTGATATAGAATTTCATTGCCGGTATAAAAAGCTCTTCACCTTCACAGGTTTTTTTCCTCCACACCTTTTCAACACTGTAAACATAGATCGAATCGAAAACTTCACTGCCATAAACTCCTACGGCCGTTCTGCCATTCTCAAAGCTGTATCTTATGTTCTCAGACTCAAATCCCGCCTCATATTTCTCAAAATAGTTCAGGTTGGGAACAGATTCATAATCTATCCAGTTGATTTCAAGTGTTTTCATCTTACTGCTTGCGGTGTCATAGACAATCTTAACAGGAATATTGCTATCATTAAAAACTGCGCCGTCAAGAATCCGTCTGTAATACACTCTTATCTCCGTTATACGGGGAACACTGTTTTCAGTAAGAGAATCTGTGGTTTCAACTGCAATACCGTCAAACATTACATCATTTCCTATCTCAGGTATTTTGTTCACAAACTCTTTCGCTTTTATTATAAATTCCTGTTCTATTTCTGCTTTTCTGCTTTCAACCGGATAATTCTGAATATTACCTCTTGAAAACTTCTTTAGCTTTTTTGTCACTTTTCCGGCTGTTTCATCATATTTTGTAATGTATTCTTCTCCAAATGAGCTTTCAATACTGCTCAGTATCTGTGCGGCTAAAGTGTTCTTTTCGCTTTTAACATAAATATAGTCCGGTGTTTCAAACCATGAGTTTGTAAAACTATCGGGAACTGAACTCGCATCTGTAAAGCCTGAATTGACAGGTGTATTCTGATTTAATTCAAGATTGTTAAGGAACATTTCAGCACTTTCAGAATATTCAACTGTCTGTGCCGAAAGTACCATACAAGCAAAACTGATTATTGTGAAAATTATGTATTTCATTTTATTAGTCCTCTCTGTAAGTCGGATCTTCATATTGCAAACACCCCCACTGAGTTTGATTAATACATCTCCTGAACACCTCCGTATCCATTCTAATGTCCATAGAGGAAGTACTACCGGATCTATATGTGCTATTCCACTGTTCCAGACTTCCATCAAAACCAGTACTTGTATCATTTTTGAATGCAATTGTCGCTTCAATTGAAATTGGATCAATGGAATTATCAAAAGCCCTTTGTTCAACAGCATTTTTGTACGCCTCCCAGATAGGAGTATTCTCATTGATTACATCTTCCCAAAAAATACTATTAAACAACACATACTCCTCGTCACGAAGATCATTACCATCTGGGAAACAATAATCACTCTGTCCGGTTGCTGAATAAGATGGTGTATAATTATTGGCGCTCCAACTGCAATTATTGTCACTAGCACTATAAAACACCATAATTGAAGCAAATCCGAAAAACGCATGGGGACCGGAAGTTGAATCAAACCTGTCCCCGAACCAGTTAAGCCCTTCATTTTCATAAAAATATGTTGACGGGGATGGTTCTATTGATCCGCCATAGCAAATATCGTCAATTGCGCTATTTGAACAACATGGCTCAGAATTTATTGTTGTGCCACCTCTTTTACACGGTTTTTTTCCATGTGCAACTGGTTTCATTGTACTGCATGATTGCCAGAAAACCCATTGAGTGGAGCCCGAATAAGTATAATCTGATGGTAGAAGTATTTCACCATCATAATCTCTTATTCCTTTGGGATGCCCATGACCAGCATGAAAAACAACTTCATAATTACTTTGACTAGGGTTGACTAGCCATCCATACGCTGGCGGCAGACTTGATATTTTTACATTTTGATCATGTGACACTTGATAAAAAGTTGATACCGGGTATTCCAAATATTCATATGAATTGCTGTTCATAGAAACATGCGCATTGTATAAAAATCCATCAGAATTATCATGGGTTCCTCCAAGATCATCAAGTCCACTGCCACTATCATAATCTTCAATAGAAGAAGTCCACACATCAAAATCAAACGGAACTCCGAATCTGCCGTTATACAGGTTCGCTGCATCTGTGTCATTGGCATTTCCTGTAAATATCTGGAGTTCATCAACATATCCTTCCAGCATATCAGACTCGGTCGAGCCGTCGAGTTCCATTCCTATTGTGGGAATATTATTTGCAGTCATCTGGGCATCAGTTGCAACACTACTTAAAGTGGAGTTCGTCCATTTTTTGACACCGTCTATCCAGAGCGTAACGTATGAAATACCTGAACCAGCACTGCTTTCTTTTATTGAAACAGCGAAATGATGCCAATTCGAGTCGTAAACATCAATACTGCTTCCATTCGTTCCGTCAACATAAGTACTCTTAATGTACTGATCGTTGATTTGAACAGTCATTCTTGAATCCCATATTCCGAAAAGGAAGGTGTTTCCGCCATCTGATGTATTTTTAGCTATAAAACAATCATTTCCATAAGGATCTGAGTTGGTAAATTTAGCCCAGAGACTGATTGTTATCTTGTGTCCTCCTGTATGACCTAATGATTCAAGAGGATATGTTCCTCCCATTTCTATATATCTTGTTCCGTCAAGAGCCGCAGCTCTTCCCTTGAATGGAGAAGTTGTCGAGATTGAATATGGGTAAATCGCACTACCGCTAAGATTTCTATACTTGCCGAAGGCCTTTTCTACATCTGAATGATCAGCAATTGAATTTGAATAGTTGACATAATTCAAAACATCATCAAAAGAGTAATACAAACTCCAGTCAGGATTAGAACCAGTTACAACTGCTTCTGCATGAATTGAAACAAACTGAAATATCAAAACCATAAAAAAAACTGATTTCAAAAACTTCATTTTTCTCCCCTTTAAAGAAATTGAAAGACCCGGTTAATTGAAAAAAGAAACGTCAAGGGGGGAGATCTTCCAGAAATTTTGACAACAATGATAGTGAGTGAGTGAGTGAGTGAGTGAGTGAGTGAGTGAGTGAGTGAGCAATATCTGTGCCACAATTACCTCTAAATCAGGTTGGCTTATAATTTATTTAAATTTTATCGCGAGGACTTGATGATATTAATTTAGATTCCAGAGTTTGTCAAATTGAATTTTTGATTTTAACAAGATATCTTTTGCTTATGCTTAAAAAACCCTTCCGGCTTTTTCGAGGGCTTCGGGAAATGTAAGCCGGGGGTCGGCGTTTTTTACTGCGTTGATCTTTTTCTGGAAGTTGCCGTAGGAGAAATGGGGATAGAAATAGGCTTTATCTTTGAGATGCCACGCATCGGTGGAATGCCTTTCGTTGAGCCTTTGGAGGTACGGCGCGAACAGCCCTTTTTCGTGGAGCTCACTGCAGCCTGTGATCCACAGTTTTGAGCCGTAGATCATCTGGATGTCAATTGCGACATCGGCCATGAACCGTTGCGTTTCGCTTATTAACCCTTTATATTCTTTGAGTTTTTTGAGGTCGATCGTGCTGCGGGTATGAATGCAGGTCTTGTTGAGAACCGCCACCTCGGACTCGAAATCAGTCACAAGTCCGTTATTCTCAAAGAAATTTCTCGCCACTTTTCCGGCCTTTCCGATAAGGTAGCAGAGATTTTCATTTTTCTGCTCATCCATTCCGGGGTTATCGGCGACAAGTATGAACTTCGGACCGCTCTCCTTGATCTTCCACAGGTCTCTATTGAAAACAATGCTGTTCTCAACGGCGTATTCCTTTTTTCCGCTTTTTCTGTTGAGCTCTTCGATTGATTCTGCAAGACCGGGGTTCGATCCGGTCCACGATGAAACACGGTCACGGAATTTTTCGAGAATTATTTCAAACTGCCTGAATCTATTCATCAGTCCTTGATACCGCCGTCATCTTTTATGCCGGGAACGATTATGTAGACATTTCTCGTGTCAAGGAGCGCACCTTCACCGTAAACAGTTATTTTTGCAAGGAAAAGTGTGTTTTCGGTCGTAGTAGGCTCAAATATGGTATTCTCAAAAGTGAGATCAAAGAAAAGCTGTACACCCGGTTTCACTTTGGTGAATGTCGCACCCGATTTTGACTCATACGCATTTGCAGGGTCGGAATGGTCCGCAAGTATCTCCTTTATGAAAAGCGTCGTATCTATCCCGTGAATGTTCGTCACCGATTCACTTGTCGTGTCAATATCCATCTGAATGTTGGCAAGCAGGTCGCTCACTGCTTCAACTATCTGATTAGACAGACCTTTCCCCGCCATATCTATCTGGAACACAAAGTTCTCGCCGGTGGTCGCGTTCTTCGAGCCTGTGTCGTTAGCCAGCTTATCCATCCTTTCCTGAAGACTGAAAAGAAGATCACCGATCCCTTCACCGATGACACCGATGAATTTCGCCTTTTTAGCATTGAATGCCGCAATAGTCTCAGATTCATAATGACCTTTATCCGGCTTGGAATCTCTCCATTTGTATCTGAGCTTTGTTATATATCCGCTCGTATCGCTGACCCAGTCCTTGTTGATATCATAGAGCTGTTCATCGGTTACAAGCATCACTATCGGCAGTGCATGTTCGCGGAAGCAGGCTCCGCCTATCGTTCCGAGCTCGCCTGTGCAGTTTGCGGCAGGGATCCTCACTTCACTGTAAAGCCTGTAGAAATCCTCCACCCATTCATCATAACTGAAAGAAGCTCTCAGAAGGTCGCCGTCAAAACCGGCACCCGTGACAGTCTGATAAAGAGCCTCATACTGCGACTCGATCTCACCGCCTCCCTCCTGATTGAGACCCAGAAGAGCAGTCTGAACCTTAGCACCGTCCTTTGTTATCGCCTGGTTCATGACATACGGATATCCTTCGATATTTGAAAATGACGAGATGGCAAAAGCGGGGTCCGGAACCACTGCTTTTATTCCGTTGATTATGACATTGTTGATATCGGCTTTCACATTGTCCCTTGCGTACTGCATCGAACCAGAAAGATCGAGCGAGATGACGATATCGGCCATTTTTATCTGTGTGCCGAACTCAAGCATGTCGTTCTTTTCAGGGTCATTGTAAGGAAGGACTACATAGAACTGCCCTTCGTAAAAATCAGGGTCGCTGACAAGAGGATCACTTCCAGCCGCTATCTCGGTATTGTCATCAAAACCGTCGCCGTCTGTATCTATTTTTGTAGGATCAGTCCCTATTTCATTCTCTTTTGTATCACTCAGACCGTCATTATCGGAATCAAGATCATTATAATCAGGATATCCGTCATCATCGGAATCGGCAGGAATGTCAACCGTTCCCGCTTCATCTTTATCAAGTATTCCGTCACCGTCACTGTCATCATCAAGATAATCGGGGATCGTATCTTTATCAGAATCTTTTATGCCTTCGATCAGATCAGGGATCGTATCACCGTCACTGTCATCATCAAGATAGTCCGGAACACCGTCTTCATCCGTATCAACACAAGGCTGTTCCTTGCATTCGACATTATCAAGTATATTATCACCATCACTTTCATCATCCCTGTAATCTGATGTTCCATCGCCGTCTGTATCTGTAACACCCTCAATTGAATCAGGAATTCCATCGCCGTCGCTGTCTTCATCAAGATAGTCGGCAGTACCGTCATCATCCGTATCGACAGCCACACCGTTCGGCTTTTCTATACTGTCAGGAATACCGTCACCGTCACTGTCAAGCTCAGGAAGGACATCTTCATCCTCTTCTTCATCGGGAAGACCTGTGTTATCCGGAATTATACTGTCATCTGTATTGCTTTCATCAGGAAGTCCGCCGTTGTCATTTCCTCCGATGAGATCGCTATCGATCAAATTATCACCGTCACCGTCATCACTTGTGCATGAGATCATAAAAAAGATCAAAATGACCGTAAGAACAAAACATTTTTTTACCGCCTCGCTCATCATTATCTCCGAAAAATTTTGCATTTTAGCCCGCAGGGACTCCTCACCCCGGAAGAATTGTACTTTGAACAGGAAAAAAATCAATCAGTTAGATCTATCTGACATTTACAAGGTGATAGTTCTTCTTGCCGCAGCGGATGATCAGCATTGACTTATGCATGAGACTGGATGAATTGAGTATCATTTCCGGATCTGTCACTTTTTCATTATTTATGTAGCATCCGCCCTGCTGGATAAGGCTTCTCGCTTTCCCTTTTGAAGGCTGCATACCGGTTCTTGCAAGGAGATCGGCTATGTTGACACCTTCTTTCATTTCATTTTTTTCGACTGTCGATGAGGGAACATCATTGAAAATGCTTCTGAGCTCTTTTTCACTCAAGCCTTTAAGGTCACCTCCGAACAGCGCCGCACTTGCCGCTTCAGCACTTTTGAGCCCCTCTTCACTGTGCATTATCCTTGTAGCTTCACGGGCAAGGAGTGTCTGCGCTTTTCTCAGATGAGGTTCAGCTTTATGCTCTTCACAAATTTTAACTATTTCAGGAACATCAATGAATGTGAACAGTTTCAGCATTTTCTCGACATCCTCATCGGTCGTGTTTATCCAGTACTGGTAATACTGGTAAGGACTTGTCTTTTCGGCATCGAGCCACACAGCATTTCCTGCACTTTTCCCGAACTTTTCACCGGTCGAAGTGGTTATCAGCGGGAAAGTCATCCCGTAAACTCTGCCGTTATCGGCTCTGCGGACCAGTTCGAGACCCGCAGTGATATTGCCCCACTGATCGTTACCGCCGAACTGAAGCGTGCATCCGTAATTTCTGAAAAGGTACAGGAAATCATATGACTGGAGTGTCATGTAGCTGAACTCCGTGTATGAAATTCCGTTTTCCGAGGAAATACGGCTTTTTACAGAATCCTTTGCGAGCATGTAGTTGATCGTGAAATGCTTGCCTATGTCTCTGAGCCAGTCGATGATCGACATTCCGTGGGTCCAGTCATAGTTGTTCACCATGAAAGCTGAATTCTCCCCTTTGAAATTAAGGATCGCCTCCATCTGGGTCTTTATCGCTTCAGCATTATGCATAACTTGTGAAATTGTCTGGAGATTTCTCTCTTCGCTCCTTCCGCTCGGATCACCGATCATGCCTGTAGCTCCGCCGATAAGCGGAAGAACCCTGTGCCCGTGTCTCTGGAAATGTGCAAGACCCATCAGCGGAACAAGATTCCCGATATGAAGACTGTCAGCAGTCGGATCAAAACCGCAATATACCACGACCTTATTTTCCTCAAGATATTTTCCGATCTCAGGATCTGTGACATTTGAAATAAAACCGCGGTCTTTCAACTCGTTGTAAACTGACATCTTATTCTCCAAACATTAAAACTACGCTGACATATTATTTAAGGAAGGAAAAAAATCAATGATTGAGCTTGTCAGATTGAAATTATCCCGCATCCTGCTTCGTTTTCGACTGCTTCATCGGGGAGGTCCTGCGTATTATCGGAGGTCTGGGCGTTGTCGGCCGTTTCACTGTCAGGAATGTCCTGTGTCCCGTCCGGTGTAATGTCCGGTCCGTCATCCGGCATGTTATTATCGGCATCATGTGTTTCACCCTGATCAACTGTTTCATCAGTAATTTCAACATCTTCATCTGCAACATAAATTGTGTCGGTATCTGGTCCTTCATCCGGATCTGTGCTGTAGTCAGGAAGTTCTTCGTCAGGATACTCAGCTCCTTCAAAATTCCAGCAATCCTCTCTTGTGCATGGAGAGGACTCATCAATGTCATCTTTCAATCCTGCCGTGATCGTGCCTCCTCCAAGTATCCATGCCGCGGCTACGGCCCTGAGCGCATTCACTCTTCCGAAACCGTATGTATCGCTGTGTCCGTCCGCATCATAATTTGCGTCCATCGGAGAGACCCTGTCCGCTGTATTAATGAGGATCTCTTTCAATTCCTTTGCGGTAAGGAGCGGATTCGCCTCAAGGACAAGTGCCGCAATTCCTGTAACAAGAGGCGCAGCCGAAGATGTGTGCGAAAAGCGGTACGAATATTTTCCCCACCATCCGTCCCCGCCTGCCATCGGGTGATTGGGAGTCCATCCCGCCTGGTCACTGCATCCGCTCGAAGGTGTCTTTCCGTCAGTGAGACATGCGGGTCTCAGGAAATTGTCGGTAGTCCATATCCTGTCAAAATATTTGGTGGTTCCGGACTTTTCTCCGCCTGCGGTCGGTGCCACAAGTCCCAGTTTCGAGCCGTAGTTTGAAAAAGAATATCTTGTTCCTGTGCTGTCGGTCGCTCCGACAGAAAGTGTGTCAGGATGGGTTGCAAAAGGATTCCACGAGAAATCCTCTCCGCTGTTACCCGATGCAAAAACTATCAGGGTTCCGAGTCCGCCGCGGCCGTTAGTTGCAAAATATGAAAAAAGTTCATTGAAGTACTGTGCATTGATGTCGGCATCTGGGCCCCACGAACAGTTAATAATTTCAGAACCTTGCTCATAGACCCATCTGAAGATCGAATCAAAATACTCTTCCGCTGTCAATTGAGGATCGATCGTGGGGTCGGCATCCATTCTTGCCCCGATTATTGAACACGCCGGACACGCTCCGGAATGGCCTGTCGAATTGTTTCCTTTCGCCGCTGCGACTCCGGTCACCATCGTTCCGTGGAAATTTGCAACAGATCCTGCTATCTCGCTGAACATATTATCAGGCTCCACAGGTCCGGAAAAATTCTTCCAGCTTATGAAGTTGTCTTTCAGGTCTTCATGCAGAATATCAAAACCGTCATCTATTATCCCGATCTTTCTGTCCTTTCCTATCTCGTTATCTGTTACAATGCCAAGAGTTTTCAGCAGCTGCCACGCTTCCAGAATATGGGCATGATCGCTTCCTTTCACTGAAAGTTTCCCGTCAGCCGAAGTCACATTCCCGTCATTGTGAAAATTCCACTGCTCATGAGCATAAACATCGTTCAGATAAAGCGGCTCTATGGAATAAAGCTCTGTTTTTACAAATCTTTCCGGTCTTGAAATAAAGCCTTTTTTTGTAAATTCCTCTGATCTTTTCGCTGGGTCGCCGGAACATTTTGCAAGCGCCCAGTTCTTAAGTGTCAGTTTTCCGGTTTCGACGCACCCAGTATGTGCTAATAAAGATGTCGCCTCAAACTTAGGAGGAAGGCATGCCGTATTCGAGTTCGATCAAACGAGGAAT
>JAKLDO010000071.1 GCA_022703485.1 bacterium
TTCGGCTTCGACAGATTCGGTTTCGGACACACAGGATATATTTTCAGTTCGTTCATCAGCGACTTCACCTTTTCACGGGATACCTCAACTCCTTGTTTCTTCAGCTCGTTACACATCCGCCGCTTCCCGAAATAAGGCCACTTTATGTAAAAATTAAGCAGATACCTCTTAACCTTTTCATAAAAGCTCTCTTTTACAGGATTTTTCACTTCCTTATAATAACAGCTCGAATGCGCCAATCCAAGCAGTTCACACTGCTTAACTACTGAAATATGTTCGTTGTTACGGTCTATCATCGCCCGTTTGTCCTCTACTTTATCCCAAGCTGTCTGCACTTTTTTTTTAACCATTCAACTTCCACGCTGAGCTGTCCGATCTGCTTCAGGTAGTCTTCCTCCTTCATTTCAGTCTCTTTGTTCTCTTTCACCCGTTTATCCCTGAACAGATCCGGAAGCCGCTCAAGAAGCTCCTTCTTCCACGCCGAAACCTGATTCGGATGAACCCCGTAAATACTCGCAATTTCCGCTATCGTCTTTTCTTCTTTCGCTGCTTCTAACGCCACTTTTGCTTTAAACGCTGAATCGTGCATCCTTTTTCCCTTCATCTTAAGTTTCTCCTTCCAGAGGTTAATTTATTCCACTAAATTCCCCTGTCCAGATTTAGACTACCATTATAAAGCGATATATTAATTACAAAAGTTATGTTGGGTGTTTTTGGTTTTGTTCCAGCTTTAGACACATACTTTTCAAAAACTTTTGGATTCAGTAAGCTCAACGAAAAGAATCTTAAATTAATAGCAAATTTTTATATAGATCATGGACAAGTAATCGACGAAATTCATAATGAAACCTTCACCATAAATTTTAGCACAGGAAAATTTACTAAGATTAAATATCCAAAGGCAAAAATAGTAGATATGTTCGGATTTCAGAAAAGCTATGGAAATTATAGTGGTGCCAAATAATGTATTTATAGTAAAAAAAATTCTAAAGCTTCTCTTTAATCAATGTTTTGCCCAGACCAACCACGAACATATAAACATAGGGGTCATGAAACCATAGTGATCAAATCAGCATTTTTATATAAATTTCTCTTTAGCAAATAAATTATCCATAGTAAATACAGCAAGTTAGCTTGACAAATAGTCGGGTGCTAAATAAACTTCAAAATTAATTGTTTGTTGTTTGGGTATTGACAAGGTATATACTATGAATTACAATGAGGTGTCGTATGGAGTTTTTCTGGAATGAAGACAAAAACAGATCTTTGAAAGAGGATCGTGGAATAAGTTTTGATGAAATTATCAGGATTGTTGAATCTGGCGGATTAGTTGCAGATGTGCCGCATCCGGATAGAGCAAAATATCCCGGACAAAGAGTGATGTATGTTGATGTGAGCGGATACATTTATATTGTTCCTTATGTTCAGGACGGGGAGAAGTTGTTTTTGAAGACGATATATCCAAGCAGAAAAGCGACAAAAGAAATAAAATGGAGAGCAAAATGAGTAAAAAAAATGGTTTGACCCCGGAAGAAAAAGCTGAAAAAGAAGAATTGTTAAGTCTTCTTGATTCCGGAGTTCCAAAAATATCGGATAGCAGAAAACTTGAACTTCAAAAAGCGGCACAGAAAACAATTGCAAGAACCAAGCCTGTGAGTATCCGTCTGCCAGTAAAGGAACTTGCCGAAATTCAGGAAAGAGCAGAAGAAATAGGAGTTCCTTATCAGACACTTATAAACATTCTTATCAAACAGTATCTGCAAGGTAAAATCCAACTCATCCTCTGATTTGCAAGGATGCGATAAACCTCGCCCCTACAGAAAAATCAAAAATAATCTCTTAACTGATTCCTAACAATCCGCTCATATCCAGTTAATAAAAAGTTTATATTTTCTCCTTGTAAGTTGCGTTCAAGGGTTCGTTATAAACATGATGGATGGAGAAAAAGAAATGAAAAGAATTATTGCGATGCTTATCATGATGGCGGTTTCAGGAGTGCTTTTTGCGGCTGAAACAGTGAACGGTGCAGGTGCAAGTTTTCCGGCTCCGCTTTATATGCGCTGGGCCTATGATTACCAGAAACTTAACGGTACGAAGATAAATTACCAGTCTGTCGGATCAGGAGCCGGTATCGCCCAGATCAAGGCAGGCACAGTGGATTTCGGTGCAAGCGACGCGCCATTATCAAAGGACGAGCTTGACAAAGACGGTCTCACCCAGTTCCCGATGATAGTCGGCGGAGTTGTTCCGGTAGTAAATATAAAAGGAATAAATAACGGCTCGATGAAACTCACGGGAAGTCTGCTTGCAGAAATATTCATGGGGAAGATCACAGCATGGAACGATCCCAAAATAGCCGCTGAAAACCCGGGACTGAGCCTTCCTTCAACTAAAATAATAGTTGTTCACAGAGCAGACGGTTCAGGGACGACATGGATATTCACACACTATCTGTCAGCTATTTCACCCGTTTGGAAAAGCAGTGTCGGCGCTTCAAAAGATGTCAAATGGCCCGCAGGAGTAGGCGGGAAAGGTAACGAAGGAGTTGCCGCAAATGTCCGCCAGATGAACGGATCGATAGGTTATGTTGAATATGCCTATGCAAAGACCAACAAAATGAATTCAGTGCAGATCAAGAACAGAGACGGTGTATATGTCGCTCCTTCCCTCAATACATTCCAGTCCGCAGCTGCAAACGCCGACTGGAAGAACGCACCCGCTTTTGCAATGATACTTGTCAATCAGCCGGGGAAAGACAGCTGGCCCATAACAGGAGCAAGCTACATAATAATTCATAAAGATCAGAAAGATGCTGCAAAGATCAGCACAATGCTTACATTCTTCAACTGGTGCTTCAATAACGGAGCCGCATCTGCGACAGCTCTTGACTATGTTCCTCTCACCAAAAATGTTACCGACCTTGTGAACACATCGTGGAAAGCAAATGTAAAAGTTAACGGAAATCAGATCTGGAAATAAAGTATATGAAAGTCCCCAGGCGTTCAAAACATCTGTTCGCAGATATGCTTTTCATCAATTCCACCGCAGTGACGGCATTTCTTGTACTGCTCGTCATGTCAGGAATGATCGTGATGCTTGCGTGGAATTCAAGAGTCGCACTGCGGACTTTCGGGCTTTCTTTCTTTACAAGTTCTGACTGGAATCCCGCAATGAGCACATTCGGAGCTCTCAGCAGTATCTACGGAACTCTTGTCTCCACTTTCATTGCTCTTGTTATAGCAGTCCCGATGAGCGTAGTCATTGCGCTCTTCCTTGTGGAGTTCGCACCCAAAAGCATCAGCACCTTCGTGGGCGGCGCCATTGAGCTTCTTGCCGCAGTTCCGAGCATAATTTACGGAATGTGGGGGATGTTCGTTCTTGCTCCGCTTATGTCAGAGCATGTTCAGCCATTCCTCGCAGACACCGTGAAACTGGCATCGATGCCGGTCATCGGCAGGCTGTTCGAAGGACCTCCGATGGGGATAGGGATGCTGACAGCCGGAATGATACTGGCGGTTATGGTGCTTCCTTACATTTCGATGGTCATGAGAGATGTTTTCATGATGGTCCCTTCAGTGATAAAGGAATCAGCGTACGGAATGGGCTCGACGACATGGGAGGTTACACTCAGAATAACGCTCCGTTACGGAATACAGGGTATCGTGGGAGCGGTATTTCTGGGCCTCGGAAGAGCGATAGGAGAAACGATGGCGGTCACTTTCGTTATAGGTAACGCCCATAATATAAGCGCCTCCCTTTTCGCCCCCGGTTCTTCAATAGCATCGACGATAGCAAATGAATTCGGTGAAGCCGTGGAACCTGTCTACATGCACTCTCTGATCCTGCTCGGACTCACTCTTCTTGTGATGACGCTTATGATCCAGATATGCGCCCAGCTCTGGATGAAATACATAAAAAAGAAAATGGGGGCCGGATTATGATCCGTCAAAGTTCAATGATAAAGCGCGCAGCGGCCGATATCGCGGTCAAATCGGTCGCATCGGTTTCAGCAGTGGCTGGACTGTTCATACTTTTCTGGATATTGTGGGTGGTGTTTCAAAAGGGTTTCAGTGCATGGAATGTTCCTTTTTTCACTGAGATCCCTGCGCCTCCGGGGGTGGAAGGGGGAGGTCTTGCAAATGCGATAACAGGTACTGTGATAATTTCTCTTATCGCTGCGCTGATAGGAGTTCCGTTCGGGTTGATGACAGGGATATACCTTGCCGAGTTCGGCACTAACACGCGGCTCGGCAGGGCAGTTCGCTTTACTATCACCGTTACAATGGGAGTTCCTTCGATAATAGTCGGTCTTTTTGTCTATACTCTGATGGTCCTTCCTTTCGGTAGGTTTTCAGCATTAGCGGGCTCGGTATCTCTTGCTGTAATAATGTTCCCTATTGTCTCAAGAACTACCGAAGACATGCTTTCGCTGGTTCCCAACTCACTCAGGGAAGCGGCGCTTGCAATAGGGGTTCCCAGATGGCGCGCTACAGTATCAATAGTCATGAAAGCGGCACGGTCAGGCCTTATGACAGGGATACTTCTTGCTGTAGCGAGAATAAGCGGAGAGACAGCACCGATACTTTTCACAGCAATGAACAGTCAGTTCTGGATGAATTCGCTCAACGAGCCGACGGCAAACCTCACTGTCACGATATACAACTATGCCATGAGCCCTTATGAAGACTGGCAGTCGATAGCATGGGGAGCGGCTCTGCTCATACTCTGCACAGTCCTTATTTTAAATATCAGCGCAAGGGTGTTTCTCAGGGAGAGGAAAAAATGAAATTTGAAAATGCAAAGATAGTCACAAAAGGTCTTAACTTTTTTTACGGCGACAATCAGGCGCTTTTTAACAATGATCTTGAGATACCTGAAAAAAGCGTAACTGCGGTGATAGGTCCATCAGGTTGCGGAAAATCAACTCATCTGAGGACATACAACAGGATATTCGAGCTTTACAAAGATCAGCGGATAACAGGGGATGTGCTGCTTGACGGAAAGAGCATTTTCGATCCTTCGGTAAACATCCTTGAACTGCGCAGGCGTGTCGGGATGATATTTCAGAAACCCACACCTTTTCCAATGACCGTTTTTGATAATGTCGCCTACGGTCTTAAGATGCATTATTCGATGCCGGGAAGCGAACTTGAGGCAAGGGTCGAAGCGGCCTTGAAAAGTGCGGCACTATGGGATGAAGTGGCTGATAAGCTTAATAAGCCGGGAAGCGCACTTTCAGGCGGTCAGCAGCAGAGACTCTGCATTGCAAGAGCAATAGCCGTGGAGCCGGATGTGCTTCTGATGGATGAACCTACAAGCGCCATAGACCCTATAGCGACCCAGAAGATCGAAGAGCTGATAGAACAGCTCAAAACGAAGTTCACGATAGTCATCGTTACACACAATATGCAGCAGGCTGCGAGAATATCGGATCATACGGCGTTCTTTTATAAAGGGCGGATAATAGAGCACGGTGAAACAAAACAGATATTCACCAACCCGGTCGAGAAAAAGACCGAGGAATATATAACAGGAAGGTTCGGATAGGAGGAGAATATGCTGGAGCAGCAGAAACAGTATCTTACAACGCAGTTCCTTGAACTTGCAGGACATGTCGAAGATGCGATGATGAATGCGTTCAACGCTGTACTGACAAACGACAGTGAACTTGCAGGAAAAGTGGCTCAGGGTGACAACATTATCGACTCAAGAGAAGTTATGTTCGAAGAGGAATGCCTCAAAGTCCTTGCTCTGTATCAGCCTGTCGCCCGTGATCTTCGGTTCATTATCGCACTTCTTAAGATAAATAACGATATGGAAAGGATCGCAGACCTTGCCGGCAACATGGCATCAAGGGTCATCGCACTTGAAGGTGAAGAAAGGCTTCCCATACCGTTTGATTTCAAGTCGATGTCTGAAACTGTCCAGAACATGCTGAAAAATGTGATGAGCTCTTTCACCCATTATGATCCTGCTTTTGTCACAAGTATTTTCGAAGATGAATCGAAAATCGATTCAATGCACAGGACAATGTACCGCAATATAAAAGAAGAGATCATGAAAAACCCCGGAAAGATAAATGTCTATATCACCTACATCAGCTATTCGAGATATATCGAAAGAATGGCCGACCACATCGTTAACATTGCCGAGGATATACACTACCTTATCGGCGGAAAGATCATAAGGCATTCGGATGTTTCAAGAGGTGTTAAATAAATTCATTCCGGAGTGTGACATGGTGAAAGAAAGGATACTTCTCATAGAAGATGAAGAGGACATAATGACGCTGATGAAATACAATCTGGAAAGAGAAGGTTTCAGGGTTGAAACAGCATTGTCCGGAGAAATGGCTCTGCGGATAGCCAGAGAAAATCTGCCTGACCTGATCCTTCTTGATATCATGCTTCCGGGCATGGACGGTCTGGATGTGTGCAGAGTGCTTAAAAACGACAAAATCACCATGCGGATCCCTGTCATAATGGTAACGGCAAGAGGTGAGGACAGCGATATCGTTTCAGGTCTTGATATCGGTGCTGATGATTATATCGTAAAACCGTTCAGTACTAAGGTGCTTACGGCAAGGGTCAAAGCTGTCCTGAGACGGGACAGGTATGATGATGTTCCTTTTAAAGATCCTGTGATAAGGATCGAAGGCCTTGAGATAGACACTATACGGCACAGGATAAGTGTGAACGGTGAAAAGATAGACCTAACTGCGACAGAGTTCGGCATTCTGGTCCACCTTGCAAGAAGGCCGGGATGGGTCTTCACAAGAACGCAGATAATAAATTCGATAAAAGGTGATGATTATCCTGTCACCGACAGGTCCGTGGATGTGCAGGTCGTGAGTTTGAGAAGAAAGCTCGGCGGGTTCGGAGACCGTATCGAAACAGTGCGCGGCGTAGGGTACAGGTTTAAAGAATGATGTCAGGGCAGAGTCTTAACACAATCCTAACACAATCCTTACGCACAATTAATAAAGAGACAGTAAGTTCGCTCCGTTTGACTGTTTGAAAGAAAACTGACAGGAGAAGAACCGATGAAATTTAACATTTTTGATCTGCTGCTTCCGAGAGAGACAAAATTCTTTACACTGTTCGATTCTCAGGTGGATGCCCTTATCAAAGGAGGAGAGGCGTTCAGAAAACTTGTCGCTGACATCGAAGGTCTGCAGGAGTTCGAGATCAAGACGAGGGTTTCTGAGATCAAGGAGATCGAGACGCGCGGTGATGTGATAGAGCATGAGATAATAGATGCCCTGCATCAGAGCTTTATTACTCCGTTCGACCGTGAGGATATTCATCTCATGGCCGTCAACATTGACAGGTCCCTTGATATAATTAACAGCACTGCACATAAGATAGAGATGTACGGGATAAGGAAAGTGCCTGTAAACATTGTGAATTTCGCCGACATAATAATGGATATGTGCCTTGAATTGCAGAAACTTATGACGCAGTTCAAGAATAAAGGTGCTGTCGAAGATATCATCAAAAAGATACATGAACTTGAGAACAAGGCCGATTTTCTTTTCAGAATAAGCCTCGCCGATCTTTTTAATAACGGAACGGATGCAGTAGAGATAATAAAGTTCAAACAGATATATGAACATCTTGAAGATCTTACAGACTGCATTGATTTCATCGGGAAAACAGTCCGCGGAATAACAGTTAAGCAGGGGTGATGAATGCTTTCGATCTATGCTCTTGTCATAACGGTAGTTGTCATAGCGCTCATATTTGATTTCCTTAACGGATTTCATGATGCGGCGAATGCAATTGCGACAGTTGTAATAACAAAGACGCTTTCGCCTCTCCAGGCGGTGCTCCTTGCAGGTTTCGCGAATTTCGTAGGTTATTTCACTCTCGGTACGGCAGTAGCAAAGACTATCGGAAAGGATGTCGTGAACATCGGCATGATACTCAAGGAGTATGATGTCCATGTTTCGCTTCTTGTAATTCTTGCCGGTCTTGTCGGTGCCGCAGTGTGGGACCTTCTCACATGGTTCTGGGGTCTTCCAACTTCATCAAGCCATGCTCTTATCGGCGGTCTTGTCGGGAGTGCAATGGCCGCGGCCGGATTTGAGGTCATCATCGGTGCCGGCGTGATAAAGATCGCTTCTTTCATAATCATTGCACCTCTTCTCGGAATGATATCGGCAGTTATTTTCACAATTATCATAATGTGGGTGTGCCGCAACAGGAATCCTGTGAAAATGAGAGGAGTGTTCAAAAAATTACAGCTTGTTTCAGCGGCGGCGTACAGTGTAAGTCACGGTACGAACGATGCCCAGAAGACAATGGGAATAATAGTGATGGCCCTTGTCGCGGCAGGTTTCAAGACAGGATATGAAGTAGACCACTGGATAATACTTTCGTGCTATCTTGCGATCTCTATCGGCACGATGTTCGGCGGATGGCGTATAGTGAAGACAATGGGTACGAGGATAACAAAGATAACTGCAATGGAAGGGTTCTCTGCTGAAACCAGTTCAGCTCTTGTCCTTTTTGCCACAGCACAGTTCGGAATACCGGTATCTACAACTCATGTTATTGCAGGATCTATAATGGGTGTGGGGACTGTTGAACATGGTGCAAATGTACGCTGGATAACTGCAAGAAAGATAGTCTGGGCATGGATATTAACCATTCCGGCATCGGCCGCCTGCGCCGCAATTACTTTCTGGATAGTGAATCTGTTCCTGTGAACTACTGACCGTTCCATCCTGCGATAACGGCGAACATCCACCATGCCGCTCTTCCTTTGAGAACACAATTGAGATTGGCTTCAACAGGGTCGTCAGAATGGGCGCATCCGCTGCATTCGCCTGTGAGAGTTGCAAGTTCAGAATCTGAATTGTCTGCGATCCATTCAACAGCCCAGTTGCCGCCGTCGTAATTAAGGTTGTCGTACATGTTCTGGTCCCAGAAGTAATCACCGTCAGGATTATGCGCTTCAATATCGGCAAAGTCGAAAAGAAGCCTGTTGTTCTGAGCGCAATGCTCTCTTATTGCCTGATTGAGCATGTGAACGGCGCCTGTCGCAGTGCTTTCTCCGTCACCGTTCGAATGGGCCGTCATGAACGGGAATGTAACGCCCGGATATTCAGATATCAGCTTTTCCATGTTGGTTATGTATCTCTGGGCATCGTGGTCGGCACCGCTGCACCATGACCACATCACGACATTTATATCACTGTTAGCTTCATCATTTAAAAACGCCCTTGTTGCAACAACCCACGGAGTATCGCCATTCTCATCTTCAGAATCTCCTGTGCTCAGGTCGCTTACTTCCGAAATGGCATAATCATGAAGTTCAAGAGCTCCGCTGCTGCCGTCACTGTTCCAGTCGTATTTACCTTCATATGCTGAGTGGTTCTTGAGAACATCCATGCCTGTGATCAGCTGGCTTCCGTGAGAAGTATGCTGATATGCGATGTGGAGGTTATTCTTTGCGTTGAGAAGTGCGGTTTCAGGTATTTTTGAAATATCGGTGCTGTTATGTCCGATGACGATAGGGGCGTCTCCTGCACCATCTTCGTCGTTCACAGTTTCATCTGTCTGATCGTCCGCGGTCTCATCCGGCTCTGTTAAAGCTTCGTCGGACAGGTCATTGTCATTTAACTCATCAGTAGCTTCATCAGTTGTTTCATCAGGTGTGACATTGCTGTCGTTTCCATCTCCGCTGCCGGTGTCACTGCCACAGGATATGAATAAAAATGCAGAAAGAAATACCGACATAATGATGATCTTCATGTTCCCCTCCCGAAAAATTAAGTTAGCGGTAAGGATTATAACCTATTTAAACGAAAAGTGAAATTCCGTTTTTAAAGAAAAATTCGCTAAAATCGCGGTTTTTTTATAAAGTATTGCGAAAATTGACTCAATCCGATGGAGAATCTTATGAAATTCAACATTTTCGATCTTCTTCTGCCGCGTGAAACGAAATTTTTTGATTATTTCGAACAGCAGGTGGAAACACTTATTTCAGGAAGTCAGGCATTCAGAAGAATGGTTTCTGACCTTGATAAGCTGCAGGAATTCGAGATAAAGACCCGCATTGCTGAAATAAAGGATATCGAAACAAAAGGTGATGTGATAGAGCATCAGATAATAGACGCTCTTCATCAGAGTTTCATAACGCCGTTCGACCGTGAGGACATTCATCTCATGGCCGTCAATATAGACAGGGCTCTTGATATCATTAACAGTTCAGCCCAGAAAATAGATATGTACGGGATAAGGAAAGTCCATCCCAACATTGTAAATTTCGCTGACATAATAATGGAGATGTCGCTCGAACTGCAGAAACTTATGAGACAGTTCAAGGATAAACAGAAAGTGGAGGATATGATATCGAAGCTCCATACTCTGGAGAATAAGGCCGACTTCCTTTTCAGGATAAGTCTTGCAGATCTTTTCAACAGCGGGACCGATGCCGTTGAGATAATAAAATTCAAAGAGATATATGAACATCTTGAAGATCTCACAGACTGCATTGATTTTATAGGAAAGACGGTTCGTGGCATAACAGTCAAACAGGGGTAAAAGATGCTCTCGATATATGCTCTTGTCGTAACTGTTGTCACGATAGCTCTCATATTTGATTTTCTTAACGGTTTCCACGATGCTGCCAACGCGATATCCACCGTTGTGATAGCAAAGACCCTTACTCCGCTCCAGGCGGTTATAATTGCAGGATGCGCCAATTTCGTGGGGTATTTCTTTTTCGGGACTGCCGTTGCAAAGACGATAGGGACGGGCGTTGTTGACATTTCCCATATCATGCGGGGCGGAAATGTTCACATGTCGATACTTGTCATACTTGCCGGTCTTGTCGGTGCCGCTGTATGGGACCTTCTTACATGGATATGGGGTCTTCCCACTTCCTCAAGCCATGCTCTTATAGGCGGTCTGGTGGGGAGTGCAATAGCCGCGGCGGGATTCGAGGTCATAGTTATAGGCGGGGTCCTGAAGATATTCTCTTTCATTTTTATCGCTCCCGTTCTCGGTTTTATAATGGCCACCCTCACAGCGACTGCGGTACACTGGATATTCAGAAAACATACTCCGGCAGGCACAACGAAGCTTTTCAGGAAGATGCAGCTTGTCACGACAACGGCATACAGCATCAGTCACGGCATAAACGATGCCCAGAAGACAATGGGCGTGATAATGATAACTCTCGTTGCCGCAGGAATGCGTACTGCAGATGCTCCGATAGACCACTGGATAATACTTTCGTGCTACATTGCTATCTCGGTCGGCACGATGTTCGGCGGATGGCGTATCGTTAAAACGATGGGTACGAGAATTACAAAGATACATGCAAAAGAAGGTATCTGCGCTGAAACTGCATCAGCCGCGGTTCTTTTCACGACAGCACATTTCGGAATACCGGTATCGACCACACATGTCATCGCAGGTTCGATAATGGGAGTAGGCAGGGTGGAGCACGGAGCCAATGTCCGCTGGATCACCGCAAGAAAGATCGTCTGGGCATGGATACTCACCATTCCCGCATCAGCCGCCTGCGCCGCAGTCACATTCCTTATCATCAATCTTTTCCTGTGATATACCCGGCCTATAAAAAATACAAACTTATCTTTAGTAATTTACCATAGTAAAATCAATTAGTTAGCTTGACTATCAAAACTCATGCGCATACAATTTACGGAACTTTCCGGAGGATGAATGAAATGAGTGGTAACAGCTTGCAGAAACTGGATGACATAAAAAGCTATATTCATACCATTCGAGGGAAACAGGTCATGCTTGATCGCGATCTGGCAGCATTATACGGGGTTGAAACAAAAAGACTTAATGAACAGGTAAGAAGAAATATTAATAGATTTCCTGAAGAATTTATGTTTCAGCTTTCAAAAACAGAGATGGAAAATTGGAAGTCGCAATTTGCGACATCCAATTTAATAAAGATGGGACTGAGAAAACTTCCTTTCGCTTTTACAGAACAGAAGCGACTTGATGTGAAAAAGTTTAATGATCAGTTTCCGGAAGCAGAAATTATTGAGTTTAATATTTCACATGACAGATTCATTATCATTGACGAAAAAACTATCTACCTTCTTGGAGCATCCATGAAAGATCTCGGCAGGAAATGGTTTGGATTTGCCAAAATGGATGTAAATGCTCAGGAAGTTCTTAAAAAAGCCGGTGTTCTGTAAAAATTTGTAAGTTTCTTCAAACATACTTTGTCTGCAAATTATGAGTTTTTTTAATACAGCACAGCTCCGCTTTGAGCTCCCACTGTGATCTTGACCGAGTTCTCTTTGAGGGAATATTCTTTTTTTGTGAAAAGTTCGGTCATTTTGCTTTTACATGATGAACAGGGGATATCAAGTGCGGCAGGTTCAGCCGACCTGTTGAATGCGACGATCACGGTCTCGTTTTCATCATTCATTGAGTAGACAAATGTCTCGTTTGAAACTGATATCGTTTTTCTTGTTCCGTGGCGGAGTGCCGGATGTAATGATCTGAACTTTCCAAGCATTCTGAATTTTTCAAGGATCGTTTTCTGGAATTCATCGAGGTCATCATCAAATACCATCATCCTTCTGTTGTCGGGGTCGTTCGCTCCCGGCATTCCGAATTCATCCCCCTGATAGATGGAGGGTATTCCGGGAGTCGTCATCAGGAAAATATGTGCCAGATGAAGTTTTTTGTACGGTTCTTCAGTTTCAGGAAGAACGGGTGAATTCTCCCATACTTTTTCGTTCGCAATGGCTCCGCCCTGAGTTGAATTGTCAAAATCGCCGTTAGCGACGCTCAGCGCTCTGCATATATCGTGATTTCCGATAAAGTTCGACATGATCGCATCTTTGTAATAGTCATCCTGATAACGGGTGTCGTTCACCGCAAGAAATTCGTCAAGGTCGTTGAATGTCTCGGTTTGAAGAAGCAGAGTCCTTGAAAGATGGTGGAAAAGGGGAAAGTCGAACTGTCCGTGAAGCATATTGTTTCCAAGATAATATCCTATTTCGTCCCAGCCTGAATCGTTCGTGAAAGTCTCTCCCACAAGATAGAAAGGAATTCCAGTATGGGCGACTGCACGGTCAAGCATAATTCTCAGCGTTGAAGAGGCGATTCGCTCCATCAATCTCACGGCATCAACCCTGAAACCGTCAATATTGTAACGGGTTGCAAGCCATGACGAGTGATCTATCACAGCGTTCAAAGCATTGATGTTCCTGTGATCTATGTCAGGCAGATACTCATTGAACCAGCATGAAAGAGGCTTTTCCCATCCGCAAAGATAATAGTCATTGAACCATCCGTCGTTTTTGTGGTCCTGCCACAGCTCGCTTTCTGAATGGACATGGTTGGGAACAAGATCAAAAAGAACCCTGATACCTTTTGAATGGGCTTTTTTGATAAGTTCATCAAGCTCTGCTTCCGTGCCGAAATGAGGTTCCAGAGGTGAATCGAACCCACCCGGCTTATAATAGTCCGTCCAGCCCGTGGTAACAGGCCAGTATGAGTGATATGCCGCGTAATACCGTTTGTCACCCCCCATTCCTTTCCATATTTTCTGAGTGTTCCGAAGAGGTGAGCTTATCCAGATCGCATTTATCCCTGCATCTTCAAAATAACCGGCATCGATTTTATCAATGATACCTCTGAAGTCGCCACCCTGCCAGTTCGCCTTAAGATCAGCGCCATCAAGGGGATCATCGTTGGAAGTATCACCGTTACTGAACCTGTCGGTCATGATCTGATAAATTACAGCATCTTTCCATGTGAACTGTCCGTTTTCGATCCAGACCGGAACAAAGAGCGGTTCTGCAAGAAATCCGTTTTTATCTTTAACTTTAAAAAGCCAGCTGTATTTACCGGCGGCAAGACCTTCTGCATCTATTGAAAAAGTCTGAGATCTTTCATCATAAACGACTTCTGTTTCAATATTGTTCAGTGTTATCAATGAGTTGTTCAGATCTATTCCTGAACCTTTTATGCCAGGAGTGAAGACCGCTTCAAATTTCACTGAGCCGCCTTTTATTTCAGGTTTTCCGGTAAGTGAAAGAGATGGATAACGGCAGTCAGGCACGGTAAGCCTGCTCGAATCCATGCCGTCAGCATAAATAGTGAGCGGATTTTCATAATCCTTGAACCACTTATCCTCTTTTTGATCATAGAACTGATATCCGTAATCTCCCGGAAGGAGATTGAGCTCGGCACTCCATTTTCCATTTTTAAATTCCATCGGCGTTGACAGCTGCCAGTTGTTGAAATCGCCCCTGATATAGAGCGATGCATCGCTTCTGTAACTGCTTTCAATTGTCACAGCAGGGCAGAAAGACTCATTAATGCTGTCTTTTCCGCAGGAAGCTATAAGAAGGAATATAAGTGAAAATATCGAATATTTCATAGTAAATATCCAAGTTCCGGCAAAGGCATTAACTTATTGACAATTATTATAGCGGTTTTAAAATATCACAAGTTTTTAACAATGTTCCGCAGGAGTTGCCATGCTCTCTAATCCTGTCAGATCCTTATTTCCTGTCATGCTTATCCTGATCTTTTCAACCGTTTATGCCGGAGAATCTAAAAATGATGATACCGGCTTTGTGTTCGGTTCGTACGGCCGGGTCCAGCCTGCTACTGACCTTGAGGGGGGAAGTCCCAAATGGGTGAACATCGTCAGTCACGGTTCAAGGCTTGAACAGGGGAGCTACATCGAGCTTGATTTCGCATATCTTTTCCCTAAACCGGCAAATGCTCCGAAATTCGATTTTGTCACAACGCTCGCATTTTCTGAAAGCCTTTTTCACAGCAACGGAAAATGGGCCGCGCTCAACACAGTGAGAAACCTTTTCATAAGGGCCGAGAATGTCATCTGGAAACCGCTTGGAATTTGGGTGGGAAGCAGAATGTACAGAGGTGACGACATATATCTGCTTGATTTCTGGCCGCTTGATGACGCCAATCTTTACGGCGGCGGAATAGGACTCCATTTCAATAACTGGGCGGTTGATTATTATGTCGGGTTCAACAGGCTCGAAATTGACTGGCAGTATCAGGAAAAGGACATCGTAAGCGATACTTTCGGGGCTGAAAGCATAACATGGATGGATAGACAGCGGCTTGTCACCGGTCTGAAATATGAACATAGACATATTTTTAATGAAAACGGTTCCGGAATGAAGTGGAAACTTTACGGAGAGTTCCAGAGGATAGGGGAAGGTAAAAAGTTCAATGACCCTGTCGATGACGCCAATCTTATCTCATATCCTGAGGATTTCGGATGGTCGATCGGCGGAGAGCTCGGTTTCTTCGGCTATAAAAAGAACAGCTTTGCAAACATTTTCTTCAAATACTCAGGCGGTCTGGGCGCTTACGGACTGCTCAATGTGCCTTGGGGGTTCGATCCTGAGTACAGAACAACGGATGCAAAAGAGTTCCTGTTCGGTTTTTCGTCAAATATAGAACACAAATGGTTTGCAAATATGTGCGGAGCCTATGTGAGATATTTTGAAGATGCCGATCCCAATAAATATGATAATGACGATCTTGTCGAATACATCCTTGCGGTAAGACCCCATTTCATTCTTCACGAATATTTCTATCTGGCTCTTGAAATATCGCACCAGCTTAAAAAAACGAACGGATTGAAATCATTTGACGACGGTTCGGCAAAAAATCTTCTGCCTCAGGTGACAAAGCTTTCTTTCATGCCCATAGTCACTACGGGCGGAGGGACTTATGCAAGACCTCAGCTGCGGCTCGTCTATACCGCCGCTTTCCAGAACGATGATGCAAAAGCTCTGTATGATGATGACGATGTAAGGTCTGACAGGACAGTGCTCCACTATTTCGGTCTTAGCGCCGAGTGGTGGTTCAATGTGGATCACAGGTAGGAGGCGGACATGAATAAATTCAATATGATACTTGCTGCTTTACTTTTATCTTCATTAAGTTCATGTGTCGATGTGAGCGACATTGAAAAGCCGCAGGCTCCCCGCAATCTTGTGGATGACTGGCGGGATGAAGTGATATATCAGCTCATGACGGACAGATTCGCTGACGGCGATGTGAACAACAACAATAAAGTGAATAAATATTCGCTCACCTCATGGAACGGAGGCGATTTCCAGGGTATCATCGACAAAGTCGATTATCTGAAAGCCCTCGGCGTGACGACCGTATGGATAAGTCCTGTAGTTAAAAATGTCGAGGAGGATGCAGGGATTGCAGGTTATCACGGTTACTGGACACAGGATTTTACAGGGGTCAATCCCCATTTCGGAGATATGGCTAAATTCAGGGAAATGGTGGATGTGCTTCATGATAACGGAATAAAGGTGATCCTCGATATAGTTGCGAACCATATCGGACAGCTTTTCTATTACGATATGAACAAGAACGACCAGCCTGATGAAATGGTCATGGGAAGCAATATGACATGCAATCAGTACTGCGGTCACATAACCGGAATTAAAGATGAAGAGGCCGGAAGCCAGATCTGTGAGCAGGAATACAGCTCTGAGTTCACACTTGGCGGAGATAACAGCGAGTGCTACAATAACTGTGTATCAAGGTGCGAAAATGAGGACTATCCTCAGAAAATGGGGATAAAAAGATACAGCGAATGGGACCCCGATTTCGATGCAAGGGGGATCATGGCGTTTTCAGAAGCGGGTGAATCGGGACCTGCGCCGCTTAAATGGGTCTACATGC
>JAKLDO010000072.1 GCA_022703485.1 bacterium
TGCATTTTGTGCTCCCGAAACCTCTCATAGGCCACGATATTATCACCTCGACATGCCTTAACCGCGAAAAAGGAGTATTATTATCATATGATGAATCTGTAATGTTGTTATATGTAGTTATTCTAAGCATTCTGTAAAACATATACTGCTCGCTAGGATCACCGCCAAGTGGTCTGCCCCATGCATCAAAAGGTCCGACAACAAAAGGTCCGCCCTGATTAAAATAAACAGACAGATTTGCATCCTGATAAATTGAATCGTAGGTAATATTGCTTTTGTCACAAAGCTCAATAAATCTTTCGGGAGTCATACTGTTTATTTCTTCAGCAAGATTTATTCCCAAGGAATGAGCGATCTGAGATGACTCTGCATCAAATATCATTGTGTTAGCTCTTGCGTGATAAGCCATGAAGGCAAGCATCCCTGAAGAAAATATAAAAATGGCTATCATTACTTCGATTAAAGTGAATCCTTGAATCCTTTTCATGATATCTCCCTATAATTCAACAATATTTGCAGTATCGCCACTAAAATCAGGAACAGAATCACCGCCCGGTTCCACACAGATAAATGTTTCACCTTCCGTATCTATCTCAATCTGATACCACAAAGAACGATTATCATCTATTTTGGATTTCAAATAAGCGATAAAAATTCTTGTACCTTCGAGTGGAGACCCAACATTTCCGCAAACAATACCTGAAGCATCAGCACCGAAAAGAACCAGAGACCCGTCTACTTTTTTCAATCTCCCTGTCGAAGTGAAAATAACAGTATGTGATTCACCTGGGTTATCTGTTGTAAACCCAGCATTAACTCTCTCAATTGAAACATTTTTTGGCAATTTTGACTGTTTCAAGGGATTTACAGCATACCAAGCATCGCTTCCACTCTGTTGAATAATTGAATAACTGGTTTTTCTGTACAAAATCGCAGTAAAAAGTTTGTTTCTGATAAATTCACCATCTGGATTCATACTTGTATCACGGATACTCATATTCACAGTCATTGAATATCCAGCCATAGCCTTTGCCTTTGAAAAATCCGAAATTACCATTGAAACCGCAGCAACTCCCTTGTTTCTGGCATTCCAGAGCTGGATCTGGGGAACTGATGCTGTTGCAATTATTACAATGATAGCCAGAACGACCATCAGCTCAATCAGTGTAAAACCTTTTCTCCTCATCATCGGCATCTCCATCGTTGTGTCAATTTCGATGCTATAATATAATACATATTAATTCGTCCGACCGTATAGAAAAAGGCGCGAAGGATCCGGAGATCGCGTTCGGCTGGATAGGGAGGAACAGAATACTTCAATAATTACAAAACATTACTTCGTTTCAAAAAATTTTAGGATTTTTATTGTTATTTTCTCAGATTTTATTGATTTTCGCCCTTTTCAGCAAAATTTCTTCTAAATTCGCTCGGGGTCAGACCGGTATGTTTCTTGAAAATGGTGTTGAATGTGGTCTTTGATTTGAAACCTGCATCGTATGCGAGATCGAGTATGCTTCTATGCTTATAAAAATCATCTTTCATCATTTTTATTACAGCTTCAGTTCTGTAAATATTTACAAAAGTATAGAAATTTAGATTGCAGTGTCCGTTTATTACTTGAGAAAGTATGTTGCTTGAAAGATTTAGCATTCCGGCCAACTGAGGAAGTGTAAGCTCCGGGTCAGTATATGGTCTTTCCTTTTCCATAAGTTCTTTCAGCTCTCGGACATAAGCCTGAGCGATATCATCATCAAGTCTGCTTTTTTCATATTTCGGGGACTCATCTTTGCTGTTTGCATTATATTCAATAAACACCTCTTCGGGAGCTGACGCAACCGCCTCGCTAGGCATTTCATCCTGTCTAACATCAATAATATCAAACACTTCAATCCTGTTGTCATTTGAAAGATCTGACAATTTCCTGTTTTTTCTTCTCCGCGAAATCACTATCAGAAAAATACCTGCGGATAGAATTAAAAATGACAACGGTATGAGTAGAATTTTAGATGACAACATGCTTATAATACTGGAGTTCTTTACTTCAAAGATTACAGAAGCTCTTTTTATTGCACCATTTTCATCTTCAGCTTCAACAACAAAATTGAATATCCCGGAAGAAAGCTTCTCAAAATTAACGGTCCTTCTTTCATTCTGATATGTCCAGTTACTTTCGAGAGGTTCCAGCCTGTACCTGATCTTCAACCTTTCAGGATGCATATATCTTCCGGCAGTATATTTAATTTCAACAAGCGAGACATCACCCGAAAGAACCGGACCGCCTGACATATCGACCCGTTTTCCATTCAGTATCAGGTCATCTATTGAAGTATGGATGTTTTGAGAACGACTTAACGGGAAAGACTTTGATCTTACTACTCCTTCAACTGTAGGAAACCACAATTCCCCGTTTCGCCTGATCATGGCTACCGGCTGCACTCCGCCCGTATTTTCGGGTCTTCTTATGCCGTCCAGAGTATCGAACTGGAAGCAGTTGAGCACAAAATCAGGATCATTTGCAGCCTTTATTATATGGTCCTTCCTGAGCTTGAAAATACCATGTGTGCTGGTAAACCACAAATAACCGTAACTGTCTGTCATTACTGAATATATCGTATCGCTGCAAAGTCCTCTTCCGGTATTCACATTCCTTATTTTTCCGTCAGGGAACACTATTGAAAGCCCTGTTCTCATCATTCCGGCAAGAACGATACCGGAAGTGTCAGCATAGACAGAAATGACCATATTGTCAGGCAGTCCGTCTTTTACAGTTACAGACCTGAACGATTCCCCGTCAAATTTAAGAAGTCCCGAAGATGTTGCAAACCATAGCTTTCCCGAACTGTCTTCTGTGATAGAGCTCACATACTCCCCTTTTTCTGTACCGGTCTGCCGTACCAGTGAAAAAGCACCGTTCACAAAAAGGTATATTTCACCTTTCGCAGTTCCGGCCCATATCCTTTTTACGGAATCCTGAAAAATTACCGATGCAAGCGGTATCGCACCTTTCTTTGCGCTGAGAACTTCTTTTGCCCTGACTGGCAGTTTTGCAGGGAATTTCATTATCCCGTGAGATGTCCCGGCCCATATATCACCCAAGTCATCCATCATCAGTCCGCCGATGAAAAGACCTTTGATGCCTGACTGAGCGCCCACCTGCTTAAAAGAACCGTCTGTGTAATAAAAAAGTCCGCCGCCTCTAGTGCCAACCCATACTCTGCCATCTCTATCCTCTATCATGGCATAGACCATTTCCGAGGACAATCCTTCGTCTTTCCCGAGAGTTGCGAAAACACCCGGGTAGAAAAGAGACACACCTTTGTCACCAGCCATCCAAAGACTTCCATCGCTGTCAATTACCACCGATGACATCTGTCCCGGCATACCGCAGCAGTTTTTTACATATCTCGCTTTTCCGTTCTCGATCGAGATCAGATAGCTTCCGGAAACTGCCCTGATAACACCATGCTGAGAAGAGACAGCCTTTACAGACCTGTCCTCCCCTGTATCCGGAAGTTCAGAGTTCAGCTCTGTACATCCGCTTCCGGTAATGCGGTAAAGCATTCCTGCGGAATTTCCGAAAATGACACCGGTCCCGTCAGCTTTGAGAGCTGTTACAGGAAAAGAGCTTATGCCGCACAGATTTCCTGAGAAAACACCTTTATCATAGCTGACCACAGCTCCGGAGCTCATTCCTATGAAAAGAGTATCATTATGAGAATCTATCGCTCCGACCGACCCGTCCGGCATTCCGTTTACAATACTGAGTCTTTTTATTTCACCTTTTACGATACTGAGTATCTCATTTTCTTTGGACGCATATATCCTGCTGTTCACTGTGACTGTCATTCCTGTCAGTCCGGATTCCTCTATCACTTTCTCGAAAGATCCGTCCGTAAGTTTTGAAATTCCCATTGCCGTCGCTACAAAAAGCGTATCTGATGAAAAACCGTCTATGGACACCACCCTGTTGCTCTGCATACGTGGATGTGTCCTTGTGGAGAAGGTTTTTGATGACGTACCGTCAAGCCTCGTCAGACCTTCGATGGTTCCCGCCCAGACAAAGCCTGAGCTGTCGATGTACATTGATTTAACATTGTCGTGAGCAAGCCCGGATACAGCGCGCCAGTTCCTCTGGGCATACTGGTGCAGAGGCAGAAAATAGTCTTCCTGAGCTGTCATCACGCCCGAAAGAGCCGAAAATATGATAATTGCCGTTAAGAGTCTAAACTTCATGCCGGATATTGTAAAATCGGAATGTTTTTTTTTCAAGTTTAATATTTTAGAGTATTACTATTTTTAGTTTTACGGAATTGTTTCAGACTTTTTTCTGTGAAGTATATTTGTAAAGCTCATATCCGGCAATAAGAGTGAAGATCGATATCCACTGGCTGGTGGAAAGGAACAGGAGCTGACCTCTGATATCGTATCTGAGGAATTCGATGATAAATCTAGTTACAGAGTACAAAATAAGAAAAACAGAAGCTATATAACCGGGATTTCTGGGTTTTCCGGCAAACATCAGTCTGACAAGAATTGCAAGTATTATCAAGTTGGATCCTGAATGGATGAGCTGTGTCGGGATTATCGGCTGAGTATCAGTAAAAAGACTGGTATGCTCAGGGTCGACTTTGTAAAGAAGGAACATCGTTCTGGAACCCTGGGGGAAACTGATCCCGAACAGGTCTGAAGGCCTTCCGAAACAGCAGCCTTCAAGAAAACAGCCTATTCTTGTGATCCAGAGACCGTTAGCCACCACTATCGAAGCGGCATCGGCGGTCAGAAGGAACTTTTTCCAGTCTTTCGGATAGTTCACCATTGTGGTTAGAGCGCCGGCGAGAAAGCCGCCGAGAAGCCCTCCGTAGAACACATGTCCCGGACCGAAAGGATTGAGCATTACCGTGAAAAGATAGCTTATACCGTTCTGCTTCAGCCCATCCATGTAAAACATGAACATTCCTTCAAAAAGAATATGGAATATCCTTGAAAATATTAGTGAAGCCGGAACTATCGTTAATGGAAGGATCATCTGCTTCCACGGAGTCAGCTCCAGTTTTTTAGCAGTTATCCACGCTATAGGGAACGCGAGCGAAAAAGAAAAGAACAGCACCGTCATGTAGGAACCAGGGTATGAAAACCCGAAAAACTCAAAAAGCGGCTTGAAAATATCAGGATTCATCTCTCCCTCCATTTGGGGTCAGGTCAGCATTTTTATATAAATTTTATTCAACTCTCAATCTTTTCTCAATGTACTCAATCAATATACGCAACTCTTCAGCATTTTCGAACTTCTTCTCAAATTTTCTGATCAATTCTCCTGCCGCATGCTGTTTCATTTTACTATGTTCCGCTATTTCAGATACTTTCATTTTTGTATGTTTTTTCAGCATATAAAGATATATTTTCCTGCCAGTATTTTTATAACTTTTTTCTGTAAGTGATCTCTCTTTAACTTGCATAACATCTGAAATTATTTTCCTTAATTTCTGGTCAGTTACAGATTTCAGCTTGTGAAATTCAGGCTGATCCTGAATATTTATTCTACTGTCATCTATCTGTCTGGCGACTTTTTCTTTGAATGCCGCAGTCCCGAGTATGCTGTATTTGCCGTAAACTGATTCTGGAGGCGGAGTGTCCCCTATCATTTCTGACAGTATAAACCTGTAGTTATCAACTCCTCCCGCATATTCAAGCACCATCGCAGGGTCGACAATTTCGCTCTTTTCGTCCCTTAAATAAAGTCCGCAGCTACTCCACCTGTAACTCTCCGGATCTTCTATTATTTTCGCTCTCACAGGGTTTAAATGTATGTATGCTGAAAGTGTCACCAGATAGCTGGCATCCTCCACAAGCACCGACTTGAAACGGCTCTGAAACACCGGCCCGACAAGCTTGTAACGGACTTTAAACCAGTTGGCATATCCGCACTGAAGTAACTGCATGAACGCAGAAAGATTCTCACCCGGAGTTTCAACAAGCAGATGGAAGTGATTATCCATAAGGCAGTATCCATGCACAAGTATTCCGTATTTTGATGACGCTGCAGACAGTCTCGTTAAAAACTCCTCACGGTCAGCGACACGCCGGAAGATCCTGTCCTTTCTGCAACCGCGGTTGATTATGTGATAAATCGCACCGGGATATGTTATCCGCAAAGGTCTAGCCATGTTGAAAACATACAGATTTTTTTACATAATGCAAATTTTTATATAATTTTGCTGACCTGACCCCAGACGGGAAAGATGTTTCATTGACTTTTTTTTCATATATTTGTATGAATTGACTCGATTTTTCTCTGGGGAGATGATTTGAGAAAATTAATAGTTCTCATGCTTGCGGTTCTCACATTTCCGGCGGCAGGGATAGAACATCCATCCGCCCACATGAGGGACATTGAAAAACATCGACTTGATAAGCCTTTGATAACATTCGGAGATCCGTCAAGAGAACCGATGGCTTTCACTGCTGAGCACAACCCTGTCACAGACAGACTCATATTCGGATATTTACCTTACTGGAACAACGGAACGACCCATTTGAGATATGGACTGCTTACAGATCTCCTCTACTTTTCATGCGGACTTGCAGCTGAAGGTGCCCTCGGAGACTGCCGCGGCTGGCCTGAATCAGCACCCATTGATGAAGCTCACAAATACGGTGTGAGAGTTCATCTTGTGATAACCGGATTTGATTCTGCAACGGTCAAAGCGCTCATCGCAAGCGAAACTCAGAAAAACACTTTCTTTGCAAACTGCTGGAACAAGGTCAATGATGCGAATGCAGATGGATTGAACATAGATTTTGAAGGTATCGGCTCTGTCGATACTGCTGTTCTTGCTGACTTTTTCAATGATCTGGGAACATATTTTCACACAAGGAACAGTGAAATGATAGTCTCGGCCGCCCTTCCTGCGGTCGACTGGTCGAACATCTGGGATATTGATGCAATGACTGAAATGGACTACTTTTTTCTCATGCTTTACGATTATCACTGGAAAGGTGGCGATCCCGGCCCTGTCGCTCCGCTCTACTCAGGCGAACCTTGGAACACAAACGGGATATGCGTGGAAAAGTCAGTAAATACATACGTTTCCAAAAACGGTGAAGCCATTAAGGATAAGCTTATAGCAGGATACCCCTATTACGGAGTTAACTGGGCGAGCACAAGTTCTGACATACCGGGAACTCAAACAGCAGACGGTGTTTCAGTGCTTTTTGACAGCGTGATGAGTGAATATGCTGAAATAAGCTCCCAATGGGACGACGGTTCATCTACTTCCTACAAAATATGGCAGGAAGGGTCACAATGGTACCAGCTGTGGTATGATGACGGTGACAGCCTCGGATTGAAATATGCTTTCACAAAAGACTCCGGTCTTGCAGGAAGCGGAATGTGGGCGCTTAATTATGATATTACTTCCGAAGACTTATGGAAAAAGATCGCTGAAAATTTCGTAAATGACAGATCAGGGTCCGTTGAAGACCCGGTGATCATTGATTCTTTTCCTTTCACGCACACTGATGACACCTACAGATACGCTTCAGACAGCTTTGACAGCTATAAATGCTCCGGAAACACCTACGACACTTCAAATGTGAACGAATCAGGGCCCGAAATAATTTTCAGATTTGATGCACCATGCGACGGAACGCTCACGGCCACTGTCAATGCGGGCCAGGGGGGAAGCGGAGAAAGAGAGGATATTGACATACATATCCTGAGCGGCGGAACTTCTGAAGAGTGTCTCATCCGTGACGATGCATCTGTTTCAGCTGAACTTGAAAAAGGAACATATTTCGCCTCGCTTGACTCTTATGTTGGGGAAAATATCACAAAAGGAGGTCCTTTCACGGTGACATTTGAATTTTCTTCATGCCCGGACTCAGAAAATCAGCCTGATGATGACACTAAAGCTGATGAAGATGATGTTAAGGATGATGAAAGTGAGGTTGAAGCCGATGAGAACGACGAGGATGGAAGTGATGATGCTGATACTCATGATAGCACTTCTCACGATGAAATTCCTTCTGATGACAGTGATCAGGATGAAGATCCAGTAAGCAAAAAGTCCGGAGGCTGTTCGATAAATGAAATATAGTTCTTTCCTCATATTTTCAGCTCTTGTTCTTCTGATATCATGCAACAATGAGATACATCGCGATGGTACAGTGCTTTCATACATCCATTCAGGTGACAATTTGTATCTTGTATATCAGGATAACGGAAAGAACCACATACTTTCCGCAAGCCTTGAACCTCTTGAAACCAAATGGGAAAAAGAGATCGCAGGCGATGCAGACGCTCCCGAGATAAGAATTTTCGAGGATTACATCGCAACAAACTGTTCTGAAGGCATGGTCTGCCTTCTTTCGGCAGATGACGGGAAAAAAGTGATCGAATTCGATTCGAGTCTCATTTTCAGGAATTCCGCACCCGGTTTCACATTCAATAACGGGAAGATCTATTCGATCTGCGGCGGTTCAGCGATCTGTTCATACAGCATTGACTCAGAGGAACCTCTGTGGAAATATGAACTTTCTGAAAATGAACATGTCACCGTTGAATTCAGGATAGAGAACGGATCTCTGATATTCGGCAGTTCGGAAAATTCCATCAAGGCTCTTTCTTTAAAGGATGGAACTCTCAAATGGAAAAGCATGGAACTTCCGGGGCTTGCCGGAATATACTCATTTCCTGAGACCGTGCTCGCCGATTACGAGTTCGTGAACGGTCTGTCAATTTCTACAGGCGAACCGAAGTGGCTCACACCCTATGAAGGAAAGGTGAGATGCATACTCGACGGAGCAGTAATAGCCCAGAGTGAAGACTACTTCTCTGTACTTTATACTGAGAATGGTCAGAAAATATGGGAGTATCCCAGGAACGGAACGACTATTCTCGCTTGTGAAGAGGACCTGAACCTTGCGGCTTTCACAGTTAAGAACTACAGTGCCATGATCGATCAGGATTCAGAATATTTCGATAAGATATACATTTTTAATGTCAGTTCCGGTGAAAAGGTGTTCGAGACAAATTCAGATTCGGAACACACCGTGCTTAACCTTACCGGATTCAATGAGAACGGTTTTTTTATCGCAAAAAGGGAAAAGGATGGCGGAGGTCTGGTAAGCATTGAGAAATATTCAGCGGAAAAGTTCGAACTTGAAAAAACCTTTGAGTTCATTTTAACAGATCCCGATGAGAACATTTATGTTTCATGGATACACTCAGATCCTTCATTTACTGTGATAAGGCGCTCAGATATTGATGATACGGCTGATGAAACCAATTATCTTTTCAGCAACGAGCCTCCTGCGCTTATGGGAGAGCTTGAAAGCGTTCCCGAGATCATCACATCCACTAAAGCTTACGACATCATATCATATGACTATTATTTCAATGTCGTGGAAAAGAACCTCGACGACTTCCTGAAGTAAAAACATCCTTTCAGTTTGATTTTAAATATAGTTTATGATAGATTTCCGGAGATCTTTATTAACAGGAGGGAAAAATGAAAAACCTGCTTGCAGTCCTTTTAATCACAATGTTCGCGTTCCTTGTCTATGCTGAGGAGGAGACAGTTCCTGAGATCGCCGAAGGATCATCAACAAGTGAAGCTGAAGAAGCCCTCCAGCCCGTTGAAAATGTAGAACCTGAGGAAGCGGCCGCGGCACCTGAGGAACCGGCTGAACCGGAAAAACCTGCAAAAAAGTCAAAGAAATCAAAGAAAACCAAAAACTCTGAAGCTGTAAATCCGAATGTTCCGGGTGAGGTCAACAAATGGATGCTGAATCTCGGCTCGAATTTTGTCGGAGTCAACCACATGGTGGATGTGGCGACCAACACCACCATAGGGCTCCCCTTCACCACGACATCACTTTCGGCAGGATATCAGATATCTCCGCAGATATGGATAATGGCTAAATTTCATCTTTTCATGACACTTGTTAACGATGATGCAGACGGATTTTTTCTTATAGGTCCCGGCATCAGAGCCGATTTTATAAGAACGGACAATATCACATTTTTCGGCGAGTTCTTCCTTTCACTCGGAAATGAGTCAAAAATATTCCTTTTCTCGCCGGAACTTTATATCGGAGTTGATTACAATGTGAAAAGCTATTTCTCGATCGGCGCATTTCTCAGCTTCTCATATCAGCTCAGAGCTTTCCATATTGATGAAAAGAAAGATCCCACAGGAACGATAGTTCTGCAGAAAGAGGATACCATCACGAACCACTGCATAAATTTCATTCTCGGTCCCAGATTTTCAGTCTACTTCTGATAACTGCGATGTCAGCGATAACTCCGGAAGGAACCACAAAACTTAAAAACAGGGCCGCAAGCGGAACGAAACGGCCGTCAATGTACAAAGTTATAATGCTCAACGATAACTATACCACAATGGAGTTTGTTGTAGACATACTGAAGAAAATATTCAATAAGACCGCAATTGAAGCGACTGAAATAATGCTCTCTGTCCACCATAACGGAAAAGGGGTTGCCGGGATCTACAGCTACGATATCGCTATGACCAAGATAAAACAGGTGAAAGACGAAGCGAAAAAAAGCGGGTTTCCGCTTAAATGCATACTTGAAAAGGAGTGACCATGCAGCTTGAAAAACGGGTAAACAGCATAATTCTTTCGGCATTTTATGAAGCGCGGCAGGAAAATCACGAATATGTGACAGCCGAACATGTTTTCTACAGCTCGCTTTTTAACGAAGATGCAAAGAACATACTTGTTGAACTGGGCCTTGACATTGAAACGCTTAAAAGGGAAATGAAAGAATATCTCAGAAACAACATCCCGAAAAAACAGGACAAAAAGGAGCTCATTCAGTCCGAAGGGTTCCAGATGCTTCTGAACAACGCGGCATCAAAGGCGGCCAGTTCCAACAGGAAGTTCGTAGAACTTGGAGATGTGCTTGTCGCCATATATGACCTCGAAGAATCTTTTGCTTCATATCTCCTTAAAAATGAAGGGGTTGAAAGATACGATCTTCTTAATCTGATCTCTCACGGAGAAAGTGAAGAGGAGCATGCTGTTGAAGGCGATGAAGAGAGCGGCGAGCCCAAAAAAGAGCCCGATCCTGAAAAGCTCATTAGAAAATATACCGTGAACCTTACCGAAAAAGCTGCTGAAGGACTGCTCGATCCTGTCATCGGAAGACATGCTGTTCTTCAAAGGACCATACAGGTGCTTCTGAGGCGGAAGAAGAACAATCCTGTGCATGTCGGGGAACCGGGAGTGGGAAAGACCGCAATAACGGAAGGTCTTGCCCAGATGATCGTGAGCGGAGATGTGCCTTCACAGCTTCTTAACCACACTATACTCAGGCTTGATCTGAGCAGTATCCTTGCCGGCACGAAATACCGCGGAGATTTCGAGGAGAGGATGAAAAAAATAATCTCGGCTCTTGAGAAAATGGATGATCTGATACTTTTCATTGATGAGATACATACTCTTGTCGGTGCAGGAAGTGCCGGAAGTTCGAGCATTGACGCTTCAAATATGCTTAAACCTCTTCTTACAGAGGGAAAGATCAAGTGCATCGGAGCAACTACTTACAGCGAATACCGGAAACATTTTGAAAAAGACACCGCACTTACGAGACGGTTCCAGAAAATAGATATTCCTGAGCCGACCGTGGCTGAAACTGTTGAAATACTTAAAGGCCTTGTAAAGAAATATGAATCATTTCACAAAGTTAAATACTCTGAAGATGCGCTTACGACCGCAGCGGAACTTTCGTCAAGATACATTTCCGACCGTTTTCTGCCTGATAAAGCGATAGATCTCATTGATGAGGCGGGATCTTTCAATACGATGCAGGAAGCGCCAGTAAAAACCATAAGAACGGCGCAAATTGAAAAGGTCGTTGCGTTCACGACAGGAAAAAGCGAAAATCTTGTAAGTGCTGACAGACTGAAAATGCTGAAAGACCTTAATGCGCAGATATCTTCAGAGATATTCGGACAGGAAAGTGCGGTCGAGACCGTGGTCAAAGCGGTCCAGAAGAGCATGGCTGGATTCCGTCCTGCCGAGAAACCTGTTGCATCGTTTCTTTTCGCAGGACCGACCGGTGTTGGAAAAACTGAGCTGGCACGGGTACTTGCAAAGAAACTTGGAATGCCGCTCCACCGTTTTGACATGAGCGAATATCAGGAAAAGCATACTGTCGCCAAACTTTTCGGAGCACCTCCCGGATATGTAGGTTACGAAGAAGGCGGACTTCTGACAGAGGCGATAAGAAAGCAGTCAAGCGCTGTGCTTCTTCTTGACGAGATCGAAAAGGCCCATCCGGATATCTATAATTCACTTCTCCAGATCATGGATTATGCTACTTTAACTGACAACACCGGAAGAAAGGCTGACTTCAAAAATACAATAATTATAATGACTTCCAATGCCGGAGCAAAGTCTATCGGAAGATCAAAGGCGGGTTTCGGTGAAAGAAGGTTCGAATCATCAGTGCTTAAAGAGGCTGTTACAAAGACTTTCTCTCCTGAATTCAGGAACAGACTTGATTCGGTCGTATATTTCTCTCCGCTTAATGAGCAGAATGTGCTTGATATCGTGGCCAAGAACATCCGTCAGCTCTCTTCACGGCTTTCAGAAAAGAAAGTGGTGATCGAGATCTCTGATACGGCCCTAAAATTCCTTGCAAAGATAAGTTTCTCGAAAGAATTCGGTGCAAGGGAGACAGCAAGGGTGGTCGAGGACAGGATGGAGAAACTGCTCCTTGAAGAAGTGCTTTTCGGAAAACTGAAAAAAGGGGGAACTGCCGTTATCGACATCTCAAATGATGAACTCATCCTTAAAAAAATATCAAAATGATCTATGCCCTTTCTGCTGATTCCATCTCTTTTCCTCCGGTTGAACATGCCGAGCCTGACGGACTGCTTGCCGTCGGCGGAGATCTTTCGCCGGAAAGACTTCTTAACGCTTACAGATGCGGTATTTTCCCGTGGTACAGCGAGAATAGCAAGCTCAATTACAAAGGAAGCCGCATTCTGTGGTGGTCTCCCGATCCGAGATTCGTGATACGGCCTGAAAATGTCCATGTTTCAAAAAGTCTTAAAAAAGTTCTCAATTCAGGATCGTTCGAAATAACAGTGAACAAGGCTTTTCCGCAGGTGATCAGCCGCTGCCGCCACGAGGTGAGAACTCGGCAGGAGGGAACATGGATAACTAAGGAAATGGAAGCGGCATACAATGCTCTCAACAGGCTGGGTTATGCGATAAGTGTCGAGGCATGGCTTGCAGATACGGGCGATCTTGCAGGGGGTCTTTACGGAGTGCTCCTTGGAAAGGCTTTTTTCGGTGAAAGCATGTTCGCGGTCCACGAGAACGCTTCAAAAGCGGCTTTTGTGACATTCATGAAAATGCTTGAAAAAGCGGGATGTCCTCTCGTTGACTGCCAGGTCGAGACAGACCACCTCAGATCCCTCGGTGCCGAATTCATGGAAAGGTCCGAATTCATTGAAATAATCTCAGCCGCATCAAAAGCCAACACCATCGACTTCAGCAGGATATAGGAAAAAAATGCCACTATTTCCGTTTATTTATGGTCTTTTTCTTATGTTCGGGAATCTCTTTATAATTTTCTTTTGTTGAAACTTTTAAAAGGTTCGGCTTTGGGTGAAGGAATTGACTGGATAATACGGAAAATTCCCCGTGTGTCAGCACAGTCGGTTTTATAAAATTTTCCATCCACAGACTGCATTTTCAGTTGACTACAAATTGTAGTCAACTCAGCATTTTCTTTCTTAAGCCGTGTTTTCAAAACACTCCAATATTTTCTGGCATTTGGGCTATCAGTCAGTACCTCAACAACATCAACTATTGAAAAATACCAGCACTGCTTTTCATAGCTCCATACTGAACGCACTTTTTTCTGCTCAAAAATTTTAATTGCCGTCTCTTTTGTCATTGAATCACCTCAGAAATGCCCGTTCTTCTTTATAAACAAAAATTCGACCTTTTTGCAATTTCTAAAATCACAAACAGCAAGTTAATTTATCAAATCCTTGTTAGAATTGCAATAAAAAAAAGACCGACTTCAAATTCTCATCTCAGAACAACGATCGAAAACATGCTTAAGCAGCATTAACACTGATACCGTCATTCACACTTCTCATAGTCCTGATCTTCATAGGTATCGCCTCTAACAGAAGTAAGGTTGCCATTCTGTCTAAGATAATCTATCGGTGAAAAGTCCGAAATACAATTGTTTGTTATATTCAACACTTTAAGTTCCAAGAAATACTTAACTACATAAATAGAATCAATATAATTATTTTGAGCCCATAGAACACGCAATTTTGATAATTTCTCAATCTGTTCTATTGTATCAATATTTGCATTTGATATGCCAAGTTCTTCAAGATTAACCAATTTTGCTATAGGTCCAACATCACTGACGGGATTGTCGCTGATATCAAGATTGGTTAATAAATTCAATCCTCCAGCAAAATCAATTTGTTGAATTTTATTATAAACAATATTCAACCTTGTTAAATTAACCAGACTGCTCAGTGGAGACGCATCCTCTATCTGATTGTTGTCCAGCTCCAGCTCAACCAGTTTTGTACATTTACCAAGCGGGGTTACATCCTTTATCTTGTTATTGCCTAATGACAACGACATTAGATTAGGTAGAATTTCTATACCATTCAGACTCTCTATATTTTTCCCTCCACACGAACTAAGAGAATAGATGTACTTAACATCTTTATAATAAATTTCACCTTCTGACTTATTTATTCTTTCCCTCACACATTGTTCCAGACCGGCATCTGCAAATGTAACAACCTCATCAGGATCAGGTTCTCCGTTATCATCTTCAGGGATGCAGGATGTTAATATAAAAGCCATTATTATGACCAGAATATATATTAGTTTTGTCATTTCCTTTTCCTCTCTGAATTTCTTCTCTTAGCTATTTAACATGAAAATGTTTTAACGGTCAAGGCTTCCGGCTGTCAACAAAAAGAAGGTTCAGCGAGAATCGTTTATTCACACTTCTCATAGTCCTGATCTTCATAGGAATCTCCATTGACAGTCGTCAGATTTCCGTTCTGTCTTAGATAAGTTATCGGGGAAAAGTCGGAAATGCAGTTTTCTCTTATATCAATTGTTACCAATTCATTTAATGATTTTATATGATTTATGTCACTAATGTTGTTGTTTTGCATACCTAAAACTTTCAAGTGTAACAAATTCGAAACCGCATTAATTTTAAATATTTTTGAATTACTAAAATTCAAAGAATTTAGGCTTGTAATGTTTGCGACTGGAGATAAATCAGAAATAGGATTTCCACCAGTATAAAAAGAATTCAAATTGACCATTTCCTTAACATAACTGATATCAGATATTGAATTATACGAAATGTTCAAACTCGTTAAATTAATTAACCTGCTTAACGGGGAGGCATCCTCTATCTGATTGCTATCCAGCTCCAGCTCCACCAGTTTTGTACATTTCCCAAGCGGGGTTACATCCTTTATCTTGTTATTACCAAGCTGTGCTTCCCTGAGATTTTTTATGTTCTCTATACCTTCCAGCGATTCTATTTCCATCCCGCCGCATCTGAGCGTGGCAATGGAATAAACATCTTTATAATATAAGGGGGCATCTTCAGGCTTTTCTTCATACATTTCACTTCTCACACATTGTTCCAGTCCGGCATCTGCAAATGTAACAACCTCATCGGGATCTGGTTCTCCGTTGTCATCCTCAGGGATGCAGGATGTTAATATAAAAGCCATTATTATGACCATTACATATATTAGTTTTGTCATTTCCTTTTCCTCTCTGAATTTCTTCTCTTAGCTATTTAACATGAAAATGTTTTAACGGTCAAGGCTTCCGGCTGTCAACAAAAAGAAGGTTCAGCGAGAATTGCTTATTCACACTTCTCATAATCCTGATCATCAGATGAATTACCATAAATGATGGAAAGATTGCCATTCTGTCTAAGATAATCTATCGGTGAAAAATCAGAGATACAGTTTCCTTCTATTGCAATTGTTTTCAAGTTTATTAGTGATTTTATTAATTCTATTGATTTAATATAATTATTATTAACAAACAATAATTTTAACTGGTTCCTTCTAAAAATGAGTGGGTTGGCAGAATCTGTTAATTCTTGAGAAGTCGAATCTGCCTAAAATAAGATAAG
>JAKLDO010000073.1:0-8618 GCA_022703485.1 bacterium
GCAATGATCGTAAAAGGCGATGTCTGGACAAAGTATCTTCTTTACAAAGGTTTTGAAGTTCAGCTCTGGGGAGGGTCCACCGGACCTGAAGGCTCCATTTACATCAATATGGTCATTCCTGAAGATGTAAAGTTCATAGGTGACCATGAAGCCTATATTTCTCTGATGGCGACAACAGATGTTTCAACTGCCGGCGAATATGCTCTACTCAAACTGCGCATAGTGCCTCAGCTTGAATACAAGAGCTGTTATGTTGATGAAGAATGTGATACAACGACTCAGCTGTGCGATCCTGATTATCATTACTGCGTGGATAAATAAAAGCCATTTATCTGATCCGGATAAAGTTTCTCAAGAAATTTAATAAAAAATAACCGGTTTGTTACTAAAGCTCTGCTTGTTGCTGAAATTTTGTTAATTGGCTTGTATGGAAAATAAGAAAAAAATACTGATAGCGATCCTTCTTTTTAATGTTTTTTCTGTTATTTTATCAGGTTCTGCATATTTTTTAGCATCTTGCGGACTATGTTCCGGTAACAGCAGTACATTTATAGATATTTCCAATTCAGCGTTGTCCTCGATTTTTATTTCTTCAGTTGTGTCTGTATTTCTGCTTCCTTTTATATTTACAGGGATCTTCCTTGAATATTTGAAAAAGCACTTGAGCGGAATGATCCTTCTGCCTGCGGCATTTATAGTTGTTTTTGCTTCATATATTGACGGACAGATGTTTAATTCAATGGGTATACATGTTTTTGATCCTGTCTCCATTGAAACTGTAAAGAGCGGAAATCTTTTTTCTCTTCTTCAAACAGATCTCAATATAGTTTATGAGTTTATTCCTGAGGCAGTTTTGATCATTACGGTGTTGTCCGTCGGTTTCTTTTTAAGCATAAAGCTGGCAACACAGGCAGATCGTTTTTTTGTGTCGGTTTTTTCAAGTGTATTGTTTTTTCCTTTAATATTTATTGTTTTTGCAGCGCTTGTAAAAGCTGATGGCGATTTTTTACCGGAATCGTTGAAAAATGATATCCCGGGATATGAGCTGCTTCACAAAAGCGGTAAAAAGAACAATGTGAAGTCTATTGTTCCTGATTACAACCCTGGAAACAAAGATTTACCGGTATTACAGAACAGAAAAAATATTCTTCTGATAGTTGTTGAATCATTGAACACTTTTGTAATGGATCCTGAAATAACTCCCGGAATTAACGGGTTTTTCAGTGGCGGCAATGTTGTCAGTTCGTCCCGTCACATTTCTTCTGCGCTTTATACGGAATACAGTGTTTTTACAATTCTTTACGGACTTGATAATCAGTATTACAGACCTTTTTCAGCAGAAAAAAAGAGATCCTATCCAGTTGAACTTTTAAAAAAGAACGGATATCGCAATGTGGCAGTGACGGCTTCGCCTTTAAAAAGCTGGAGAAAGCACACGAAGTTCATGACGGATATGAATTTTGATCTTTTCAAGGAATATGACGGAACTTTGCCAAGTGATGCAAAACTGGTCGAATATGTTAAAAATGATCACATTAAAAATGCGGATAAACCCTGCTTTTATTTTCTTTTTCTTAACTCAACACATCACCCCTATAATTTTGAAAAGAAGTTCGGAAAATATGAGCCTTATCAATCAAAAGATTTCTCATTTCTAAAAAATGTCAGCGATCTTGAGGTAAGGAAAGCAATAAAAAACAGATACTTGAATTCAGTCACTTATATAGATCATATTTTCAGCAGAATAATTGAAATCTTTAAAGATGATATTGAAAATAATAATCTCGCTGTTATTTTTACAGCAGATCACGGTGAAGAGTTCTGGGAATACGGAAGGCTCGGACACGGGAAATACTTTAATAAGGCCAGATACACTGTTCCTTTAAAAATGAAACTGCCCGGAGTTGACAGTAAAACTGTAGAACTTTCAGGACATGCCGCTATTTTTCCCACGCTTATTGATTATCTTGAACCTGAAAACATGAAGCCGGTAAAAAAATTCATGAATGGCGGTTCTCTTCTTGAATATCATGGCGGCAGCAGTTATTTCGTAACTGGAAGCAGTACTTTTCCTTTTAATGATAACAGAATAATGATAACCGGACCTGCCGGTAGTATTCTTGCAAAAAAGAGAGGCAACTCTATGGATGCCGGCGGATCATTTTCGGTTATAGAAAGAACAGACCCTGATGGAAATCAATTGGAGTCTGGAAAATATACAACAGTTGATTCATACCTGTCAGACTATCTGAAAAATTATATGCAATTTGTGAAGATCAAAAAAAAGAAAAATAAATAATTATCTTATCGTTACACCCCATTCAAGGACGGAGAATCCGGTCCGTTCGAATGGTTCAATGACAGGTTCCGCAAGGTGTTCTTTACATGCAGGAGTCTCTTTCACGGCATAGGAAAGTCTCTGTAAACTGTCCGGTATCATTGAGAAATTGAGTTTGACTACAGGGTCTATCTCATTTGCGGTCTGAGGATATATGTCATAGCATCCGGCATCGAGTCTCGGTATCCACCACTCGATGAAATCTTCGATCTCTTTTCCTGCGAATCCGTATGCGCTGAGGTTAGATCTGAAAAAGCTCTCGAGTCCGCTGTTTTTCACGGTCCATCCTGATCTATACTGGAAAACATCCGGATTCTGGCTTTCATAAAAAAGATAACCATATTTTCCATCGATCATTCCATCCGGAGTGACTGTAACATGCCAGCCGTTTCCGTAATCAGGGATTGAAGTTGTGACTGTCCCGCCAAGAGGGAACTCAAGTGACACATCAAGTTCTACGGTTTTTTCAGGATAAATATAGATGTTGGGTTTTGCCATCTGTGCCTCGGCCTCGATCCTGAGGTCAAGATAATTCGAATCCACCGAAACTTCATGATCATATTCAGACTCATCCATATCTTTGAAACTGAAAACATAGTCACCGTCCGCAAGATCTATCACAAATCTGCCATTCGGATCTGTCGTGAAACATCCGGCAGTTTTTCCGTTTTTGTCTGTAACTTTGATGTCAGTACTGCTCAGAGCGGATGGTCCAAAATAAGATTGAACCATATAAATAGAGCCGTTGATATGATCAGGCATGACAGGGTCAAGGTCGACATTGATAGTGTCACCGAAAACCGCATAATCGGTATTTGTGAAAAAGCCGTCAGCAGTTTCATAAATGAAATATGATGGAGTGTCACCGTTATAAGGGTCCTCCTCACTGACTTCGAGCTTTATGCTTCCTTCCGTTTCCATTGTAAGAGTATCGAGCAGTGTTCCCCAGCCGTTTGAATAAACTTCAAGAGAAATGTCAGTTGCAGTATCTTCCAGTCCTGCTTTGTCATAGGTCACGCTGATATCAGTGCATTCCCCTGAATTATCCGTATCTGGGTTTTCATCAGCTGTTTCATCAGTCGTTTCATCAGTTGTCTCATCAATGACTTCATCGGCTGTCTCATCAGTCACTTCATCCGTCACTTCGTTGTCATTAACCGTTTCGTCATTGACCGATTCATCGTTTACAGATTCGTCATTTGTCTGTTCTTTGTCATTTTTGACTGTATTGACATCATTTCCGCATGATATCAGCACAAAACTGAACAGAAAAGCTGTAAATAGCACAAGTTTATTCATATTTTTCTCCATGAAACTGTTTACAGACCTTTTAGTAACGGCAGAATTATATAATTATTGGAAAATATGGGAATTATTTGCAGTTCGATTCAACAAGTTCTTTTGTTTTATTGCAGTAATCATCTCCCGGGAATTTTTCAAAACATTTATCTTTTCCGTTCTCTGCCTTTGTGCAGTTGTTTTCATTGAGAGAGCTTACGGCGTAATTGTAGAATGAAACAGCTCCGTTGGGTCCGCAGGTCTTTTTATATTCATTTTCACCGACACCGGTGCAGTTACTGTAGAACTGCGCGGCTTTCCAGAAGTCACTTTTGCTAAAATAATATTGTCCTGCGTGGTAATAAAATGATGCCGCGACTTCGACTTTTGTTCCGTGTTCGGGGATGGAGCCTATTATTTCATTTATATTGTCCACTTCTTTGTCGATCACATCTTTTTTTATGACATTGTTCAGATATTCATGGACCGATCCTACGAGCCAGTTCTTGTCATTCTGATAATCTTTTGATGCTGTATCAATATATTTGTATGCATTTTTAATGGTCTTTTTCATTCTGATACCGTCAACGGCCTTTGCATATTCTGAAGCCGAGAAAAGATAGAGATTTCCCGCTACCTGCTTGAATTTACTGTCGTTCTCGCATTTCTGACGGGTGTTTTCGAGTCCGGGCTGGATGAAATCAATGAAGGGTTTTATTTCTCCTTTTTTCCAGACAGGGAACAGAAATCCGTAAATGTCTCTCCAGACCCATGCTCTGTCAATGAGCACTTCACATGAATCGGTGAGCTGTGCCGCCATTTCGGTCCTTCTGTAGCCCGGTGCAAATTCAAGGTCAAGAACTTCATAAGCTTTGTCTATTTTGTACTGGAGCATCAGTGTTTCATTCAGAGATGCTTTTATTCCGTTGTTATATCTTTTGAACTCGATATCGGCGCTTTTCGCGGTATCCGGATTGTTTTTCTGCAGGTTTTCGAAAAAATCCCGGTCAATTTTCAGATCATATCCGTTTTCCCATGTCGTGAAAATGCTCACCGGTTCCGGCATATCCGGGTGCCTGAGTGTAAGATATACCCGTCCCGTCAGTATCTTCATGGAAAGATTGGTTTTTTTGCTCGTTATCTGTGCAACATCTCCTTCAGTGAGAAGCATTTCGGGAATAAAGCCGTATCTTTCAGAAAGTATTGAGAATAAAAGGTTTGCAGTATTGCCGTCATATTCCTTTTTTATTAAAAGTCCGCTGATGCCTGAGCTTTGATAGCCTTCCATCCGTTGTTTTTTGATGAACTCGCTGAAGAAAAGTCCGTGCAGTTTCCTCCCTTTTTCTTTTATATCACTTATTTTTGAAAGTTCCTGATCGCATTTCTGTGCAAAATTGCGGTAAACGGTCATAGCGGAGTCGACTTCAGCCTGCTCTCTGGTGTTTCCGGTGAAAAAAAGTGCAAGCTTGAATTTTGTCTCTTCACTTAAACCTGATCCTGCTTCTTTGAGGATATCGACTTCTGCCTGAGTGAGCGGCATCCAGACCTGCGGAGCATCCGGCCCGTATTTTTCGGCATTGACAGCCTTGGGCGGAGTAGCACAGGAGACAAAAATGGAAAGAATAAAAACAGCAGTCGCTAAAGATCTCATGAAAACCTCAGTTGAAAATGATAACGGTCTTTTTTAGCAATTCCTGACTTTGAAAGCAATAAAATTGAATTTATAATGATGACAGGCCTGTGGATCTCAAGTTGTTGTCAGTTAAGGAGTAATATTTGACAACTGTCCGTTTTTCTGTATCAATTCATTGTTGCGGGCGATTAACTCAGCTGGTAGAGTGTCTGCGTCACATGCAGGAAGTCACAGGTTCGAGTCCTGTATCGCCCACCACTTCTTTTAATAATACAGGAGTTACCATGAGCAAAAAACAATGGTATGAAGCATTATTTGAAAACTACGGTGAAAAATACGACGGCGAATGTTTTACTCAGGGGACAATGGGTGAATGTGATTTTCTTGAAAAGGAATTCGGGCATGATAAGTCGCTGAAGATACTTGATATCGGTTGCGGAACGGGCCGTCATGATATTGAGCTGGCAAAAAGAGGGTACAGTGTCACGGGGATAGATCTTTCAGATTCCCAGCTTGAAAGGGCCGAAAAAAAGGCCTCAGAAGCGGGTGTAAAAGTGAAATTCATGCAGCATGATGCAAGGAATCTTCCGTTCAGGGATGAGTTCCATGTTGCGATAATGCTTTGTGAAGGCGGATTCCCCCTCATGGAAACTGACGAAATGAATTTTGAGATACTTAAAAGCGCGGCAAATTCACTTAAAACCGGCGGAAAGTTCATATTCACGACGCTCAACGGTCTTTTTCCGCTCTATCATTCAGTCGAGGAGTTCTGCGACAATGAAAAAGGGGAGGGGAATGCGACCTACAGAAGCAATACATTCGACCTGATGACATTCCGCGATCACAACATCACCGAATTCACAGATGACCTTGGAAACAAAAAGACGCTCGACTGCAACGAAAGATACTATGTCCCGAGCGAGATCACATGGCTTCTGAAAACTCTCGGCTTCAGTAAAATAGAAATTTTTGGTGCAAAACTCGGTGCATTCAGTAGAAATGATAAACTTACTACCGAAGATTTTGAAATGCTGGTGGTGGCTCAGAAATAGAATTTAACATACAGCTTTGATCTATAATTCCTTTCGATCTTTATTTGCAGGCGTTGTCGTAGGTATCTTTGATCTTTGAGCAGGAAGGTTTGTCCTGTATTTTCTCGAAGCATTTTTCAACTGCATCTGATGCGGTAGCGCAGATATTTTTCTCTATTGAATCGACTGCGTACTGATAAAGTTCATCAGCTCCTTTGCTTATGCAGATCTTTTTATACGGGTTGCCGTCGATGAAAGCGCATTCGGCGTAGAACTGTCCTGCTCTCCAGTGATCCTTCTTTTTGAAATAGTGTTCTCCCGCCTGATAGTAGAACGATGATCCCACTTCCATTCTTGTCCGGTTCTCAGGTATCGCATCTATGACCGATACTGCATGTTCAAGCTGTTCTTCGATAACATCGTTCTTTATCACCTGATTCATGTAGTAATGGATCGATCCGGCGAGAAGCATCCTTTTTTTATCATAGTCCTTTGATGTCGTTGAAAGGAAACTGTATGCATTCCTGACTGCTGTTTTCATTCCTGCGCCGTTCACGGCATTGCCGTATTCAAAGGCTGAGAAAAGGAAAAGGTCCCATGCGCTCTGTGCAAAACGGGAGTCATCTCCGCAAAGCCTTCCGGTCCTGTCAAGTTCGGGACTTATAGTGTCAACAAACGAAAGAAGCTCTCCGCTTTTCTTTCTTTCAAGTATGAATGCGTGAATATTACGCCATGCCCACACTCTGTCCATTAGAACATCACATGAGTCTGTGAGAACCGCCGCCATTTCAACCCTTCTGTTAAAAGGGGATATTTCAGTTTCGAAAGAATCGCCATTATCAGCTTTATACTGTAATAAAAGTGCTTCCTGCAATGAAAACGGTTTTTTCCTGTAATATTCCTTGAATTCAACTGCGGCATCTTCAAATCCTGCCAGACCTGACTTTTGGAGATTTTCAAAAAAGTCCATGTTTATGTACGGATCATAACCTTTTTCAATGAAAGGCAGAACGATGACCGAAGAGAAAAGGTCTTTGTGTTTCAGCTCAAGATAGGATTTTCCTGAGAACACATTGACAGTCAGTCCTGTCTTACTGCTTGTGATCTTTGTACTGTCTTCTTCCGTGACAGATATTTTAGGTGAAAACCCGTATTTCTCAGCGGCAACGGCAAAAAGAAGTGATGCCGTGTTTGTATCAAACTCCTTCTTCAGCAGAAGTCCGGCAACGCCAGTTCCGTTCTTTTTGAAAGTGCCGATGAACTGCCTGAAAAAAAGCTCGTGCAGTTTTCTCCCTTTTTCCTTTGCATCTGCAATGGAGTTGAGCTCTTTATCACAAATTGCTGTGAAATTCCTGTAGACACTAAGCGCCGCATCTATCTCCGGTCTTTCCCTTGTACTCCCTGTCATGAGGAGTGCAAGCACAAGCAGAGTCTCGTTATCGGTCGCGGTTTTAGCTTTAATAACGGTCTCCATTTCGGCCTGTGTCAGCTCAGACCAGATCCTCGGAGCGTTCTCGCCGTATTTTTTTATGTTCTCAGGCTTCTCTATGACTGCGATTTTATTTGATGCCGTGGCGCACGAAACAAAAACTGCTGTAAACAGGATGGAAATGAAAAGAGATAATCTCATATCAACCTCAACACACAAAGACCATTAACAGGATTGTAATAACAGTAAAAAGTTTTAAAAGCAATTAAACCGCCAGATTATTAAGTTTTAAATTATGATGCGGCTGAGGGAGTCAGGTTGTTACAGTTTATTCATCTATCTTGCCGTTGCAATTGTCATCAATACAATTTCCGGCAATTTCTTTTGATCCTGAATTGATGCTTTCGGGCAAATAACAGTCAAAATAAGTTTCACAGCAATCACCGTCACAATATGTATATCCGTCTCCATCAATATCATATTTGTTTTCATTAGTCATATCGCTTCCGTCACAATTCTGATCAATTCCATCGCCACATATTTCAGCTTTAGGAAGTATCTGCCCAAGACATTCTCCCCAGTAAGTGCCATCTTCTGTGCATGTTGTCACTCCTGCTTTGCATAAACCGATTCCAATTGTCGAACTCGGTCCTTCATAGCATTCTCTTTTTTCACATGGAGTGCATTCAGTATAGATATCATCCATATCATCAATCTCGGAATTACAGTTATCGCCAGTATCGCCTGTGTTTCCTGAATTTCCGGTGTTGCCATTGTCACAAGTATTTCCAGTATTGCCGGAATCACCGGTATTTCCACTGTCGCCAGTATTTCCGGTATCACCTGTGTTTCCGGTATCACCTGTGTTTCCGGTATCACCTGTGTTTCCGGTATCACCTGTGTTTCCGG
>JAKLDO010000073.1:8716-16056 GCA_022703485.1 bacterium
TCACCTGTGTTTCCGGTATCACCTGTGTTTCCGGTATCACCTGTGTTTCCGGTATCACCTGTGTTTCCGGTATCACCGGTATTTCCGGTATCGCTTATTGTATTACCTGTGTCATTATTATTTTCCGATTTTTTGCAGATATCGTTTTCACAGATCAGTCCTTCGTCACATAAATCATTGTCATAACACGATCCGCCTTCAGAACCGATCGGATTTTCTGTTGTTTTTCCGCCGGTTTCTCTGCATGAAACAAAAAACAGAATTAAAATTAGTGCCAAAAAGATTTCTTTTTTACTTTTATTCATTTTTTTCTCTCAGTTGTAAATACAGATGATTTTTAACAACAAAGGACTTTTTAGTCAATTTAAAAAATCAGCAGAAAACTGTTATCACCACAGCACCTTTTCTGCCGCCTTCTTCGGCATATCTGTGAGCCTGTGCGGTCTGTTCAAGCGGAAAGCTTTTATCAATGACCGTTTTAATTTTTCCTTCCTCGATAAGCTTTTTTGCGGCAGCAAGGTCTTCAGTGCTTCCCGGGGCGATCGCGCAGATCACTTTCTTTCCGCCTGATATCGAGGTCGTTAGCATTTGAAAAAGCTGTTTTGTTTTAAAGCTTGCAAGAAGATAGATGCCGTTATCTGTAAGCGAATTCCTGTTCTGTGAGAACGAACTTTTTCCGAGTATGTCAAATATCACATCATATTTTTCACCGTTTTTTGTAAAATCCTCTTTTGTGTAATCAATGACTTTGTCCGCTCCTAGTGCTTTGACGAATTCAAGCCTCTGCGTTCCGCAGACTCCAGTTACTTCCGCTCCGGAGTGCTTTGCTATCTGAACTGCGGCCGAACCGATTCCGCCTGATGCGCCGTTTATCAGAACTTTCTGTCCGGGGACGATGTTAACTTTCCCAAGCAGGGGAAGTGCCATTACCGCTCCGTAAGAGATCACAGCGGCTTCTTCATGACTGATATTTTCAGGTTTTATTGCAAGGCATCCTTTTTCGGATAGACAGATGTACTCGGAATAAGCTCCCATGCCTGCGCCGAGGTATCCGAAAACCTTATCGCCTTTTTTGAATTTCTTTACATTTGCTCCGGCCGATTCTATTTCACCTGAAAATTCACTGCCGAGTACTTTGATCCTCGGTTCTCTCAGTCCAAAAACAAGTTTTGAAATAACCCACAAAGGCATGGGCATGTTGAATTTTGACGGCGTGACATCTTTGAAATTCCTTGCGATGAGATCACCGTAATTTACTGATGCAGCATGAACCTTTATAAGAACTTCATTATCTTTCGGGACAGGTTTTTCCACTTCTTTTATCTGAAGCACTTCGGGCGGTCCGTATTTCGTGCAGATCACTGCTTTCATTTTTTCTCCTTAATTATCGTGTTTTACGGTTATCACCACATTTCCTTTTTTGTGACCTTTATCCACATATCTGTGTGCTTCAACTATCTGCTCAAGAGGATAAGTTCTGTCAATTACCGGTTTTAATACTCTATTTTCAGTAAGTTCTCTGAGAACATTCAGATTATCTTTATTAACTGCTTTTTCCCTGGGGCTGTCATCATCAACAGATATAAATTTTCCAGTTGGTTTTAATGCTTTTTTGTATTGAAGGTGTGAACTTTTTTCTTTTCCGACAGCATCAAATATTAAATCATATTGTCTGCCGGCATCAGTGAAATCCTCCTTTGTGTAGTCAATTACTTCCTCTGCCCCTAATGATCTGACCAGTTCAATGTTTGCAGTGCTGCACACTCCTGAAACATCTGCACCGAAATATCTGGCAAGTTGTATTGCTGAAGTTCCGATTGCTCCCGAAGCTCCGAAAATAAGAACCTTCTGTCCTTTTTGAACAGCTGCTTTTTTCAAATAGTAGAAAGCAAGAGTTCCGCCGAAAGGAATTGCAGCCGCTTCTTCAAACGATGTATCTGATGGCATCATGGTGACTGCACAGGTTTCCGGGATACTTATATATTCGGTATAAGTTCCGAACCTCAAAAAAGTGTGAGCAAAAACTTTATCTCCTTTTTTAAACTGCTTTACATTTTCACCGGTTTTTTCAATTTCTCCTGACAGGACCATGCCCAGTATAGCTTTCCTGGGTTTTGTTAAACCTAATGCCAGGCGTGCCGGAATCCACATGGAAAGAGGTAACTTGAAACCACGGATAATGCAGTCACTTGCCGTAACTGAAGTAGCATGTATTTTCACTAATATTTCCCGGGCTCCCGGTGACGGTTTTTCCACCTCTTTTATCTGAAGAACTTCCGGCGGCCCGTATTTGGTGCAGATAACGGCTTTCATTTTTTTCTCCATGCTGTTTAAATCAGTTTATGTTATCGATCCATTTATTTATTATTTCTTTTGCCTGTATCACCGTTGATCTGCCGTGAGTCCCTTTTTCGATCAATTCATATTGTTTATCTTTGCTTTTCCATGAATTGAAGATCATATCGCAGCCTCTTTTATCAACAATGCTATCCTCTTTGCCATAGATCAGCAGTAACGGGTATTTTGCAGTTTTTGAAAGCTTTACCATTGAATTAAGTAATTTTCCGGATTCCAGCATCATGTACATGCTGAAATATTTAACTAGTAACGGATCGTTGATCCTTGATTCTGATTCTTTCCGGTCTTCTTCATTTTCAATTAGCGACGGATCTCCCGCCATGTTCACGACCGGTTTGTGTTTTTGAAAAACATAAAACCATGCATATTTCAGATATTGCCGGAAACTTGGAGACATTCCTCTTGCTTTCTTTAAAAGGTATGGCGGATTAATAAGGATCACACCGTCAATACAACCGGTTTTATCTGCAACTTTCAAAACTATAGCTGTTGACATGCTGTGTCCGAAAAGCAGGACCTTATGCTGTTTTGCAAAATAGTCCTTATCATTTCTGATAATTTCGACCTGATCATTAATGAAATCAGAAAAATCCCCGATATCTCCGCGTCTGCCTTCTGAATATCCGGTGCCGCGGGGATGAATTACTACAACCCGGTTCTTATGATTGCTCAGCTGTTCAATGATCTCTTTTTCCGCATGGTGATTGATTCCCGTGATTCCCGATAAAAGAAATACTGTTGAACAGTAGTCATCAGACGGTTTGAAATCATAAACATACAGGTTTCCGCCATTTGAGGTTTTTATGAAACGATCCATTTACTGCAGTTCCTTTGATCTATAAAGAAAAGACACTGCAAAAGTGCCTGCCAGTAATTCCAATATGCCCCATGCTGTTCCGATCACAGTTAATCCTAATGGCATGAAGCCGTAGGCGACAAGGGCGCCTCCTGACAGGAAATAGCCGAAGAACCAGAATAGCACAGCAGTTGCAAAAACCGCTTTGAGTCTTGATTTTATTGCATGATGTAGTAAGACATACAACGCCGCAACACCAAAGCCGTTAGCCATTGAAACAAATGCGAAAAATGCCATGTCGCCCACACTCAAAGGAGGCAGAAGGCGGCTTTTTAAAACTTCATCCATCTGATGCCCGATAATGGGAACAAGCCCTCCACCGACGATCATGATGATCATTCCGGCAATAATTCCGCTTGACAACAATCGTTTTACATTGATTTTCATCTTTATCTCCTTAACTATCATGCGCTACAGTTATCACGACAGTTCCTTTTTTGTGACCCTGTTCAGCATATTGAAAAGCTTCAGAGATCTTTTCAAGCGGATAACTTCTGTCGATGACCGGTCTCAATTTTCCTGATCCGATAAGTCCGGTTAGAAAATTAAGATTTGCAGCACTTTCAATGGACACTCCGCCCTTGATCTTTTTGCCACCAGTAATGGATGTCCACATCATTTTAAGAATGTCAGTTATTTCCAGCATGTTTTCAAGGTGTATCCCTTTATCTGTCAGGATATTTCTGCTTTGTGAAAAAGTGGTCTTTCCGACTACATTGAAAACGAAGTCATATCGCTCATCGCTTTTTGTAAAATCCTCTTTAGTATAGTCAATTACCTTGTCTGCTCCGAGTGATCGCACCATTTCAGCGTTGCCGCCACTGCACACAGCTGTGACTTCAGCTCCATAATATTTTGCAAGCTGGATAGCGTATGTCCCGATAGCTCCCGAAGCTCCGTGAATGAGAATTTTCTGTCCGGACTGAACTTTCCCCAGATCTCTAATAAAATATAATGCAGTATTTCCGGCAAGTGGAATTGCGGCGGCTTCTTCCCAGCTCATGTCATCAGGTTTTATTATCAACGCTCCGTTTTCAGGGACACAGCAGAACTGTGCGTGGCATCCCATTTTTGTCCCTGTCGATCCGAGAACTTTGTCTCCTGCTTTGAATTTTGTCACATTTGCGCCTGTTTCTTCAACAACTCCTGCAAGATCAAGTCCGAGTATATTTATTCTCGGCTTTTTGAAACCGAATATCATTTTTGACAAAAACAGGAACGACTTAGGGACAAATGTAAGGTTGCGGACATTGCAGTCAGAAGTGGTCACTGTCGTCGCATGTATCTTTATCAGAACTTCATTGTCTTTGGGAACCGGTCGGTCAATTTCTTTGATCTGCAATTCATCAGGCGGTCCGTACTTTGTGTGCATAACTGCTTTCATCTGTTTTTTCTCCATTCCGGTTTAATTTTTTGCAGTCACTTCGTCATATGAAAACACTGTTTCAAGAGGCACATTGAACACGCGGGCGATCTTGAACGCCAGTTCCAGCGATGGAGAATATTTGCCTTTTTCGACCGCAACTATGGTCTGCCGCGTGACTCCTGCAAGATCGGCTAGCTGCTGCTGGGTCATCTCGTTGTGCTCAAAACGGAGTTTCCGGATATTGTTGTTTATTTCATATCCTGCCATTTCAGACTCCTTTTCTGTAGTAGTAGAACATTGATGCTTCACCGAAAATGCCCGAGACCAAGAACGATCCGAGGATGATGATGAACATTGAATGAGCGCTCCATCCTGAAACAAGCGCGACCATTGCCAGCATGAACCCTATCATGAAGACGATCGAACCGTTCCTCGATGCCTTGAGATCGATCAGTTTATCCATTTCATCTTCCATGTCAGTGATCTTGTCACCGGTCATGATCTTGTTGATGATGGCGAAAATGATGTAGATGATGATCTTGGGGATTATCATCACAGGCATCAGAATGAGAATGTACTTCGCCCAGAACGAGATATCTGTCCCCGATGCGACGGCCAGCGACTGATACTGAGCATAGACATAAAGGTAATAAATAATGAACAGCAGCGGAGTTGTTATCAGATTCACCATCGACCTCTTTTCCTGAAATTCCATGTCATCCTCCTTTGACAAAGTGTCTCCTAAAACATTCTTTTTGTAACATAATTCATACTTCGTGTCAAGTAAATATTACATTATGTCGTAAAAAATTGTCATGATGCGGGAGAAATGTGTCGAGTCGGAGCGATGATTACAGCTTATACTCGACCCTTACATCTATCGGGATGTCGGTGAGTTTTGCGATGGCGTCAAGTATGTCCTTGCCGGGTGTGGCGTATTTTTTGAGGAATGCCGCGGCTTCTTCTGTTGAGGCCTGCGCTTCGATGCGGCAGAGTTCATTGAGGAGCTCTTCAACTGCGGGGATGAGGTTTGTCGAGTCTGTCTCGAAATCGCCGTTATCGAGAACTTTGATGACCCCTTTCTCTTTGAGCCAGTTGAATTCAACGACATTTGCGGCGCCGTGGGCTTCATGTACTCCGAATCTCATTGATCTGAACAGTCCTGCGAAGAAGCTGTTGAGTATCGTCTCTTTGCCGAAAGCCGGGATCCCGTATTTTCCGCCGAGATTCAGAAGTATGAAAATTCCGCCCGTATCCGCCTTTGCCTCTTCAATTGCTGTATAGTTCTTGCCGATAGCCTTTGCAACCGGAGTTCCGTCAGCGCGGTATGCAGGTCCGAGACCGTGGCTCACTTCATGCATCAGCACGAAATAGAAATAAGGATCGAACTCGGCTTTTATCTTTCCGTGTGAGATTTTATCAGCGATCTTCATCGTGCAGTTATTGAACTTCGCCTGCATGATGTTGTAGATCATTATCTGTTTCCAGCCGACATTTCCTCTGACCCACGCATCGTTAGGCAGATTGAAAGCGCTCGGCATGATACCCTGAGCCGCTTCACCGCTTGAATAGATCTGATGAACGACTATCATCGGAGCGATCTTTCCCACAGCAGGCTTCGAACCGGCAGGAACAGGGAATATTCTGGCGAGATTTGCCAGATTGTTCTCGATCTCTTTAAGCCTGTTACCTTTTTCGTGGTCGACAACCATCAGGAACGCCTCGTAAGTCGCCTTGAGACCTAAGAAACCGTCCGCATAAACTTCAAACGGACCGAAAACCGGATCTATAGGAACATCTTTCATCTTCACCCAGAGAGCCTCGGAATCACGGTAGTTGCCTGTGACAAGCCCTTCAGCCCTTGAAATGAGATATTCCTTGAGCAGTTCATTCTCTACACATTCAGCCGCATTCTCAAGATGATCGAATATTTCACCAAGTTCCTCAGCATAATGAACATGATATGGAACAGCTTTCAGTTTTCCGTTCTCGCGGATTATCACAGTGTAAGTATCGTTCATAAGCTCTTTTTCAGCTTCATCCATCCCTGCAAGCGCTTTGTCCCATTCCTCTTTCGTTATGTCGGCAGGATAGAAAGCACAAGTCGCAGGCCTGTCCTTGAACTCAGGATAAAGCGATTTGAAATCCTCAAGCTGGCTCCACGGACCTTTGAACTGTTTCCAGAACTCCTTTTTCTCTTCGTCATTTTCAGACATCACCTTTTCATATATCTCAGGAAGACCTTCCATCTGCTGACGCATGAAAATAGTTGTAATGAGATCGAACGCCTTTTTAAGATGGGGAAGGGCGTTCTTGATGTCCTGCGGAAGTGCCGAATAATCGTAACTGATATCAACTTTTTTGAATTTTGCGATCGCTTCGCTGACTTTTGACATTTTTTCCTCCGGTTGATTTAAATGAACGGGAAAGTCTATCACCTTGAGGATTTATGTCAAATTAGGAGAATTGTTAGTTGATCTTGAGTGACTTCTGGATTTCAAGGACTTTTTCAAGTGGAAGATCAGTTATCTGAGCGATAAATTCGACCGGTGCTCCGGCAAGCAGTGCTTTTTTGCAAGTTTCAACAGCTTTTGCAAATGCGCCTTCCTGTTTGCCTTCCTGCCGTCCTTCCATTCTCAATCTTTCAGCAATGGATGTCATTTTTCCTCCGGATCTCTCATCTATCCGTAAATCCGTTCTGATTATATCCATAATTTCCTCCGTTGCAAGGTCGTTAATTTCAAGAAGATAAATATATTC
>JAKLDO010000074.1 GCA_022703485.1 bacterium
CAGAACAAAAACCAATCAATAAAACACAAACCTCAGACTAGAGTCAGTAAAAATTTAGAATCGAACGATTTAGGAATTACCCAATGCCCTCTTTTCTTAACGAAATACTATAACTTCAGAACAATTTGATTGCCAGAAAAAAACAGTTGATCTTTAAATTTTTACAATCCCCAGACAATAACACTTCCTTCGCTGTTTTTCCCTATTACTATTTCGAAAGAATTTCCATTTTCTATGAAAAGCTTTGCACGGTAGGTTTCACCATCTTCATTCTTTTCCAGAATTTTAACTTTTGAACATTCATATCGATTTTCTTTAGCGATTTCACAGGCGGATTGAGCAATGGCTGTCTCGTTTCTTTTTGGAGAAAAAACAGAAAAAGAAAGCAAAGAGCTGATTATAATTATTGTAAGAAAAGAATAAAAGTAATGTTTTCCGGTGCCAAGAATCTTCGTTCTTTTCCAAAGATATACCGGAGGTATAAAAATCCATAGTTGGGTTAGAAAAGGAATGATTTTCCCCGCCTTTTTAATGTTTCTGATATCAATGTTCATTAAAACAAGAAGAGAAATTCCGAAAAGAAGCACACTTGCAAAATACCACGCATAAGGGTTTTCTAAACTCGCAGAAATTCCATCAAAAAGAATGTAACATATTGCAGTCAATGAAAAATACCATCCGATCCTGTTTTGCTGTGATTTTATATCGGCAATAATTTTCTCAATGAAATCATAGGATTTTTCTGGTAATGGTGGCGGAATTAAAAGTTCGTTTGCAAAAAGCTCGGACAGTTCGCTTTCACCGGACTTTATCCAGTTTCCACTTCCAGGCCAGACCATTGTGTCTTTTTTGATGATTTGAGCTGCAATGGTCATTTTAATTTCATCAATTGTAAATGGACCTTTTGTTGCACCGTCAAAACTGTAATACCATTTTTTTACTTCGTCACTCATTTTTTGGCTCCTGATCATTAATTAACTAAACACTTTTAAATAGCTTTTCCCCTAAAATCTAGCCCTATGATACCAAGGTGATTGGGCATATACTGTCCAACCGAAGAAATTTATGAAAAATCCACACTTGGACATTCTGTGCCCAATCGCATCAATATAATTCATTTTGTTAAACCTGTTTTTAGGGAAAATTGAAATAAGTTCCTAAAATGGTAATCTTCTCTGTTTTTTTCAAAGGAGCAGTTTATGGCTAATATTTCAAGGATTTTTTTCATTGACGAGCGTATCAGATCAAGGGGATTTGTCACAAGAAAAGAGGTTTCTGACAAATTTGAAGTTCATATCGATACCATAAAAAGAGACATTGAATATATGAAGATGTTTCTTAACGCCCCTTTGAAATATTCCGCTTCTCACGGCGGGTATGTTTATGCGACTCCTTTTGAAACTGTTTTCAGTGCCGCTGAAGATGCCGCACTTTATTATATTTTTGTTCACAGGATAACCGACAGTTTTAGGCTTGGAAAAGCACCATATGTTCCTGTAATTTCTAAAGATATTTTAACAAAAATAATGAGCTATGTCCCGGAGGAATACGAGAAGATACTTGATAATGTGACTTATGATTCTTCAGATCAGGATGTAATGGACCTCAAGGATTTCAGGAATATTCTGAGAGCGATAAAAAATCAGAAATGTCTTGAGATTGAATACTGCAACGCAACCGGCGAAAAAAGCTGCCGTATTGTTGAACCTCTTGAACTGATGAACTATCTTGGGAAGTGGTATATAATTACATACTGCCATAAAAGAAAAAAGCTTGCTGTGTTTCTAATATCGCGAATCATTTCAAGCACTTTAAAAGATGATAATTTTATAAATTCCGTTACAGGAAAAGAGATCAAAGAATATGCGGAAGGATCATTCGGAATGTTCAAGTCTTCAAATTCTGAACTTGCAACTATCCGTATTTACGAACCTTCATACCATTATGTAAAAAATCAGATCTGGCACAAAAACCAGATAGTGATCGAAGGTGAAGAAAACGAAAAGAAGTATCTTGAGATTACTCTTCCAGTTGGTGAAAGATATAATGAGATCATCGCAAGAGTAATGGCTTATGCTCCCGACAGTGAAATATTATCTCCTGTACTGTTAAGAGAAAAATGGATTGATACCATTAAAACGATGTGGGAGAAATATGCTAACTATCTATAAATCATAAAGTTTTTTTAAAAACTGAAGGCCGGGGTGACTGCAACACACTGACTTTCCGCTGCCGCTGCTTCCTTTCGGACCTGACGGGGTTCACGGTGTCTGTTGTACAGTTCCCGGCCATAAGATTGAAAAGTGGCGGAGAGGGTGGGATTCGAACCCACGGTAGGTTGCCCTACACACAATTTCCAATCGTGCTCCTTCGGCCTCTCGGACACCTCTCCGTATTTGCATGAAAAAGATTAATAATGGCGGAGAGATAGGGATTTGAACCCCAGGCACCCCGTAAAGAGCGCACCTGATTTCGAGTCAGGCTCCTTCGACCACTCGGACATCTCTCCGCTCAACAACCTGAAGAATGTTCCGGCCCTGACGCTTTGTTTTTCTGACGCTCCCTGATCTCTTTAAAGAAACCGGTAAGTATCGAAGAACACTCGTCGACCAGAACGCCTTCAACTATCTCCACCTGATGGTTGAGTCTGCTGTCTTCAAGAAGATCGTAAAGGGATCTGACCGCGCCTGCTTTAGGGTCTCTGGCGCCGAAGATCAATCTCTTTATTCTGGACTGGATTATGGCTCCGCTGCACATTATGCAGGGTTCGAGCGTTACATAAAGTTCACACTCTTCAAGTCTCCAGCTTCCAAGACTGGCAGATGCTTCAACGATCGCCTCGATTTCAGCATGAGATAAAGGCGAATTAGTTGATTCTCTCCGGTTGTAACCTTTTCCAATTATCCTGTTTTCAAAGACCACGACAGCGCCCACCGGAACTTCGCCGAGATCTCTTGCGGTCTGCGCAAGCTTGAGCGCTTCATTCATATAAAAGATTTCTTTTTCCATACTTAGAAAAGTGGCGTGCCCAGGAGGATTCGAACCCCCAGCCTTCTGGTCCGTAGCCAGACGCTCTATCCAATTGGGCTATGGGCACTCCCAAAAAAAAGTGGCGGAGAAGGAGGGATTCGAACCCTCGGTAGGGGTTTAAGCCCTACACCCGCTTAGCAGGCGAGCTCCTTCGGCCTCTCGGACACCTCTCCGCAAAATACAAAAAAAATGGCGGAGGAGGTAGGATTCGAACCCACGGACACTTGCGCGTCAACGGTTTTCAAGACCGCCGCCTTCGACCACTCGGCCACTCCTCCGCATTAAAATGCATACTCAAATGTAAAAAGAGCAAAGCAGGGATATAATGTTTAAAATTCCCCTGTTGTCAATAATTTTTTCCAAAAATAAAAGTTGATTTGAGCCACCCGATTAATATAGTTTCAATGTTGACAACTGTTCAAAAAGTGAGGGCCCGTGGAAGATCGTCTCAGATTTCGATGGAAAATACTTTTTCTTGTCACCTTGTGCATTCTGACCGCTGTGTTCTTAAGGCTGATGTTCGTACAGAAAAAGCTTACAGAGCTTCAGTCCGTTCCGCCGGTGGTGTGCCCCGAGGTGAAAGAACAGCCTGCTGCATGCGGGGTGGATATTGACGACACAGAGGTTCCTGCCGTAGAGAACCCGTCTGCAGACAATAGTTTGAAAGAGCCGGCGGAAAAGGTCGAAAACAAAGGCGGATACTATTCTTTTTCTGTCCCTGTAACTGCAAGTTTTTACAACACATTTGAAGACAGCAAGGTTATTTCCGAGCTTGCCGTAAAAACAGGAAATAAAAGACTTGCAGAACTTCTTTCGGCGCATGTTTCGAGAAACCTCGTGTTCAGCCTTGATATGAGGAGCGAGGTCTATCCGGGTGACAAAATAAGTGTTGTGTTCAAAACGGTTACTGATGAGGAGAGAAGAACAAGACCTGACAGTCCGGACGAAATTGAAGTTGTTGCAGTAAAATACAAATCGATAAAACTGGGAAAGGATTTCAGTTTTTATTCATTTAAACCGGCTGATAAAAAATTTGCGGCATTTTACGATGAAAAAGGAGTATCTGTTGAAAAACATTTGAAGAATTCACCGATCAAAGAATGGATACAAATAACTTCTGTTCTTAAAGACAGACGGCCGAAGCATGACGGTATTGATTTTAAAACACCTGTCGGAACGCCTGTTTACGCTCCATTTTCAGGAAAAGTGCTCCGGACGAACTGGAAAATGAAATATAACGGTGTGTCTCTTTCTGCGGAGCTCAATACAAATCCGAGAACCTACATGGTGCTTCTGCATCTTGATAAGCTTTATGTTAAGGACGGACAGAGTTTCAAAGCGGGTGACCACATTGCAGATTCAGGCAATTCGGGCCGTTCCTATGCACCTCATCTTCATTACCAGCTTCAGAAGGAGCCGGGCAAGACCAGAGCTATCATAGATCCGATAAAATTTCACGGCTCTTTAAGGCCTGAAATGAAAGATTCTGACAAATCTGCCTTCGAGGCAAGAAAAAAGGAACTTGATTCTTTAATGAAATAATCTATTTGGGTCTGTATTTCAATGCCAGTCCAAGAAGGAATTTCTTCATAAGCTGATCCTGACATTCTTTGTAGTGCGGGTGGCCTTTTTTTCTGAAAAGAGCAGTGATCTGGGGTTTTGTAATAGGGAATTCAGCAAGTCCGAATATTTCGAGCAGATCGTCCTCTTCGAGCTGAAGCGCTATTCTGAGTTTTTTAAGGATATCGTTGTTACTTGCCATCTTTGGGACCTCTTCTATCAAGTATCAATCCGTCAAGAAATTTAAGGAGCTCTTCATTCGAAAGTTTTCTATACCCTGGATCTTCTTCATCACCAAAAGCCGCGGCAAGTTCCAGTCGGGACATTTCAACTCCGGCGCTTTTGAACATTTTCACCATCGCGGAATCTTTCAGGTCGAGCGCATACCGCACTTTTTTCAAAACATCATTATTGTCCACGCATTCCTCCGGTTCAGCAAAACTCCCAAACGATAACTGACTTGCAGTCAAATTGCAAGAATGGCAGGGGGTACATTTGTTGACATTGTTTTTAAATTATGCGAAAAACTGTTCGCAACAAAGGAGTTATGAATGAAAAAGCTGATCTCTGTATTTCTATTTGTTCTATTTCTTGCGGGGAGCCTGTATTGCGAAGAAAAAGCGGATGAAAATAAACCGGAAGTGAAAAAAACAGAAGAAACAAAAAAAGAGAAAGACAAAAAACCGTCAACCGCTGAAAAAGTGTTTTTCTGTACAAAAGAATATAACGGTCCTGCATTCTTAGGCTGGTGTAAAGACGGCAATTATTACGGACCGGTTCACATGGGAAGTATTGGAGTGGCATTTACGGATAATTTTTATGGTGCAACCCAAATTTCAATTTTATCTATTGCGGATAAGTTTTACGGTGGTTTTCAGGTTGGTTTAGTAGCATTTTCTTCTAAGGTTTTTTATGGCGGATTCCAATTAGGCGGGTTGGGGGCTATTGCTTATAAAGATTTTAGTGGCGGATTCCAAATAGCTGGACTAGTATCGGGGGGTGAAAATTTTAAAGGGGGGTTCCAATTAGGTGGATTAGGCGCTTTTTCATTTAAGGATTTTTTTGGTGGCTTTCAATTCGGAGGCTTGGTTTCATTCAATAGTTATTTCTGGGGCGTTTTTCAGTTAGGCGGACTCGGTGTTCTTTCGAAAGAATCTTTTTCTGGAATATTGCAAATTAGTAGCTTATTTGCGAGTACTCTGAATTTTCATGGATTCTGTCAAATAAGTCTGATTTCTTTATCGGGATTTAATGTTCCTTCTTCATTTTATTCAAAGGAAAAGCAGGAAAAGTTTTTAAAAGACAATAATAAGGAATTCCACGGTTTTTACGGTGGATTTCAAATTGGTGTGCTTGTAAGCGGAGCCTCGACATTCAAGGGAATTTCCCAGATCGGAGCCTATAATACCTCGCTGCAGCATTATGGTGGTCAGATCGGGATTGTGAACAGATCAAAAGTCGTTCGCGGTGTTCAGATAGGGGTTGTAAATTATACTGAAAAACTTTATGGACTGCAGCTCGGACTGGTCAATATCGCACAGAACGGATTTCTGCCGTACACAACGATTCTTAATATCGGGTGGTAAAGGTTTTTATTGACCTGTGTGGATGGTTTTTTGAATTTCGAGTACTTTTTCGAGCGGAAGTCCGGTTATTTGAATAATGAATTCTATAGGTGCACCGGCAAGTAATGCTTTTTTACAGGTTTCCACTGCATTTTTTAAAGCTCCTTCCTGAATCATTCGGTCATAAAGCGAAACCATTTTAACCCCGGATTTCCGGTTAATTCTCAAATCATTGCTGATTATACTCATGAATTCCTCCGTTTCAAGGTCGCTGATCTTAAAAAAATAAAACATAAATTGTTCCGCTTCTTTTTCATTGTCCAAAATTCCGGATTGAGCAATTATTTCAAGAAGTTCTTTAACTTCACTCCTGCTTTTGATGAAAGCTTTCTTTAACATTTCAAGTGAAAGCCGGAGTCTTATGGAATCGCTGAAATCTTTGACACTTTTTTCAATACCGAAATCAGCTGTATCAAAAATCAAATACGGAATATCTGGCATAAATTTTTTAAGTTCCGGGTTTTCAGTAAGAAGTTCGCTGAGTTTTCGCAACTTCCATCTGGTTTCACCGTGGTAAAAAATGAAAGGAATAATTATTCTGGGCTTCTTTTTTTCTTTGAGATCTTTTTCCCATATTGTCAGCATATAACGCAATATTTGAAAAAGAATTTTATCGTCATATGCAGATTTGTGTTCAAAAAGAAAATAAATATCAACAGGTTCGCTGCTTTCAATCAAGCTTGTTTTAACAACCAGATCTGAAATGTTTTTATGAAGTTTTGTGTCAATTTGTGTTTCTTTTATGTATTCGATATGGCTAACATCGATCAAGTCCAGAAGCTTTTGAGGAAGAGTGCCTTTGAGAAAAGACCGCATAGTTTCAACATTTCCGAAAGTGTTCAAAAAAAACTGTTCATGCGGATTGTGTCTCTTCATGCTAATCCTCCAGCTTCCGATATTTAAACAAATGAATTTGAATTGTCAAATATTAATTAAATTAAATTGATCTCTGGCAAAAGCAAAGCGGCCGGCTTTATCAAAATCATTGACGGGAAAGGTGTTTGGAAATAAAATTCAGGCATATTTGTGCAGGTTGCGGAGAGTTAAAATGTCAGAAAAGTTTTTGTTTTCAGTTTTTTTTCTGCTGATCTTTGCTGTTTCATGCGACAAAGATAAAAAGGAGAATATCTATCCTGAGGCTGATGAAGATAAAATTGTCGAAGTGAAAGATGAGGATTCTCAGGTTCTTCCTGATGAAAACTATGATCCTGATATTGTTGTAAGCGATCCGGATAACTATCTGCCTGACAATGAAACAGAAGATAGTCAGGATGAGGCTCAGCAACCGGATGAGTCTGAAACTGACAATGAAATCAGTGACATGGATAGTGATATAGATAGTGATATAGATGTTGACGCTGATCAGGATATTATGGAAATGTGTTTTGAAAAAATATGTATCAACCATGATGACTGCAATGTGGAGAACGGTGTCTGCGGAGGTTTTAAAGCAGACGAGGAATATGCCTGTTCTCCCGATATTACAGATTTCGGATATCAGGGTAACGGGACATGCGCTGAAGTTAACTGTTCGGTCGATTCGGATTGCCGGGAGGACCTCGGTTATATCTGTGTTCTGTTCGGTCTTTCATCTCCCGATTTCAATGATGCGGAATCGGTCTGCGCGAAATCAATAATAGGTGAAGCATGCAGTGAAGAAGGTAAAAAGATATGTCAGTTCGGAAAAAATATAGCAATTGAATGTGTTGAAGGTTTCTGGGTTCCCGATTACTGCGAAGAAGGTTTTGAATGTTCTTACGGTGAGTGCGTGAGGGAAGAATCCGACAGTGATGAAACACCCGATGCAGATTCATCAGTTGTTCCGGAAATATGCGATAATATTGACAATAATGGTGTCGATGGAATTGATGAAGGATGCGACAAGGATGGTGACGGATGGTGTGACATCAATATGGTTGTTTACGGTATTCCGGCGGTATGTCCTAACGGAACTCTAGACTGTGATGACAATAATCCGAACATTTATCCCGGATCGAAGATACACATAGAAGGCATCGATTATGATTGCGATAATCGTAAAGAATATCAGGCGACAATGGTTCTCACAGTTGATGACGAACTTGTCGAGCTATGTGCAAACGGAAAACAGTTCAAGAAAAATATCGGTCAGCCTGACAATGAATTCGGACAGTATTACGGAACATGGACTTATGCGGATACATATTCAGGAGAAAAACTGGTTCTTGAATCAGGTGTCAATGTTATAGGAATCCACGGGAAAGATACCGGTCTTGCGATTTCAGCCTTCATGGGAACTATCAGTGTAAACGGACAGTTTATCGTTTCTGACGGAGTTCTTCCCCCGGGTGACGGACAGCCTTATGAGCCGGGGGACCCGGAATGGACGGCAGCTCAGTGGAGATATTTTCCGGAAGCGGTTCCTACACCCAATGCCGACTGGTGCGATAAATGGTTTGATGACAGCGACTGGGGTCCTGCGATCAAAGCGGGAAAAAGTCCTACAACCCCTGCAAACTGGGGCAATCTCGGAACAACACCGTGGACCACGACAAATTGCGGTGTCGGTGCGACAATGTGCCCGACAGCATTTATCCCTTACTATAATGATGCGGTTTCCGGTAACGAGCCGAAATGGATATGGGATTATAATCCTCTGAGTCTTGCAGACGCATGGCTGAGAATAAAGATAACTCTGCCGTGATGGAGAATAAAATGAATAAAATTATACTGTTGTCTGTCACGGTGTTTACGCTTTCATCGTTTCTTTCATGTGAAAACAGAAAAGAAACCAACAAAAGTGACTCTGATATAGACATAGTTTCAACCGCCGATAATGAAAACAGTGACATTGTCATTCTTCCTGATGATGAGAATAAAGATGCTGAAAATATTGATGAAAACGATGTTGAAAAAGATGAGGAAGATGTAGAAAATGATGAAGATTCCGGTATCCCGGCTGACAGAGATTCTGACGGTGACGGAATACCTGATATCATTGAAATGCCGGGTGGTGTTGCAGTTGACACTGATGAAGATGGAACACCTGATTATCTCGATACGGAAAGCGACGGTGACAAAATACCCGATTCCATTGAATGTTCTAAACTTCCATGCAGAGATTCGGACAGTGACGGAACTTATGATTACAGGGATACGGACAGTGACGATGACGGAATACTTGATTCAGTGGAAGCCGGAGATCCGCTGTCACCAGTCGATTCGGACAGTGACGGGATCTATGATTTTATTGACACCGATTCCGATAATGACGGCATTTTCGATCTTTATGAATCTGAAAAAGATGCTGACGGTGATAAAACGCCCAATTATCTCGATCTTGATTCTGACGGCGACACAGTACCGGATTGTATTGAGAAGTATGGAACTTTATTCAGAGATACCGACAAAGACGGCTATCCTGACTGCAAAGCGGCTCACGACTACTCAGATCCTCCTGCTGACACCGATAAAGACAAAGCTTATGATTTCATAGACATGGATGCTGACGGTGACGGACTTTCAGACAGCGATGAAGTGATATGTCCGAATCTGAAAAAAGACGGCAGAGTGTTTGGCGATGTTGACGGTGACGGCTTCAGCGATCTTGCTGAAATTGCTGTGGGTTCTAAAATATGTGATGAAAATCAAGGTGTTACAGATATTGAAGGGGTCGATTTCTATTTTGAACTTCCTTACGGCGGATCTGTTGAAACAGACATATTGACATTCTTTCCGTCAGTACAGAAAGCAGATATTTTTTTCAGCATTGATACCACTGGGTCAATGGACGGGGAGCTTTATAATCTTAAACATACTCTTTCCAGTGTTATAATTCCTCAGACAAGAGCGATAATTACTGACAGTGCTTTCGGTGTGGCTCAGTTCAGGGATGAGGATGAACCTTCTCTGATACAGAACAACCCCACGGCAGACATCATGACTGCCCAGATGTCGGTTAATGACCTTGTTGCTCAGTTTGGCGGAGACGGACCTGAAGCCGGATATTTTTCTTTATATAATATGGCAGTTAACGGTGTTTTCAGAAGCGGCTCGATTCCTATAGCAGTACATGTTACTGATGCTGTATCACACGAAAGAGGTGCGTCAAAAGCCGATACAATTTCAGCACTTATGGTTAAAGGCATAAAGACCATAACGGTTTTCTCTCTTGGCGGATATGACGGAACGACAGCTGAAACTCAGCTTAATGAACTCTCAATTTCGACGGGAGCTGTGGTTCCCGAGTGTGCAGGAGCGGGAAGGACAACTCTTTTCTATACTATTGATGCTGAAGGCAGCGGTCTGGATACTGCGGTTGTAAACGGAATAGATGCACTTGTGAAATATGCGGCGTTCGATGTTTATTCGCTTCCTTCTGATGACGGTGATGCAGCAACGATAGACACTTCGTGTTTTCTTAAAAAAGTGGAAGCCCTTGAATTTATTGCTCCTCCCGGAGATACATGCGCTCCGGTTGCGAATGTCGCACAGTTTAACGGGTCTGACTATAATAACGGTTTTACCAACTTCGTGACGGGTACTTCAAATCCGTTAATTACCGGAACTACTCTGAAATTCACAGTCGAAGCACAGAATGACACCTGTGTCAAACAGACAAATCATGCTCAGGCTTTCACCGCAGTTATTCACATTGTCGATGCAGTTAGCGGAGCATATCTCGATTCCCAGAATGTCACAATAATAGTTCCACCGGAAATACCGGGACTGGGTGATGATTAAAACAGTTTTCCGAAAAATTCCGGTCTGTGGAAATCAGGCTTTTCAGTCGTTATTTCAAATAGATACATATAATGCGGAGTAAGTGATCTGTCGGCGCATTTATAAATGTTGCCTCTAACGCTTTTAAGGTCGGCATCTTTATTAAAAGCGAACACGGCCGAAGGTATTTTTACATCAACGGTATATTCGGTCCTTTTATCGATCGTACCGAACGGAACTTTCCCGAGCGAACTTTTAACTTTTATCAATTTAAGCAGCGACTCATCGAGAAATTCCCTGTTGTTTCTTTCTTTTCCATAAGCTCCGAGAACAGAGCCTACGCAGTTTATCTCAAAATTATAGTAATTCACACCGTCAAAAGAGAGGAAAAGCTCCACGCAGCTGTCCTCCCAGACTTTCTGATTGTATCCTGAATTGACAGCTCTCACCGAAGGCTCGCACACATTGAAATGAACTTCATAACTGTTTTTACGGACCGAAATATTTCCTGACACTTCAAGATCTTTCATTATTTCAGCGGTCCATCCCTGTTTTAAAATGAATCCGGCCATTTTTCTCTCCGCAATGATCGTCAGATATTATAATTGCCAATTCAAATTGTTTCAATAAAATATAAATGCGGGGGAAAACGGAGGGTGTGAAATGAAATTCAAAATTTGTGTATCTGTTTGTTTTTTAATCCTTTTTACGGTCCTGTCGTGCTCAAATGATAAAAAAGGGAACATCTATGAGCATAATGACAATTCCGCACTGCCCGATAAGGATAGCTCTGAAGACCTCGCCGATTCAGCCGGACTTCCCGATGAGAACGGTCAGGATGAGACTTTTATTCCGGATGATGATGATCCGGAAAACAGCGATCATGACAGCTTCACAGATATGGAAGCAGGCGATGAAAGCGGTGATGCTGATGAAACAGTTCCGGACGATCTTTCCGATACGGATGCGGAAGTGGATGATGAAGATGTCCGCACTATGACAGTGAGCATGGAGCTGCCTGCCTACTCATCGCTTGTTGAAGCAGGAAACCCTGTTACATTCAAGGGTTTGGTCAGTGACAGCGGTTTTGATGAAAGTGAAATAACAATGACATGGACGATCCGGGAACAGACAACAACTCCTGTGGTTCTGCATGAAGGAAAGGCGGATAGTTCCGGAGTTTCGGAGTTTCAGCATGTTTTTTCCGAAAGCGAGGCTAAATACTATGCTGTGAAACTTACTGCAAAAGCCCCTGACGGTCTGGAAAAATCAACCAATGAGGTCATTTTCGGCATTTGCGTGGACCCTTTCGGAGGAAAGCAGACTTTTGACGCAACTGAGCTCGGGGAAGGATGGGTGCTTGCGAACGATTCGTACAGGGATAGTGACGGAACCAACGGATGGCTTGAGCTCACAGGCAACGATTACAACAAAAGAGGACTGATATATAACAACAGCCTTAAAGTTTACCCGGGCGATATCACAATGAAAATAAAGATAAGGACGGGACAGCCCGGAACTCCGACAGATTCCGGCGCTGACGGTTTCGCAATGACTGTCATCGATGCTGAGGACCAGAGCGAGCTTGAAAGCTATGCTTCAGCCGTCAGATCGGGAGGCTGTCTGGGTTACGGAGTCGCAGGGGTCTATTGCGGAAGCGGAGGTGAAATGGATGTTTCAGCGTTCCACATCGAGTTCGACACATGGTATAACAGCGAAACAGGCATTGGCGATCCGACAACGGAAAACCATGTCGCGATAAACACCGATGGCGATCCGGGACGGCATCTTCTTTGGAAGAACACGCTTCTTGAAGATAATGCGTGGCATGCCGTTGAAATAAAGACCGAGGCGAACAGAGTGACTGTCAGCATGGACAGCGCAGTGATAATCGATGATACGATAACTGATTTTTCATTCAGGGGCGGATATATCTTTTTCAGCGGCTCGACAGGAGCAGCCAAGAATTTCCATTCAGTTGATGATCTTGAGATAGTGCAGGAATGCCGGGTGCCTGATTAAGAACGCTATTTTCCGCCGCCCTGACCTTCCCCTTTTTTCTCGCAGTCACCTTTCTTTTCTTCTTTATGAAGCCTTTTCTGTTCTTTTTTCTGCTCTTTTTTCTCTTCCTTGATCTCTTTCTTCATCTCTTTTTTCATTTCTTTTACAGCGGCCTTGTCTTCCTTGTTCTCCTGCTTCATTTCCTGTTTCTGTTCTTTAGTCTGCTCTTTTGCTTCCTCTTTTACTTCTTTCTGTTCTTTTTTCATTTCTTTCTTCTGTTCTTTATCCTGTTTGGTCTCTTGCTTTTCAGCGGGTTCTGTCTCTTCAGCGTAGATAGGGATGAACGCAAGGACGAAAACGATCAGAGAACTTAGTGTGAGAAATTTAACATAATTCATTGTAACCTCCCGTAATTTCTAAAATATTAAAACCGCCTTGTCAACACATATACGACGGAAGGGTCAGTTAAAATGTTCCTGTTTTTTAAAAAAATCCCGATATTTCGAAAAATACTCTGTGACGGTCGTAATTGAGGTCTGTATAATCAGTGCTTTCTTCACCCAGAGTACTGAAATTTTTAAGATATTTATAGCTGAGATTAAGTGAAATAAACTCTTTGGGCCTGAGAATAAGTTTAAGAAAAGGTGAAATCGAGTGGTCGGTCCTTTTTTTACTTAAATCGTTCCATTCGTCATTTGCAAAAAAATACAGTAGTTCATATTCAAATCCGGGTGTCATGGAAAAGATGCCGAAACCGAGTTTAAGCCGGATGTTTTGCGAAAAAGAAAGGTAGGAATTTTTTTTGTCAACAGTAGCAGTATCATAAATTTCAGTTGAGTTTTCAAGGATATATGCGCAGATCACTGAGTTTAAAAGAAAAGAGCTTTTTCCATTCATGAAGGTCACAAGCTCACCGATATCTGCGGCAATTTTGAACCCTTCATAGTAAATATCGTAAAAATAGAACGGTTTGCGATACTGGAACGAAAGTCTGTACCAGCCTGAAAGGGCGTCCGACTGGTAGTGGACGATCTCTAAATACGGTTCGGCCTCTATCCTATTGAATGCTTCATTGAAATCATAGACAATATGCCCGAACTGCAGGCCTGTGTTGAGATCGAAACTGCTGAACTCGCCTTCGTATGCGATGTCTGCGGCATGAAGAAAGAAACTGTACCCTTCGTTTTGAAATGTGTAGGTAAGAGCAGTGAAGTAATCAAGATAAAGATTCTTTACAGGATAAATGAAAAGGTCTGAAGAGAAATCCATTGAAAAATCACCGATATTTTTCAGGGACCTGCTCTTTTGCCCTGATGATTCAAGATCGGCTCCCGGGTTTGAATCGTATGAAGCTCCGAGTGATACCGAACCGCCGTATTCTTCGACTGCATAAAGCGGTAAAGTGAATATAAAAAGAAGGATTGCCAAAAGGATAGTGTTTCTATTTCCCTTTCTTTTTCCCTTTTTCTGTATGTTTTTTATTTTTTTCAAGCCTTCTCTCTTTTTTCTCTTTTTTCATTTCCTCTCTGGTCTTTTCCTTCTGCTCATGTTTCTTTTTGAGGATCTGGGCATCCCATTCAGGAGCTTTGTCCCCTTTTTCAACTTCGACCCCTGTTTTCACTTTTGCTTTTTCAGCATCCTCTTTTTTATCTTCCGCTGTCAAAGGAACGGCAAGAAAGAATGCCGCCAGTAAAAATATGATGAGTTTTTTAAACATTCATTTTACCTCCTGCGGAAGTTTTCAGATCGTTTGCGGCTTTCACCATGATCTCGTGTGTCAGTATTCCGTCATCGTATTCCGCTGTGGCGTCTATCTGCCACGAGCCTTCCATTACAGCTTTAACCACAAAAGGTATCTCATTTTTCCCTTTTTTGAGCGTTCCGGTCCACGAAATGGTCTTTTCAGATGATATTTCAGGATTTGTCGAATTGAATGCAAGACCTTCCGGAAGAGTTATTGAAAAATCGACATCTTCGATATCCTTTTCTGAGTCGTAAACAAGCTTGATCGTTACAGTTTCTCCTGTTTTTACTTCTGCGGAAGCAATGACAGACTGTTCAAAATATTCATCTGTAAACGATTCTTCACTGTTAAAAAATGTTCCTGCAAAAAATCCTGCGGCAAAAACAACCAGTAAAACCAATGATATGGCTAAAACAGGCTTGAAAATGAAAGTTGATGCTTTGTGACCTGCCGCTTTGAATTTTGAATGCATCTGTTCTGCAAAACCGTCCGGCAGAGAGTGACCGCCGTAATTCATGTCTTTTAAAACAGCATCAACTATTTCAACAGATCTTCTTTTTTCCATCAGTCCTCCTGCCGTAAGTATAAGACGCTGTGTTCATTTGAAAAGTTCCATGTTCTCTTCAACAAGCCTGTGAAGCTCGTCCCTTGCTCTTGACAGTCTGCTTTTTACAGATCCGGCAGGGATGTCCAGAAATGCGGAGACTTCGGCATAGCTCATTCCGCTCAGTTCGACCATGGTTATGATCTCTTTATAGTTTTCAGGCAGACGGTCTATCATTTTCATGAGGTTTTCCTTCCGCTGTTCTTCATTAATTCTTTCTTCCGGAGATGGATTTTTTGTGTCTGCTGTGTCACCTTCGGTCTGGTTCATTGCAAAAAAAGCATGTCCTGATTCTTTTCTCAGATGTGTGATGAACTCGTTTTTTATTATTATCCACAGCCATGAAGTAAAAGAGCATTTTCCTTTAAAATCATCAATGGATCCGAACGCTTTTATGAGAGCGTTCTGAAGAATGTCCGAAGCGATATCTTCATTTCCTTTTGTTATTGAAAGGGCGAAACGGTATAAGGTCTGATAATGGACCTTCACGAGTTTTTCAAAAGATCCGCCGTCACCATTTTGAGCTTTGCGGATGTTATATTTCTCGATGAGTCCCATCAGCCCTCTTCATTTATCTAAAATCAGACGGAGAATATCAGAAAATTGTTCCTATTGAAAGACTGATCTGTGAAATCAGATAAATAAAACTGCACAACCATCTGATTTTGTTTCAGAAGTATCTTCATCAGCTGTTTCAGTGTCAGCATCTTCATTTTCGGAAATTACAGGTCCTCCGCATGCCGAAAGATCGACCTCTTCCT
>JAKLDO010000075.1 GCA_022703485.1 bacterium
ACCAAAGAGGTTGTTTTTATTAAAGTTTTTTCTTAACTTTCTGTTCTTTTTATTTTGAAATCGAACGGGTTAGGTTATTTTAAAGAGTTATGAATTTTATGTTTTCGAATTATAAATTTTTTGACTTTTTAAGTTTTTTGTTCAAATTATCTGTTACTCTGTATTGCTTGAAAAGTGATGCAAAGAAATGTCATGTAGCGGATAGGTATAGCAGAAAAAGATTTGCAGAAATGATATTCACTGGGAGGGAATATGAGAAATCTTAAAATCTTTAGAAAAATTGATGATTACGACAGAGTTTCACTTGCCAGAAAGAACGGAATTTATCCCTATTTCAGAGAAATTATGTCGGAACAGGATTGTGAAGTTATGCTGCGGGAAAGCGGCAGGGTTATTATGCTCGGATCGAACAGCTATCTCGGGCTTCAGTCTCATCCCGAGGTTAAAGAAGCCGCAATAAAAGCTATAGAGAAATATGGTACCGGGTGTGCAGGATCGCCTTTTCTTAACGGAACGCTTGATATTCACAAGGAACTTGAGCATGAACTTGCCGATTTCGTAGGAAAAGAAGATGCCGTGCTTTTTGCCACTGGATTTATGGCAAATCTCGGAACTATTTCTACTATTGTTTCGAGGCATGACTGCATATTAATGGACAAATATGACCATGCTTCATTGATTGATGCGGCTGAACTTTCTTATGGAAAAATTGTTAAATTCAAGCATAATGACTGCCGGGATCTTGAAGCAAAGCTTTCATATGTAGATGGAAAATGGGGAAAACTGATAGCTGTCGAGGGAGTTTTCAGCATGGATGGTGATATAGCTAACCTTGCGGAGATAACTGAAATTGCTGAAAAGTATGAATGCGCAGTCATGGTTGATGATGCTCATGGAATAGGCGTGATGGGCAAATCCGGAAGAGGTACAGCGGATTATTTCGGTCTTACGGATAAAGTTGATATAATTATGGGAACTTTCAGTAAATCGCTTGCTTCGATAGGTGGTTTTGTCGCGTCTGATGCTCAGACGATAGATTTTTTGAGACACCACAGCCGTTCTGTAATTTTCAGTGCAAGTGCAACTCCTGCCTCAACTGCTTCTGTGCTGGCTTCTTTGAAAATTATCAGACGGGAACCTGAAAGGATCGAAAAACTTTGGGAAAATACCCGTTATATGAAAAATAAATTGAAAGAAGCCGGTTTTAAAACCGGAAAATCCGAAACTCCGATTATTCCTATTCTGGTTGGCGAAGATGAGACGACATTTGTTTTATGCAAAAATCTCGAAAAAGATGGAGTTTTTGTCAATCCTGTGATTTCTCCGGCTGTTGCAAAGGGAAGCGCGCTTTTAAGAGTAAGTCTTATGGCTACTCATACTTTCGATCAGATTGATTTTAGTATTGATATGATGAAGAAAAACTTTAATAAGATGGGGCTATTGCATGATAATTGAAAGCGTAACCTCTTCCAGAAGAGGCGTGGACGATTTTATCAGGCTGCCGTTTACTCTCTATAACAATGAGAAGAATTGGGTGCCGCCTATAAAGTTTGTAATGAAAGAAAAATTTAATAAAAACAAGGGAGCTTTTGCTGCAAATAATAAAAATGAACTTTTTGTAGCTTATCGTGACGGCAGACCTGTAGGCAGAGTGTCTGCACAGATTGATAAGGTGTATAACGAGTTTTACTCATCAAAAACCGGTTTTTTCGGATTTTATGAATCTGAAAATGATCCGGAAATTCTTAAATCGCTTATGGAACATGCCGAAAAGTGGCTTAAGGAAGAGGGTTGTGATGAGTGTACCGGTCCTTTCAATCCCAATATCAACGATGAATGCGGTTTTCAGATTGAGGGGTTTGACAGAAGACCGACAATCATGATGCCATATACAAAACCGTATTATCCCGACTTGTTTGAAGGATATGGTTATTCTGTAGCGCAGGTTCTTCATTCTTTCACTATAGATAATATTGAAAAAACTCCTGAAATAGTTTCAAGGATATCAGCTCAGATAAGAAAAAAACATTCAGATATTGAAATCCGTAAGATCAACATGCAGAATCTCGAATCTGAAATGAAAATGATTTTAAGTATTTACAATGACGCATGGCATGACAACTGGGGTTTTACACCAATGACGAAACCTGAAATAGAGGAGCTTGTTGCAACCTTAAAGCTGTTTGCCGATCCGAGAGTGATTTACCTGCTTTTTAAAGGTGGGGAACCGGCAGCATGTCTTGTAGCCATACCAGATCTTAATGAGCTCGTGATTAAAAACAGAAACGGAACTCTTAATCCGTCTTTTTTGTTTGATTGTCTTTTTCACAAAAGATCGCTGACATCCCTCCGTGTGATTATAATGGGTGTTTTAAGAAAATTTCATGGTCTTGGGCTTGATATTCTTCTTTACAACGAGATATTCAATGACGGATTGAAAACTGAAAATTACAGAAATGTTGAGATGGGATGGGTGCTTGAATGTAATATGAAGATGAATTCCACGCTTAGGAAAATAGGTGCACAGTGCCCTAATAAGTATGTTATTATGCGGAAATCATTATAAAAATGAAAAAAGTTATTGTTACAGGTGCGACAGGGTTTATCGGTTCCCATTTAGTTTCGAAACTGGTTAAAATGCAGGGAGTCAGTTTAACCGTGCTGACTAGGAGGATGACAAAAGACCTCGCAACACTGGAAAAATCAGGTGTCGAAGTTGTTTTATGCGAATTGAGCGATGTTCATTTGATGAAAAATCGTTTCAGAGGTGTGGATTGTCTGATTCATCTTGCCGGAGCTACTAAAACTCTGACTGAAAAGGAGATGTTTGAGGTTAATGCAGGCTATACTGAAAACCTGCTCAAAAGTTGTGAATTAGGAACGCATTTTGTTCTTGTGAGTTCTCAGGCTGTGGCAGGGCCTGCTAAATCGAAAGATAAACCAGTCACAGAAAGCGATTTGCCTAATCCTCTGACTTGGTATGGAAAGAGCAAGCTTGAGGCTGAAAATGAAGTTAAGGAGTGGGGGAAAAGTAGTATTTTTACAATTGTAAGGCCTTGTTCTGTTTATGGCCCTGGTGAAAGGGATATTTTCAGTTATTTTAAACTTGTTAAAAGCGGATTATCGCTAACTGTCGGATTTAAGGAAAAAAGGCTTTCAATAATCTATGTTGACGATCTCGTCAATGCCATACTTCACCTTGCTTTTAATGTAAAGCCATCAGGGACAACTTATTTTGCTTCCGGAGATGAAGACTGCTCTTGGAAGGAATTTTCCGCTACCGTATCCGAAGCAATGGGTAAAAAAGGTGTAATTCCGGTAAAACTTCCTGAATTTGCAAGCCTTCCAGTGGCATTAGTATCTGAATTTATTGCTAAAATGACTGAAAAAGCTGCGCTTCTGAGTTTCCAGAAAATTATTGAGCTCAGGCAGGATTACTGGCTTTGCAGTAATGCTCTTCTCAAATCAACAGGCTGGAAACCTGAATATACCCTGCAAAAAGGAGTCGATGAGTCCGTCAGATGGTATAGGCTCAATGGGTGGCTCTAATCGACTTGTTTCGTTTAGTTTATACAACATTGAAAAGAATTAGATTTCAGATATATTGGATGGATGTTTTTGATACAGAGGTATATTTGTGGGTGTAAAATTCGGAACATTTAAAGGCGTTTTTGTTCCTTCTACAGAAGCCATTCTCGGAACAGTGCTTTTCCTTCTCATGCCGGTTCTTATTGCCGATGTCGGGCTTTGGGCTATGCTCGGAGTGATAATTCTGAGTCATACCGTGACATTTGCAACAGCTTTTTCAATGGCTGATTGTGCGACAAATCTTAACAATATCGGTCCGGGTGGCATGTACGCGCTTTCGAGAAGGAGTCTTGGGAAGGCTTTCGGCGGGAGCATAGGTTTTCAGCTTTATCTTGCGCAGGCTGCAAGTATCGGATTTTATTCAATAGGTTTTGCCGAGCCTCTTCAATCGATCATTGCTCCGTATCTTGATTTTATACCAATTTTTACGCTTACCGATCCTGCTTCAATACTGATACAAAAACAGATTCTAGCTTCAGTCTTTTTCTTTTTGTTTTTTATTGTGGTAATGATAGGCGCCGATTTTACCCTGAAAATTCAGACATTTATTCTTTTTGCTCTCGGGGCAGGAATTCTTTCGGTCATGATATCTCCATTTTTTGGAATTACTTTTAATAACCTTCCTGTTTTTTCAGGCAGTTTTAATTTTTCCGGAGCAAGGGAAATTACACTTGGGCTCTTTTTCATGACTTTTGCACAGTTTTTCCCGGCTGTTACCGGAATAGATGCCGGAATAGGGATGAGCGGAGATCTTGCAGATCCGAGAAAAAGCCTAGTGAAAGGGACCTTTTATGCGATAGGAATAACATTTGCGATATATCTTTCCATCGCTGTTGTTTATTCGATGCTTAACGGCGGAATAATAATACAGGACTATATGAACGGAGCTCCGGTACCTGTTCTCCTGACTGAGATAATGAGCTATTCATCGGCATTTCCTGTGAACATTCTCGGCATGTTTCTTGTGACAGGGATACTTTTTGCAACAGGATCATCCGCCCTTTCTGTTTTCATGACAGCCCCGAGAACACTTCAGTCTCTAACCATTAACGGTGTTCTTCCTGCAAAGCTGTCGTTCCTTTCCGGAGATTTTAAAAAGGGAGGTAATGAGCCGAGATTCGCTGTTATTGTAACGAGTTTTATCGGTCTTTTTGTGATATGGGCAGGCAATATAAATACAGCCTCGATGATCGTGGGAATACTTTTCCTTGTTGTTTACGGGTGGGTCAACGGAAGCGCTTTTCTTGAAAGGGTGAGCGGAAATCCCGCTTTCAGACCGACATCAAAGAATCACTGGACTGTTTCGTTTTACGGTTTTGCAGCCTGTATAGTAGCGATAATGCTTTTCGACCCTTTGATAGGCATTGCAATAATTATCTCTCAGCTTGCTGTTTTTAAGCTGATACTCAAATACAAGGCCGGTAACAGGATAGAAGGTGTCTGGTGGGGCATACTTTTCACAGGGGCTGTAAAATGGCTGAAAGCATTGAAATATGTTGTTCAGGGAAGTAAGAACTGGAGACCGGTGGTTTCTGTCGTATCTGGCACAGAGAACGGTTCGTCCCCTGAGAGGACGGCATTTCTGGCTTCCTTTCTTGAAAAGCACAAGGGGCTTGTCCATATGAATGTTTTCGGAAAATTGCAGACTTTCGAGACTTACGGTATCCCTGTTGAAATAATTGATACGGACGATCTTAACGAAGCAGTCGGGACAGCACTTTTCTCAAGCCACCCGGGCGGTATCGAAGTGAACACTGTCCTTATAGAATACATGAAAAAAATAAACAATATTAAGCTGATACGCAAACTTATAGAAAGAAACAAGAACATTCTTCTGCTTACCAACAGCTCAAAGATGAAAAAGCTTGAACTGATCGATATCTGGTGGAGAGGCGAGTCAAACGGAAATCTGATGGTTCTGATCGCATATATCATAACATTGAACTCTAATGCCGGTATCAGGATATTGAGGATGACACAGAACGGCGAGGATCCCGGCCGGAGCAGGGAAGATATGGAGACGCTGCTCAACAGTTCCAGACTTGACGGAGAGGTTGTTATACTTGAACACGAGGAGTGCGAAATATACGACAAACTTAAAAAGCACTCATCCGGGGCTGACCTTATCATGATGGGACTCCCGGGCAGTTTTTCAAAAGAAGGGGTTGTAAGGTTTTTCGGTATTAACGAAATGTTCTTTGACAGGGAGATCGCAAAGTATGAGGACCTTCCTCCGGTGCTTTTCGTTAAAAGCGCACAGAATATTGAACTGACAGAATGATCATAAATAAAAATGGAGAGATCAATGCCTAACGGTAACGGAAAAAGAGTTGACAGCAGTGACAGTGACCTCAAAAAATACGATCTGCGCATAAAGAAGATCGGTGTTCAGAATTTTGTTTCACCCCTGACAGCAAATAAAAGGGTCTACGAATCGCAGATGGTGCCTGAGGATGAAAGGGTTCTTGCATATATTGATAAAAGTGTGGTCGACTCAGTCATAAACAATAAAGATGAAGTGCCGTCATTTGAGAAGGCCGGTCCACGCGAAAAGCTGTTCTTCGAGCCAGGTGAAACGGTTTCGGCAATTGTGACCTGCGGCGGAATATGCCCGGGCCTTAATGCCGTTATCAGAGGCATTGTTGTGATGAATTTCTACCGCTACAACAATCAGAGAACTCTCGGCGTGAGTTACGGATATGCAGGACTTGTGAAGGAGCTCGGATATGAGGTCAAGCATCTTAATCCTTCAATGGTCGAGAACACACAGCTTCGGGGCGGCACGATGATAGGAACTTCAAGAGGAGGTCAGGACGCTGTCAAGATGGTGGACAGACTTTCCGAGCTGGGTGTGAATGTGCTTTACACGATAGGCGGTGACGGCACACAGCGCGGGGCAATGGATATAATCAAAGAGATAGAAAAGAGAAATTTGAAAATATCTGTCATCGGAATACCCAAGACAATAGACAATGATATCAATTACATAGACCGTTCATTCGGTACGGAGACAGCTTTCTCGGAAGCCTGTGAGGCAATAGATTCGGCCTACACTGAGGCTACATCGATCCACAACGGGATAGGCATAGTCAAACTTATGGGCCGTGAGTCAGGTTTCATTGCCGCCAATGCGACACTTGCGACCAATCAGGTCGATTTCTGCCTTATTCCTGAAATGGAGTTCAGAATGACGGGAGAAGGCGGTTTTCTCGATCTTGTCGAAAGGAGGCTGCGCAGAAAGAAACATTGTGTCATAGTCGTTGCGGAAGGTGCAGGTCAGGAATATGTGAGAGATCCTGAAAAAATAGAAAGGGATGAGTCCGGTAATGTCAAGCTCGGTGATATCGGGGTTTTCATAAAAGATAAGATAAAGAGCTATTTAAAGGCGAAAAGTGTCCATCACAGCATAAAATACATAGATCCGAGCTATACGATAAGGTCTTGTCCGCCCACACCGAACGATTCAATTTTCTGTTCACAGCTTGCCCAGATGGCGGTGCATGCAGGAATGTCAGGCAGAACGGGGATGGTTGTAGGTTATCTGAACGGTCAGTTCATCCACATCCCGATGGAGCTTGCGACATCAAAGAGAAAGAAGATCGATACTAACGGTCAGCTGTGGCTTTCTGTCCTTGAAGAGACAGGGCAGCCGCCGGTGATATGAACACTTATGAGGAGGTGTTTATGAAATGTTTTATTGCGGTTTTAGCGGTTCTGCTGCTGTTCACAGCATGCACGGTTGAAGATGACGGCTCAGGCCTTGACACTGAAAACGGCAATGATTCATCAGTCGGCAGTAATGATGAGTTAGAGAATGATGACGGGTCAAGTGACAGTTCTACGGTAAACGACAGTTCCCAGACAAATGACAACCTGACCGGCACTGATGATGAGCAGGGGAACGATGATAGCGGAAATGACAGCCTTGAAGGTGTGACGGATCTGAAAGCTTCATACGGTGTGGACATACTTTCCCTGTCATGGACAAATCCTTCGATGCAGGGACTTGAAAAGATAGTTGTTGTAAGAAATATGACCCAGTATCCGGCTGATATGAATGACGGAGATACGGTTTTTGAAGAACTGGGTGAAGCATATTCAGAATCCCAGGTACTTACAGGAGCCAGTTATTTTTACGGTGTTTTTGCATGTTACGGTGAAAAAGGGTGCAGTAAGGGCGCTTATGTTATTGCAAAACCGTGTTTTGCCCAGATGGACATCGCTTTTGTCATGGATGTTTCAACAACAATGGGATATATGCTGACAGCTCTTGAAAATGAAATAGGGCTGGTATGGGATTTCACGGCTGAAAAGTTTGCCGGAACGCCCAGATTCGGACTTACCGTTTTTGTCGATGATGTCACAGTTACAAACGATGGAAACGCTTTTGCCTCAAAAGAGGCGATAACGGCTGAATTCAACAAATGGGGCAAGTTCACTTCAACGAACAAGCAGACTCAATCAACGGAAGGTAATGGTGACTGGCCTGAGAATTCGCTCGATGCCCTTGCTCTCACCGCCAAAAACTACAAATGGCGTACAGCATCTGACACCTTGAAGATAATAATACTTGCTACCGATGATACTTTTTATGAAAATCCGAAATCATTTACGAGCGGAATACAGGTTCAGCACACTTACGATCAGACGGTTGCGCTTCTTGTGGACGGAAAGATCAGAGTAGGTGCTTTTGCCGCAAAGAAAGGCGGTCCTACCGGCAATGCCGATGTTCAACCCGGTTTCTTCACGCAGTACAACGGGCGGGATTCAATACCTTACGCTACAGGCGGGGAAGTTTATTTCATTGACGATGTCCAGACAGGAACTCTCCATATCTATGAAACGGTCAAATCGTTTATTGAAAGCGCCGCATGCAAAAGTTATGATGAAAAGTAAGATAATTCAATCTGTTACAGTTTTTCGATAACTGGCGAAACAGTTTTCTCAATAACCTCTTTTTCAGTAAATTCAACGGGAAGGTCTGATATTTCATTATTTGAACCTGTGACTGTCACACAGGGTGACTCCAATACTTCAAACTGTTCATCGATCACAGCATCTGCTAAAGAATTTATTGTAAGCTCACCTTTTTTTACGCCTATTCTGCTCAGCCATATACTTGAATATGTATCGCTTTCCGTATTTCTGTGTCCTGAATAACCTGCAATGATCGCACCGCCTTCGCCAGTAAGAGCAGCTGCCGCCGAATTGTCGTTTTCATTGTCGGAGATCCTTTTTACCCATACCGGTCTTCCGACAGCATCGGTTCTTGCGGCAAAAAGATAGTCTTTTGTTCCTGCTGTCCATATGGTACCGCTTAAAAGGTATCCCCCATCAGTCAGCTGTACTGCATCTTTTACATCAAGCCCGAGGGTTGAAACAGTATCGTTCCTGAAGCCGTATATCCAGCCTAATTTCCCGTCAGGTTTAATCTTTATCAGGACAGCTTTTGTGGAGCCTGTTCCGAAAGAACCGCCGAGAATGTAGTCTCCGTCATGTGATAAAAGAGATTTGCTTATTGTAAGGCTTTCCGTCGTGTCGCAGCCGGTAATGACTTTTTTCCAGATGACTTCACCGTTGCTGTTGAATTTAATTATAAATGGCTGATGAGCAGGTTCCTGAGAAGTACTGAAACTCCTTCCTGTTGCAAGAAATCCGTCGGTAGTTGAAATAATTGAAGTGATCCATTCGGTTGCTTCGGCTGTTCCGTATTTTTCTGACCATATTACAGTTCCAGTTTTATCAATTTTGAATATCCATGCATCGTTGCTTAGAGTGTTTTCATCAAGAATAGCTCCTCCAACTATATACCCGTCTTCAGTTTCAACTACAGATGCAAGTCCTCTCGGAGATTCTGAAGAAAGATCAGCGATCCTGTTCCAGAGCAGTTTTCCGTCATTTGAAAGAGCCAGTATTCCTGTCGGATTGGTTGAAAGGGCAAGTATAGTTATTGCGGATGTCGGAATTGCCGCCGTTATTGACATTGGAACAGGTGTTGATTCTTCAACGGAAGTAAAACTTTTTGCAAAAATGACATCTCCATTTTCAGATATTTTGCTCAATACTTTCAATGAGTTGCCGCTTATGAGCCAATGTCCGTCGATAGCCTGCTCAAGATTCAGCTTATCTTCATAGACCCATGCCCCCGTTGAGTTTGTTATTCTCAGCGACCACGGTGTAAATGCCGGATCGGATATATCAGGAGGTGTTTCTGTATATGGATCTGCGATACATGTCCCTTCAAAAAGAGTTTTATCCCAGATATCAAAATCTGTTCCCCAGTCAGCAATAGTTTCTCCAAAAAGGGCAAGCTCTATTCCGATACCGCCCTCAAATCCAGCTTTTGTTTGCCAGCATTTTGAAGGTTCCCTCTCTGAATCAGCCGATAGATCCCCGAAAACATTTAATGAAGCGTATGGACCGAGTGTGTCGTAGAGAAGAAGTTTAACTTTAGGGCCTACGGATATCTTTATGTTTGCCGATTCGGTTGCTTTTGCTGTCACAGGCTGTGTTGTGAATTCAGGCGAAGGAGGAACAAGTCTGCCCCCTTCATCAGTCGAGTAGATAGCGCCAATCTCAAAAGATGCTTCAGCTCCGGCACTTAGTTCAAAACGGCTTTTGGCGGAGCCGGTTATCTGTGAGACGAGATCAACTGAAACTGTAAAGTAAAGAGGCCCTATCCAGAAAGAGCCGAGATCAGCATGGGCAAGAGTATCTGTTCTTGCAAAATTTTTTATTGCCATGCCTTCTGCTTTAAGTGATGCGCCGGCTTCTCCGCTAAGATAGTATCCTGCGGAAATTTCTGGCAGAATATCACCGGTTAAAGCTTCGTCCCAGTCGGGCCAGTCAAAATTTATTCCGAAAACATAATATATATCACCGTGCATTGAAGCCGTTACATGAATTTGATCTTCAGGTGTGGTATGGTCATTATCGCCGTCAAACGGATAATAATCGAGTGAAAAAGGTCCGAAGCTCTGTCCGCCGGATTCACGGAGGATTGAATCTTCATCTTTTGGAGTGAGTACAGTTCCCGGTTCGACATTCCATTTTAGCTGACTGTCAGATATTGCAACGGGTCTTTTGAATGAAATGTGAAGGTATTTAAAAGCTCTTTGAATAGGACATGCCCTTGTCTTAACTATGTAGTTTCCTTCTGTTTTATCTACTGACTCAATCTGGCGTAACAGTCCGTTCGGTGTTATGGCGGAATGTCCGAGAATGATAACATGATCCTTAACAAGCCTTGGAGCTTCAATACTGGAATCTGCAAATATCAGCGTTCCATCAGCGGTGAGTTCAAGCAGTCCTTCTGTTTCAGGGTTTTCAACAAGATGTGTTGATGGAAGCAGTTCATATTCAATTTTGTCTTTTACAAAATTTTTTCCGTCACTGCCGGAACTTTTATCAGAACATGAAACAGTCAGCATAACAATCATAACCAGCAGAAACCTTTTCATTTTATTCTCCGTGGAGTTTTTGTGTTTTAAAAGGCAGAGTTCAGTCTTCGCCGTCGCGCTGTTTTTCGAGCTTTTTATACAGGTTCTTGTATCTGTCACGGATCGTGGGATAGTATCTGTTGTATCTGTTATCCTTGAGGATCTGAGCATAGAAGTTCATTGCCCTGTCAGGCTGGTTCATCTTTTCATAGCACACTCCCAGAAGCAGTTCGGCCCGGTCTTTCTGGAAATCCTTCTTTGAATTGACGAAAAGGAATCTTTCAAAAGATATCGCCGCCTTGTTGAAGTCTTTCATCCTGTAGTAGCATAGAGAGGTGATATAAAAAAGATTTGGGACATGGTCTCCGCTTGATGATATTTCAAGACTTTCCTTGAACTTGTCGATAGCCGCTTCATAGCTTTTTCTGTTGAAAAGTATATTGCCTTCCTCAAATTTTTTCACGGCAGTCTTCTGCTTTATAAGGCTTGTTTCGCCGTCAATGATCATCCTTTCAAGCCTTGAAAGTGCAGAAAGATTGAATTCACGGTAAAGCTTGAATGCCTGATCCGGTTCACCTTCTTTCAAGGCAAGATAAAGGTTGTAAGCCTTAATGTCATTGTTCTCGACCGCGGCAAGCTTTTCTTTCTGGTCTGAGATCTCTTTCTTCAGGTATTCATTCTGTTTCTGCAGTAGGTCATATCTTTCCGATATTGTTACGACTTTTGTTCTGAAATAGAAATAGAATGCAAGTATTATTACAAGACCGAGAAGTGCAATTGCCGCATAGAACTTGTTAGCCTCTCCCTGGTCCCTTGAATTGATCTTTTTGCCGATATCTTTTATTGAAGCATCAAGACTGCTGACGCTGTTGAGCGACCTCATTATGAGCTTACGCATCTCCTTTATGTCATCAAGGGTATGCTCTTTCTTTTCGGGTTGTTTTGTGTTCCTGCTCTTGTCTTCCGCCATGAAGCGTCCTCAAAAAATGCAGGGGAAGTTTAATACATTTCGTCTGAATTACAAAAAAAATGGGAAAAAGCGACAGAATTTGGTATTACAGAATGTACTTAACGATCATCGGAGAATGTTTATGGAAGGCAGTTTTTTCGAATTCAGACCGGTAGAGTTCCGCGGGGATGTCGCTATAGTGGCACCTTCTTCACCTTTTGACAGACTTCATTTTAATGCGGGGATAACCGAACTCAAGCTCAACAAGATGAGACCTGTAATAGATAAGCTTATATTTTCACACGAAAATTTCCTTGCAGGAAGCGACAGCATAAGGTCCGAGATCATTCTGAAGGCGTTTGCAGAACCCAAGATAGAAGCTGTCTGGACGGCAAGAGGGGGCTACGGTTCCATAAGACTTCTTGAACATTTTGAAAAGAACATTGATGTAATTAAGAAAAATCCGAAACTTTTCATCGGTTTCAGCGATGTAACCGCAATTCACAGCTGGCTTATTGAGAAATGCGGGTTCGTGACTGTTCACGGTCCGAACATAACGACACTTGACACAATAGATAAGTATTCGAAAACACAAGTTTTCGAGCTCGTGACAGGAAAGGACAGGGCATTTTCGATCTTCAATAAGAACATCCGTCAGATCGTTGGCGGTGTTGCAAGGGGAAAGGTTAAAGGTGGAAACCTTACAACACTTGTTTCCATGATAGGCACTCCTTTCGAGCCCGATCTTTCGGGGTCGATACTTTTTCTTGAAGATGTAGGCGAAGTGCCGTACCGGATCGACAGAATGATAACGCAGATGAGGCTTGCAGGAAAGTTCAAAGGGGTCAAGGCCGTGATACTGGGAGATTTCTCCTACAAAGAGTACAGACCGCCTGCTGACAAGTTCGTAAATCCTTATGATATTGTAAGTTCAATGAAACTTGAAAAGGATGTTCCGGTCATTGCAAACTTCCCTTCAGGTCACGGCTCGTCGAACATGGCGTTCCTTCTCGGTGCAACAGCCGAACTTAACACAGAGAACAGGACGCTGAAATACATTTTTTCATAAAAGGAGACCTTATGTCCGGCCGGAAAAGGACCATGGATGAAATGATAGGCCTTGCCTATGATCTCCAGAACGCAATAATAGCTTTGTGCAAAAAAAGACCTTTGAGAATAACCACCAACAAGGATTTTAATGTTCTCAGGGTCATGTGGATGAAGGATTACGAGCGGAAGGAGTGGTATAACGGCGTGGGAATGAAGATCCTTCTGCAGGCTTTTTATGATAAACACGGAATATATGTCAGAGAGATAACTTCAGAATCCGACAGTCACACATCGGTATATCTGACAAAAACCTCGACCGACCCTGAAAAAAAGGCGGATAAATGATTCGTACCTGCTTCGTTTTTTTCATACTTCTGCTGTTTAATGCACTGTATTCTGAATGTGTCGGCGGTTTTATCGCAGAACCTCTTTTGAAGCATGCGAAAGACAATGAGGAGAGGTGTGTCTATAACCCGCTGATAAACATAAATGCCGAGGACAGACTGGCTGTCGATTATCTTGAGGCGAGATTCGGTGTGCCGGCTGACTCATTCACGATCCTGCCCAGAGGTTTCTACGATACATTTTCCGACCTGAGATCTAATTACAGGATCAATCCTTTCACTCACGGCATCAATAAGAAAAACTACTGGCAGATACTTTCGACGACAGGATTTGAATATTTTTATGCCAACAGGAACGGTAATTTCATTCCGGGCAGTTCCGGAAGGATATTTAAAAAGGATTCCACATTCATACTTTCACAGTCAGGCAATATGGTCCTTCTCAATTCACTCGGACTTTACTGGGAGTTGAACGAGAAGAACTATTATGATGATAAAGGTTCGTGGCAGAGCTTTGATGTTGAGATGAGAAGGATGTATGCGAAACTGAAGCTCTGGAAGTTCTCTTTTCTTGCCGGTAAAGACACTCTTCATCTGGGACCGGGTGAATATGGTATGATACTTTCATCAAATGCCGCTCCTTACTGGATGGTAAAGATCCAGAACGAGGAGACTCTGAGGTGGTGGGGCGACTGGAACTTTGTTTTCATGAAAGGCTGGCTTAATGAGGAAAGAGATGATGTTTCAGATCCCGAGATAATGGGAATGAGAATGACATACAGACCGCAGGGACTGTTTGACTTCTTCGAGCTCGGCATGAGCAGAACTATGATCTATTCAGGGCGGGGGAAATATGAATACAAAGCCTATGAATATCCTATTCTTGTGTCAGGCGCAAAGGATAATGACCCGGGAGGGAAATACGATGCAGACAGTTACGGCGAGATAGACCTTACTTTTCATATTCCTCTTCACAGGCTTATTCCTGCTGTAAAAGTACTGAAGTTTTATTATGAAGAGGGCGGAACAGATATAAACGGAATATGGCAGATAGATGATCTGGGTTCTGTAACTTTCCCGTATGTTCTTTTCAAATTCTATGAAAAATGCTATATGCTCGGTCTTTTCATGGCGCTGGAGAACGATGTTTTCAGGCTTGAGTACACAAAAACAGCGAGATCTTTCTACAGGCATCATACCTATTCAATTGACGGGTACAGTTATGAAGACATGTCGCTCGGACACCCTCTGGGAAGGAATCATCAGGCGATAAGATTCAATCACAGGCACTGGTTCAATGATTCGTTCTCTTTCAAGTGGGAGATCGGTTTTTATCAGAAACCTGCGGCTAAGGAAAGTGATCATGATAAGTATGTAGGAGCGATATTTCCGCTTTTCTCTCTTGATGAAGGGCTTGTCAGAAGAGGTTATTTCTCACTCTGGACAGACTGGATCATTTACGGTCATATTTTAAGGAGTTACTTCTCCGTTGATGCAGGACCGAAAAGCGATTCAGACCCCAACCCGGTCATGACAGATGTGTCTGATAAGGCCACCGCAGACATAACCCTCGGTTTTTCTGCCATATTCAAGTTCTAAATTTATTAAAAAAAGCTTGACAGGCTGAGGTCAGTATGTAAAATGCCTCGTCGATATTTGGTAGAGGCTCTTTATTATCGGAGGAGTATGATGTATGCGATGATCGATTTCGGCGGCAACCAGTATAAAGTTGTCCCCGGAGAGAAAGTTCTGGTTTACAATCTTAACAAGGAAGCAGGCGAACTTTTCGAAAATACCAATGTTCTTCTTGTTTCAGATGGCGAAAATGTTTCTGTCGGAAAACCTTATGTTGCAAACGCAAAGGTCAAACTTGAAGTTGTAAAGAACTTCAAAGGTGACAAAGTTATCGTTTTCAAGAAAAGAAGAAGAAAGACAAGTAAGGTGAAAAAAGGTTTCAGACAGAGTTTCACTCAGCTTAAAGTAATTGAGATTATAAAGTAACCGGGAGTTAGCTATGGCACATAAGAAAAGCGGCGGCAGCGCAAGGAACGGAAGGGACTCTGCTGGTCAGAGGCTCGGTGTTAAAAAGTTCGGTGGCGAGATGGTTATCGCAGGTAACATAATTGTCCGTCAGCTCGGCACAAAGATCCATCCGGGGCTCAATGTAGGGCTCGGTAAGGATTACACACTGTTCGCTCTGTGCGACGGTGTTGTAGAGTACACAACATTCCGCAAGAACGGAACTGAAAGGAAAAGAGTGAGCATTCTTCCTCTTGAATCCTAGTTCTAAAGCAGAACTGATATTTTAAACTCCCGTCGATCGGGAGTTTTTTTTTATCAGCAGGAGCATCAGATGAAATTTGTTGATCAGGCAATAATAACGGTGACCGGCGGTAACGGCGGGGCAGGCGCAGTAAGTTTCAGAAGAGAGAAATATGTTCCTCTC
>JAKLDO010000076.1:0-5328 GCA_022703485.1 bacterium
GGAAAGATGATGACAAAATCAGGAAAGTCATTACTACGGAAATTCCAGAAATGGTTGCTGCTGACACAGCCTATCAGAATGCAATGAAAAATTCAGATAAACAGAACGCCAGAATAGAGCATGACAAAGCACTCCAGAGAGTTATTTTAACGCTCATTGCCGATCACACAGAGCTTTATAAACAGTTCAGCGACAATCCTTCTTTTAATAAATGGCTTGCAGACATGGTTTTTAATACAACATACCGGCACAATGAACCCGTCAAAGAAGTATAGCAAAAATAACTGAAAGATAATTACCCGCATTCACACTTTGAATCGACACATTTTCCGTTGAACATGCCGCACTGGTAGTAGCAGTCGAAATCATCATTGCACTGGACTGCTGTGTCTTTGAGGCATTCAAGGCCTGATGCGTAATAGCCCTGATCACATTTGCAGTAGAATTTGTCTTCGATCTGAAGGCAGTCGCCGTGACCTGAGCAGTCAATGTCACTGCAGGTCTTTTCGCTTTCCTTGATGCAGGCAGTACCGTTATAGAAATATCCGTCATCACATTTGCATACAGCTTTTCCGTCAACTGTTTCGCAGGTTCCGTTATCCCCGCAATCCTTGCTTTCACAAGGGTCCGGAACATCCTCGATACAGCCCCAGCCTGAATCATCCTCTATAAAACCGTCTTTGCATGAGCATTCAAGGGATGAAACACCCACAGAGCATTCAGAGTTCGGACCGCAGTCGATATAGTCGCAGGGATCTCCGCTCAGATTCTGGAGACAGGTAAGATAAATTGGAATAAATCCTTCATCGCACTGACACACCGGATCTGTGAGAAGCCCTCCGGCATCGAAACAGTCACCGTGCCCCGAACAGGTCACACCGTCGCAAACAGAACTATCGGCATTCTTCACACAGTCAGGAAATTCATCATGATAGCCCAGCGGACAGAAACATTCGGGAACACCACCATTCTCAAAACAGAAACCTCCTGTGCATTTTGAATCCTCACAGCTTTTTTCAACTACTTCGTCGGCATCAGGAACAATGTCGGAATCTTCATCTGCTGCATCATCATCCACATTTTCATCAGTTGCAAAGTCCGCATCAGTATCAGCGTCAGGAACAATATCATCAGTATCAGCAGACACATCTTCATCAGGCATTATCTGAGCCATATCAATGTCAGCCCAGTTCGTTCTGGTGACATCTATCCCCGGCTTGCAGGAGACACACCAAAGCATCGCAACGAACGCAACTAACAATGCTCTGTACATACCCACCTCCGGAATCCTTTAATATAAAACAAAATTGACCTTCTCTATCACCGCACACTCATCACTTTCCATATCATTGAAAACCATCCTGCCGAAAGATCCCCGCATGAACTTCACCCGTCCTTTTGTATCGTAGTAGACACTATCAACATTAACCCTTGCAGATTCAGCAGAATAAACCGCCCCCTTACCGTCAGGCTGTCTGATGAAAAGGAACATACAGTTTTTACAGTTCTCAGCAGGTTCTTGATCCTGATGCGACCACTGTGCAAAACCCTGTAAAACACCGGGAAAAGCGCCGATGAGCACCTTGCCGGAACTTTTATCACCGCTTTCGTCAAGAAGGAACTTCACCGAACCGTCAACATCACTTGAGAACGATTTCTTTTCAACCGACATATCAAGTATCCTGCATGACTTCCCGAATTCGGTCTCAAAAGTCTTCGTGCACCCTGACAGAACAAGGATCACCGTCAGAACGGACAAGATCTTAGTAATACTCATAGACCGCCTCCGCAAAAACAGTGTGTGCAAGCCTGCTGTAATCGGCATAATCCCCGAAATCCTCGCCCACACTGGAGAAATTCCTGTGAAGCAGATATTCAGCATGAACCGAAAAACCGTCCCCGAAATCAAAAGAAACACCTGCTGAGAACTCGACCGTATTATCAACCCTTATTTTTCTGTAAATTCTCTGACCGATCCCGACATCGCTCCAATAAACTATTCTGTGGGTATCGGCATCAAAAGACCTTGAATAGATGTATTTAAGCATCAGCGGAAAACTCCACGGACCGGCAGTCCACTCAGTCGAAACTCCGCCGTAAAGCGAATAATACTGACCTTTTATATCGAGTTCACCGTAATAGACATCTTCATAGCGGTTGTATTTTATTTTCTGATCATCAAAAAATGTGAAAGATGATCCGGCAAAGGCATCAGTGATGTTGATCTCACCGCCTATGAACCTCACTCCTCCTTCAATAAAATAAGAAAAGCCGTTTATGTACTCGATAAGACTGCTTGTGGATTTGTAATAGCTCACTCCTGTCCTCAGGAAAAGCGCATAGAACGAATTGCTGTCAAAAAGATATGAAAATGAAAAAGAGGGATCGATATAAAGCGACTTTATTTTTTTGTAGTCATAAGAGGAATTGTGAAATCCGAGAATGAAAGCGAGGAAATGGAACTCGTTCACCGGAAGGATATAACCGCCTTCAATACCGGCATCCATTCTGGAATTCTCAAACGACTGCAAAGATATAAGGGAATTCATCGAAATATCGAACATCCAGCCGTTGTTCTTCTCGCCCTGAAGCCCTGCTTCAAGATTGAAATGGATAGTTGCGCTCGAATTGCTTTTACTTCTTTTAAAAATATCCGCCGCGCTTCTGAAAGAGAAAGCCGGATCGACATCGCTTTTCCAGCCCGCACCGTTTGAGATCGAAAAATGGTTCTCAAGCCCCGAAAGAGATGAATTTAAAAAAAACAGTATCGCTGATATTAAAATTATGATATTGACAGGTTTAATAAATCCTTCTGTCTTCAATGCGGCTCTTTCCTTTCCTTTTCTTAAGAAGCTCCTTCATTTTTCTGATTTGTCCGCTTCTGTCAACTTCATTGTCAGAATCATTCTTTTCAACAGTTTCTGCGACATTCTCATTAACAGGCTCTTCAACAGAAGGTTTCTGTTTTTCGACAGTTTTTTCAGGCTGTTGCAGCAGTTTATCATTTTGAGCATCTTCAGCCTCCTTTGTTTTTTCAGGATCTTTTCCGATACTCTGAGCCTCTTTCTCCGTTGCATGAGGAACCTTTTTTACATTTCTTAAAAGGGCCGGAACCTTTTTTCTTGGTGATGACATACTGTTGACCGAAGGCCCGGTGCTATCGCTGTCATTCCTTTCTTTATCAGCAAATTCCGTTTCGTAATTTCCGAAGAAATCTTTCTCCCACCCCTCTATTTCAGACTGTGACGGATTTTTTTTAAAAATTACCCTGCTTTTAACAGAGATTATGCCGTCATTTGCTGAAACTGAAGTGAAAATAAGGGCTGAGATGACTATCTGAAATATCTTTTTCATAGTCAGTTCTGAAATTTTTCAGACTTGTAGATATAAACCGCTGTCTTTTCATTCAAGGTCTTGAGAACTATTGTGCGATTATGAATGTAACCACCGAATTTTGTTTCAGTTATTATCCTCGACTCACCCTCTGAAACGAGACTTACAACGAACGGAACCGGATTCACACCTTTTTTAAAAGACCTTTTTCTGACATAGCTGTTGAGAGCTTTTATCTTTTCATTGTCCGAATGGAACCTCACTCCGTCATCAAACTTGAATGATATCTCGACATTTTCAATATCTTCAGTGCTCTCAAATTCTATAGTTATTTTAACAGGTTCACCTTTTTCTACTTCAGACGATGAGACAAGCTCCATGACATTTTCATCTGCAATATCGGGAACACTGTAGAAAATAAAAGTAAAAGCAATGAGAAATAAAGCACTTACAGAAAAAACAATTACCGGGACACGGCTGATGCGGGGCCGCTGAATTTCATTTTCAACTTTCTTAAGTTTTTCAAAAAGAGTGCTTTCAAATTCATCTATGCCGGTCTCTTTTTCAAGACTTCTATATTTTTTAAAAAGAGCATTAAGTTCCTGAAATCCCTCAGGTTCTGCATTACTCTTTTTAAATCCTAAAATGTTTTTCCAGTTCATTCCCCGGCTCCTTTGACCTCTTTTTGACGGTTATCAGCAAAGGAAAGTTGTTTTATATCCTTTTTTTCATTCAATAATTCAACCATTTTCTTTCTTCCCTTGAATACCCTCGATTTCAGTGCCGTCAGCGATATCTCAAGTATCTGCGCCGCCTCTTCATAAGGCATTTCCTGAATATCTATCAGTACTATTGCCATCCTGAGCTTGACAGGAAGGGCATTTATAAGTTCATGGACCTCCCTTTTGACATCCTCTTTAATAAGTTCCGATTCGGGAGAATCATCGCTTTTCAGTGCCACACCTGTATCGTCCTCTGAATCGGAGGACATCTCTATTTTTACTGCAGGGTCCCTGATGTAGTTTATGAATTCGTTCTTTATTATTCTCCACAGCCAGGTAGTAAAACTTGACCTCAGCTCGTAGTTCTTCATGGCTAAATATGCCTTGATGAGAGCTTCCTGAAGAATATCATCGGCAAGATGAGCATTACCACAGGCTATTCCGAGTGCGAAAGACCTTAATTTAGTCCTGTGAATTGAAACAAGCGAACAGAATGCCTGTCTATCGCCTTTTGATGCAAGTTCAATGAGTTCCTTTTCTGTCATATCGTGCAAAACCATCCTCAGAACAGTCCGGTAATGAACCCGTCCTTATCAATATTCATCATTGATGCCGCAGGCTTTGCAGGAAGCCCCGGCATTGTCATTATGTCACCCGTATAGACCACCATGAAACCGGCACCTGCGGAAAATTTAACATCCTTCACATCGAGAGTGAAACCCGATGGTCTTCCTTTGAGATCGGGGTCGTCAGAGAACGAATACTGAGTCTTTGCCATGCAGACCGGGACTTCCGCTATCCCCCATGACTTTCTCTGAGCTATTTTGTTCTCGACAGATCTCGGAATGTGTATATCAGCCGCACCGTAGACCCTTTTTGCGATCTTTCTGATCTTTTCAACAGGATCGTCCTTCATGTCATAGACAAAATTCACCTCTCCGTGACTTTTTTGTGTTTCAGCCCATACTGCTTCCGCAAGTCCGGTAGCGCCGCCGCCGCCCTTTGCCCAGACTTCGGTGTCAAAGCACTGAGCACCTGTCCGGCCGCAAAGTGATTTTACCAGAGCGATCTCTTCCGCTGTATCACTTGCAAACCTGTTCAAAGCCACAAAGACAGGACGGTTGAAAGCTCTCATGTTCGCTATGTGCCCTTCAAGATTGGAAAAACCTTTTTCAAGAGCCGCCATATCCGGTTCTGTCAGTGATTTAAGCTTCGCTCCGCCGTGAAATTTGAGAGCTCTCACTGTTGCAACTATGACGACAGCGTCAGGAGG
>JAKLDO010000076.1:5427-15510 GCA_022703485.1 bacterium
GTCCCAGCTCAGAGCGAGTATCGCCATGATCTCTGACGATGCAGTTATATCGAATTTGCTTTCCCGCACCATTCCTGCATCCTTGCCAAGCCCTATCACAATGTTCCGCAAAGACCTGTCATTCATGTCAAGAACCCTGTTCCATTTGACTTCTTTCGGAAGGATGCATCTGTTCTCCTCTCTGCTGTAGTAATTATCAAGAAGCGCTGCGAGAAGATTATGTGCCGAAGTGACTGCGTGGATGTCACCCGTAAAGTGCAGATTTATCGAGTCCATCGGTATCACCTGGGAATATCCGCCTCCTGCGGCTCCTCCTTTCACTCCGAAAACAGGACCCAGACTCGGTTCTCTCAATGCGACAATGGACTTTTTTCCTATTCTGTTAAATGCTTCGCTCAGACCTATGCTCACTGTCGTCTTACCTTCTCCTGCCGGGGTCGGCGTCATTGCAGTGACAAGCACCAGCTTGGCGTCCGGCTTTCTGCCGTTCCTTGCGTCAAGGCTTATTTTTGCAACATTGCGTCCCCAGGGAAGAACATGTTCCGGCGATATTCCGGCACGGTCCGCTATCTTACTGACCGGCTGAGGAGTTATTGATGAAGCTATCTCATAATCAGTCGGCATGTTGTTCTCCTTAATTTCAGTTCTTTCAGTCTGCGCAAACTTCGGGAAGGTTGTATCCGAGCTCCGTTGCATAGACCGGATCAATAAGATTTCCTTCCGCAGATACTTCTATCTGTGAATCAGTAAGTTCAACTATGTCAAGCAGAGCTTCACCCGAAACGGCTCTGATACAGCTTATGCCGACAGTGGAACCTTCGTAGCTCAGATCTCCGTAAAGTGCATATACCTGATTTTCAACGAAATCTATGTCAGTTCCTGCTGCAAGATTGTCAGGAACATTTATAGCAAAAAACTTCGGTGTAAGTGAAAGTTTGTCTATCCATGTCGCTGTGACAAGTCCTTCCTGGACACCTGAAGCAAAAGGAAAGTCTATTTTTATAGTTCCATTATCAATATGCAGAACTGTAAATGTGAACTCTTCATCAAAATATGTGAACTCTGCGTCCCCTTCTCCCGGAACTATCGCTGAAGGATCGTTAGTGGCATTGATAGGCCCTTTGAAAGTGAGTGTGAAATCACCGATCTGCGTCATTTCGGTATCTGAAATGCACTGGCCGTTCGTGGGATGATAACCTTCATCGCATTTACAGAACGCTTCATCCTCTACAACTACACACTGCGAATGTTCAGGACATTCCTTTTCCGCACAAAGATCGGGAGCATCTTCATCAGCCTCTTCGTCGGTTCCGTCATTTTCCGCTGTATCATCCGCATCATTTTCTACAGAATCGAGGTCTGAAACTGTTTCATCAGCCGCATCATCATCACCGGCCGCGACAGAATCCTCGTCCGGATACGACTGGACCTTCTTGCCGTCATCACCGCATGAAACCATGAAAAATAAAACCGCAACCACTGTAATAAAATAAAAACTTCTCATCTTTGACCTCCGCATGTTACAACGAAAGATATATGTTTTCACTACCAAACAGCTCCTTATATCCGGAAAGGGCTGAAATATCAACAATTCCGGTCCTTTCGAGAAGAGCTGACGACTTTCCGCCATTGAAAGACAATCTCAGTTCAACAGGTATTGTTATGCCGGAAACAGGTAAAGAAACGATCTTTCTTCCCACTTCACCTTTTCTTTTTATGAACTCTTTCTCCTCCATTTCCAGAATGAGCTTTATCCTTGAAGAGCCTGAATTATTCTGCTGAATGTACTCAGGGATTGTCTTTATGTCATCTTCTATGCTGTCAATGTTCAGCATCACTTTTTCCAGAGTGTTGTCCTCTCTGTTCCTCACCGCTCTCACTTTCGCTCTGAACATCAGAGGCACTTTTGAATCGAGCCTTCCTATCTGTGCCAGAGGATTGTCTATCCTGTTTATCGAGAACTCGATCGCGGCATCACTGCTTTCAATGACACCTTTCAGATAATAATCTCCGTCCCGTCCCTTTGCAGGCTTTATTTCAGTAGTTATCATCCCTCCTATCCACACAGCTCCGCCTTTCCCCGGCTGCCGTCTTTCGTTCTCGGCGTTTTCAATGAGATCCTTTATGTTCTCAAGACCCAGACTTTTAAAGTCCTTTGCAAAATATTTTGCGGGATGGTTGGAAATATATATGCCGAGCACTTCCCTTTCGAGCGAAAGCGTTTCGAAAACATCCAGACTTGCAGGATTTTCAACCATTTTAAGAATGTTTTCATCTGTACCAGGTTCGTTATTTGAAGTCGTGTCCATGTTAAAAGCATCAAAAAGGCTAATCTGCCCCGATTCTTTGTCCGCGGCCGTTTTTTCACCCTCTTTTATTGCATACGGAAGCATTGACAGCAGTAAGCCGCGATTGATGCCTGTGAAATCAAAAGCTCCTGCTTTTATAAGGAATTCCACTGTTCGCGAATTCACTTTGGACTGATTTATCCTGCTTGTGAAATCAATCAGCGACCTGTATACGCCGTTTTTCTCCCTTTCGGCAATTATCTCCTCTATCGCACCCTCGCCCACATTTTTTATCGCTCCCATGCCGAATCTTATCGAGTTCTCCTCGATCGAGAACGAGAACTCGCTTCTGTTCACATCTGGAGGATAGACATTTATGCCGAGCTGTCTAGCATCACTGATATAACTGAAAACCTTATCAGAGCTTCCGGCCTCGGAAGAGATCAGGGCGGCAATGAACTCAACAGGATAATGGGTTTTAAGATATGCTGTCTGATATGAAATGTAACCGTAGCAGGCCGCGTGGGACTTGTTGAACCCGTAAGAAGCGAACTTCTCCATGTGGTCGAATATCTTTCCGGCGACTTCTTTCGATACACCGAGCGTGGAAGCACCTGTGATGAACTCCGATTTCATCTTCTGCATTTCATCGGCTTTCTTTTTTCCCATGGCTCTTCTGAGAATGTCAGCTTTACCGAGTGTGAATCCCGCCATTTTCTGGGATATCTGCATGACCTGTTCCTGATACACTATCAAGCCATTGGTCTCTCTGAGTATGTCTTCAAGCCACGGATGGTCGTATTCTATCTCCTCCCGGCCGTGCTTCCTTTTTATGTAGTTGGGAATAATGTCCATCGGTCCCGGTCTGTAAAGTGCAACTGCTGCGATAAGGTCCTCAATCCTGTCAGGTTTCATCTGGTGGATCATCTTTTCAAACCCGGCACTTTCCATCTGGAACACACCCTTAGTGCTCTTTTCACACAGAAATCTGTATGTCGGAGCATCGTCAAAAGGTATCTTGTTTATATCAAAACCGGGGTTCTTTTTTCTGATCAGGTTTACAGCATTATTTATCATTGTGAGGGTTTTCAGCCCGAGGAAGTCGAACTTGACAAGACCTACAAGCTCTACCATGTTCTTATCGTACTGTGTGACACGGTAATTGTCCTTATCAACGAATATCGGCGAGTATTCAAATATCGGCTTCTGTCCTATGACGACTCCGCATGCGTGTTTCCCCGGCTGGCGGAGAAGTCCTTCTATCTGCACTGCGATCTTAATTATTCTGCTGAAATCCTTGTTGTTCTTTATCAGCACCCTTTCATTTGCATAGGCCTCGATATCTGAAATGAGCAATTTTGCCGGTTCCGATTCGTCCTCTTTGAGCCTTGTCCTTTCGAGAAAGTCCTTCAATCTGTCAGGATCTGACAAGGTTTCAGACGGTATCTGATATGCGGCGGCAAGTTTCTTTGTTGTATCTTTATGCTTTTTACTGAACTGCGGACTGAACACATCGACAAATGAGTCAGGAACAAGTTTCGCCAGTTTTTCAGCGGTTGCAAGCGGTATGTCAAGCGCCCTTGCCACATCTTTTATCGCCGATTTAGCTTTGAGCTGACCGAAAGTGGCTATCTGTGCGACATTTTTCTCTCCGTATTTTCCGGAAACATAATTAATGACCCTGTCCCTGTTGTCCTGACAGAAATCGACATCAAAATCAGGCATCGATACCCTTTCAGGATTAAGGAACCTTTCAAAGAAAAGTCCGAAACGGAGCGGATCAAGGTCCGTTATCCTCGTGGAGTAGGCTACAAGAGAACCTGCACCGCTACCTCTTCCCGGACCGACCGGTATGTTATTGTTCTTAGCCCAGTTTATGAAATCGGCGACTATGAGGAAATATCCGGCAAACCCGGTCTTTGCGATCATCGCTATCTCGTAATCAAGCCTGTCGTAGTACTCTTTCTTTTTATCTTCAGGGGTTCCGAGCTCCTTAAATCTCTCGGCAAGTCCTGCAAGTGAAATCTCCCTGAGATATTCCGATTCACTTTTACCGAAAGTCTCGAAATCGGGTAGATAATGCTTGTTAAGAGTAAGCTCCACATTGCAAGACTGAGCTATTTTCCAGGTATTCTCTATCGCTTCTTCACCGTCACGGCCGTAAACGGCAAAAAGTCTTCTCATATCCTCTTCGGTCTTGAGATAGAAGGCATCCGTTTCATGATGCATCCTGTCTGTGTCGTGAACTTTTTTCTTTTCGTTTATGCAGAAAAGTATGTCCTGCGCTTCAGCATGGTCGGGTTTAAGGTAATGTACATCGTTCGTCGCAACAAGCCCTGCTCCGATCTCATGCGCCAGTTTTATGAGATGGACATTCACCTCTTCCTGTTCTTTCAGTCCGTTCACCTGAAGTTCGATAAAAAAGTTCTCTTTCCCGAAAAGATCCTGATACTCACGGGCTATTTTCAGAGCATCTTCATATCTTCCGCTCATCAGCGCTTTCGGTATCTCTCCGCCGAGGCACGCACTGAACGCGATGAGTCCCTTTGCATGATCTTTGAGAAGGGCTCTGTCTATCCTCGGTTTGTAATAAAACCCGTCGATGAAAGCCTTTGATGCCATGTAGCACAGGTTCCTGTAACCTTCCGCATCCTTTGCAAGAAGTATGAGATGATATGCATCCTGTTTCGTATGCTCGGTCCTGTCTCCTGATGCAATGTATGTCTCCATGCCGATGATAGGTTTCACCGGTGCTTCGGCAAGTGTCTTAGCGCTTCCCAGAGCGGCGGTATAAAAGTCGACGACCCCGTGCATGTTTCCGTGGTCTGTGATGGCGACAGCCTTCATTCCCATTTTTTTACACTGATCTATAAGCTCTGCCGGCTTCACAAGCCCGTCAAGGAACGAATAGATGGTATGAAGATGGAGATGTACAAACGGCATTCAAGCCTCCTGAATAATTTTTTTCCTGGTTCATTTTATAGATAAAAAAGGGATAGTAAAGGCGAAAAAAAGCCCCCTACGAAATCATTGGGGAATATTTTTTTATACCTTTACTTAACAGCACTCTTCGGTATAATAATTCTGCTTATAATGGAGCTTTTTAAAATGGATGAAAAAATAAAGAGCATTATTAAAGAAATTATTGCTAACACAGGCATATCCGTTGAAAATATTGTCTTTTTCGGATCCAGAGCCAGAGGTGATGCAGATCCGGATAGCGACTATGACATAATTCTCATAACTTCAAAAACCTTAAAAAACAAAGACAGGCTGATCCTGACAAAAGCTGTAAGAACGGCTCTTGCCAAATTGCTGATCCCGGCAGATGTGCTGGTTTTATCAAAAAGTGAAGTCGATGCACGAAGATCCGTTCCGGGCTCAATTATAAGAAATGCTCTGAGAGAAGGAATTTCTGTATGACAGACCCTGAAGTGAAAAAAGCAAAAAAAAATAAAAGTGAAATTGTAAAAAAAGGTAACATAGAAAAATTTAAAGATTATTGTATGAAAAAAACCAAAACGTACCCGTTTATTGGAAAAATATTTAGTAAGTATCTTAAAAAATTGGGAAAATGGGGAGCCATTCTTTCAATTTTGTTTGCTTTTTTTATTTGGGCTATGCCAATATTATGGTCTTATGTTGGAAAACCAATTGTTTGTTCAGAGGAAATTAAATCTAAAAAAGAATGCAAGGAAGATTTAAACTACACAAGAAAAGAAAAAGAAGAAACTTCAAAAAATTGTGAAAAAAATATTGCCGATGCAAGAGAAGAAAGAGATGCTTGGAAACAAGCATATAACAATATTAATGTAAATAAATTAGTAGAGGGCGCTCAGAACAAGGAAAACAGTGGTGAAAAAAAAACAAAAAAAAGAGCGAGTAATTTATGAAGATAGCAATTACATTATTTATCATTTTATTATACAGCTCTATTTTTGCTGAATATTCCGAATGTAGAGAGATGTTTAATCGAGGAGAAAATGTAGAAACAACTATCGACTGCTTCAATTCCGCAATAAATAACACAAAAAACAAGATAATTATAATAGACTCGGCTAGATATATAACATCACTATGCTCAAAAGAAATCAGCAACAACAACAATCCATCCTTTTGCACATTTAATCAGTCTATTGAAGCATTCAAAAAAGTTCAAGATGATAAAGGGCATTTACTTTATTATGAAGCAAAATATTATGCCGCACTTTCATATTACTACCAAGGCATAAAAGAAAAAGATAAAAAAAAATTAAATTTGTCTTTAGAATATGCAACAAATGTTATTGAAAACAAAAATAAATTGGTAGGAACAACACCTTATTTGATAAAGATGACTATAGCCAACACTTACATGGGCAAGGCTAAAATCGAGAAAGAATATAATTATTATACTGATGCTATAAGAATGTTGGAAGAATCCGAAAAAGAAACAAAGGAAAGAAAATATCAGATTGCAATAGAAAAGATAAAATTCAACGCAAAAAAAGCGTTTGCCGATCAAATAGTAATATCCTGTGGAAAAAATAACGAGAATAATTCTTGCAACCGATGCAATGAAGCAAAAAAAATATATCAAGAGCTAACAAATAAAGCTAACTACAAAAATGTTTCGCAAGCACTAAAGAAAGATATAGCTCCTGAATATAATAAAAGTGTTTGTGAAAAGAACCCTAAAAAATAATATAAAACAATAAAGATTATTTTTGATTTATCATCTGTTGCGTCGTATATTTTCCTACCTTGCATTGAGGGCTAGATAATAACATAAGAGGAGATATTTTCTATGTCAAAATCAGCTTCTGATTTATTTATTGTTGACAATAGCGATGCCGACTGGAAAGTTCGGTCATATCTTTCTGATTGGTGTGAATTATCAAAGTCCATTGATATCGCTACAGGTTATTTTGAGATAGGGGCTCTTCTAAGTTTAAACGAAAAATGGCAACAGGTTGATAAGATAAGAATTTTAATGGGCGATGAAGTTTCATATAAGACAAAACGGGCTTTCGAGCAGGGACTAAGGAAAATTGGCAATCGACTGGATCAAAGTCTGGAACTAGAAAAATTACAAAATGATTTTCTTGAAGGAGTTCCGGCAATAGTTGAAGCAATTAGAAGCGGGAAAATTGAATGCCGTGTTTACAGAAAAGATAAATTCCATGCTAAAGCATATATAACACATGGTCGGGCAGCTGTTGTTGGCTCTTTTGGTCTTGTGGGCTCTTCAAATTTCACATATCCTGGACTTTGCGATAATGTCGAGCTCAATGTGCAGATAAGAGGGCCGGAAGTTGGAATTTTGCAGGATTGGTATGAAAGAAACTGGGAGCAATCCGAGGATATAACTCCAGATATTCTGAAAACACTTCAACGACACTCAGATCCCCGCATTCCTTTTGAGATATGGGTGAAATCTCTTTATGAATTTTTTAAAGGAAAAGCTCTAACACCAGATATATGGGAAAAAGAACAGTCCAAAATATTCCAGATTCTAGATAAATATCAGCAGGATGCATATAAAAACCTTTTGGAAATTGCAGAACGGTTTGGCATGGCATTTCTTTGTGATGGAGTTGGTCTGGGAAAAACATTCGTAGGATTGATGATCATCGAAAGAAAAATTGTTCATGATAAAAAAAATGTCGTTCTTTTTGCCCCTAAAGCAGCCAGAGAGGATGTGTGGGAACGAGTTAAAGCGGATTATTTTCCCAGACTGAACAGCCGTTTTAATAATTTTGTTATTTTCAACCACACCGATCTTCAATGTGGCGAAAAAATGCTCCGCGAAATAGAAGAAACTTTAAAAGATGCCGATGTGGTAATAATAGACGAAGCACACAACTTTAGAAACCCAGGAATAAAAGGCGAAGGAGAAAAAGCACCGTCTAGATATAGGAAATTACAGGAATTTATGCAATTAGGCGCAAAGAAGCAATTATATCTTCTCACAGCAACACCAATAAACAATTCTGTTCACGATTTTCGACACATGTTGGAGTTAAGAACCAATAATGATGAAAAATATTTTTCTCAGCAGCTTGGCATTCAGAGCGTAAGATCGCATTTCGTACAGCTAGAAAGAAAAATACTCAGCAATGCCTCAGTTAAATTAAAAAGACAATTGGATTTAATGACTGATGTAGATCAGATAGAAGACATTCTCAGAAGCGACGTTATGTTTGACAATCTTGTTGTTCAAAGAAGCCGTCGTTATGTTAAAGAGAGTCAGATCCAGCAGGGATTTAAGGAAGCACTTTTTCCCACAAGAGAAAAGCCAAAAGTTAAGCCTTACAATTTAAAATCGGTTTATGGTGAACTCTTGAAAAGTATCGAAAAAGCTTTCGATAGGGAAAAACCGCTTTTCGTGTTAAGCATATACTACCCTCTAGCATATTGGAAAGGAAACAAGGAGTCTCCGGAATATAAGAAATGGGATGAAAACCGGCAAAAACAAGTTGTTTCGTTGGTCAGAACTTTGTTTCTCAAAAGATTTGAAAGTTCTTCAAAAGCATTTGAATCCTCCTGTTGGCTTCTTTTAAAAAAACTTTTTGCCTGGGTTACAAAACATGCCTTAAATGACCATGAATTGAGAAGATTGAATCGTTGGAAAACAAAACATGCGGAACTTATTAATTTTGTTCTCCAGCCGAATCTGTTTTTAGAAACTAATGAAGAAGATCAGTTTGAAGATTTTATTAATGAAGACCTGTTAAACTCAATAGAACAGTTAGACCCGGAACAATATGATATATCAGCTATTCTGGATGACACTTTCGAGGATTTAAACCAACTCGCAGAATTTCTTACTATTTTGAAAAAGATTGATATTAGAAAAGATGATAAGCTGAATAAACTAATAGAACTTCTAACAGGCGACCCTGTAATGAAAAAAGAGAAGGTCATAATTTTTACCGAATTTGCCGACACAGCAAATTACATACATCAACAATTGAAAAATGAGGGTGTTGAAGGAATTTTCAAAATTGACGGGAGCAGTTCGCAGCGTGAACGAAGCGATATAATAAGGCGTTTCTCACCCTACTACAACGGATCAAGTTCAGCTGAATTAAATACAGAAAACAAAGAGGAAATCAGAGTCCTCATATCTACCGATGTTCTTGCCGAAGGTTTAAATCTGCAGGACGCCATGCGATTAATAAATTATGATATTCATTGGAATCCAGTCCGCTTGATGCAGCGAATAGGACGTATTGATCGTAGGATGAACCCTGATGTGGAGAAACGACTTCTTGCTGACCACCCGGATAAAAAGAAATTGCGCGGTAATATAGAATTCTGGAACTTCCTTCCACCCAACGAATTAGATGATTTGCTTCGACTTTTCAATCGGGTAAACAGTAAAACTCTGGTTATATCAAGAACACTCGGAATAGAAGGAAAAAAACTCCTTACACCTGATGATGATTTTGATGATGTAAAAGAGCTGAATGAGCAGTGCGATGGTACTCTTAGCGATATTGAAAAACTGCGCCTTGAATACAATAAATTATTTGCAGAACAACCAGACCTTTTAAAAGAAATGGAAGAGCTTCCATTAAAAGTGTTTTCAGGCAAGGAATCCCCCGCTTCCGGAACCAAAGCTGTTTTTTTCTGTTATCGCATTCCTAGACCCGACATGACCCTTATCGAAAATGAAACTGGACAACCACGATGGTCAGACAATGCAGGCTATACGGTTTGGGCTTGCTGGGATATAGAGAAAGAAAAACTTATTAATGATCATAGTGAGATTGCTGACCTTATCCGTTCGGAACCTGATACAAAAAGACAT
>JAKLDO010000077.1 GCA_022703485.1 bacterium
ATCGGGCATTTTCCCGTGTTCTTCAACTTTAACACCTAAGAAAGAAAGAAGTTTTTCATCGAAATAACCCCATTTTTTTCCAGTATCACCGACATAAACCAGCTCACCGCCCTGCACAAAATGAGCTCCGAATTTCTCAATAATAGCTCTAATCAATTCAGAATGTTTCCCGGGACTTATTATAATTTCAACGCCTTCTTTTATATGCAACGGAATTTTTATAAGATCGCGTTCTTTTTTGTATTGTGCGGATAGAGTTCCCTGTTTCGCAAGAAACTCCATTAAAACCTTTTTCCATTCTTTGGAACCGAATTTTTTAAAAAGCACCAAGGCTGGCTCTGTAACTTGATAACAATTATCAGAACTATTGACAGGACGATCAGGTTTATCAGGATTATGAATAAGAATTCCGGCAGCGACCAGTTGCTTTACGCTGTATTTTCTAACACTTTCACGAGTGTTTTCAGCATAATTAACATCAAATTGATGCCGTGCAAAATCAAGAATATTACGAATTGTGAGTCTCGGAGTGGAAGCATCTTTCCAGTTTTTATTTGAAGTAAGATCCAGTAATGCCAACAAACACAAACCAGTTCTTTCGTTTATCTGCTCTTTCGGCATACCTATTTCTTTCAAAATAGTTACTGCTTCTTCAATACGGTGTTTTTTAGTTGTCATAGCCCCATCTTTTTAATCAAATTATCAATATCACTTTGATTCGCCGGAACAGAATCGATCTTTTCTCCCAACTTAATCAGCGCCGCTTTTGACGGATATTTCAGCTGTCTTAAATCTGTGGCATTAACCTGAGTATGTCCGCTGAATTTTCTAAATAAATCATCAACAAAAGTTGAATTTAGGTAAACAGTCAACCCTTTTGCAAGTGCCACAGAAAGTCCCCGTTTGTTTTCATGAAAAACATTTAAATGATTTTCAAAACCGTAAGCATCAAAATCGTTGAAATAGTCAGGGTTTAAAAAATTTGCAACTATACGGCGCTTCTCTTCTTTAGATGAAATTCTTCTGACAACACAATAACAGCCTTTTGGGAAAAGCCACCTCTCCGTATCAGAATTGCGCTCAATTGCATTGGGTTTTTTAGATTCCGGCTGTGGCCATTGAATTTCTGATTGCTGGAAATGATTCGGATAAAGAAGCGGAACTGTATTTTGTTCCGGCATCTTCCTCAAGTGCTCTTTCAATCTGAAATCTACTACAGGACCAGTTGAAATTTCCAAACTGAGATCCTGCAAAGAGTTTTTGAATTTCAATTCTTCACTTATACTGCCTGAATTTTCCAAAATAGGCAGAACTGGAATATTTATAAATCTCTCTCTGTCATAAGGTGATACTATTTCTTTAAAAGGTATGAAAAATTCTCTGAAATCACTGAAAGAATCATCAGTGGAACATGATATTTTCACTGATTCCTGCTTACTTCCTTTCTCAAGTAAAATTATTACATTTTCCTGAAGCACACTGTCATCTTTAAACATACTGTTCCGGGATTCAAAAAGATGAATATGTTTTATAGCCGCCCGCTGAAGCAGAAAATTTCTGAATGAACGGTAATAAGGTCCGTTACAGAAACTACGAGGAATTATTGCAGCAAGCTGACCTTCCTGACGCATCATTTCTAAAGCAAGGGAAACAAACGCCGAATACAGATTGACAGTCTCGATGCCGACACTCGAAAGCAGGTATCTGTGATTAGTTCCGCTGCCTATTTTTTTGTAAGGAGGGTTCATTATCACATGAGTAAACTCTTTTGTATATCCTTTGTGAATCATATCTGTCGCTTTTTCAATAAAATCACCTCCTTTAATCTCATAACTTAAAGGAAACAGTGAAGAATAATATGAAAAAGACGCTTTCATTTCAGAATACAAGGATTCATCCAGCTCAAAAGCCGATAAATTGAAATCTTTAAAAGAAAACTTTTCTGAAACACATCTATCCAGAAAAGCACATGAAAGAGAACCGATTCCAGCACCTGGATCAAGCAAGTGACACGAACCTTTAAAAGAATCATACTTGAAAAGCCCAGCCATGAACTTAGCAATTGTTACCGGAGTAAAGAATTGTCCCATTTCTGATTTCTTTTTTGAAGGTGTGTTTTTCGATATTCTCAATCTGTTCTGCTCAACAACCGACAGCAAACGAACCTCCGGACAACCCATGAATTTTATGGTTTTTGATTATATCACATCTCATTTTTCACGACAATATCTTTTTCTGGATCCGTTTCCGGTTGATATCCTTTTCGACAAAAACTTCTCGGCCAGTGTAGGGGTCGATCCCCGTGTGATAGATGAGTGTCGATATGGTTGAAGGGGTCGGCGTGAATATCTGGACCTGTTCGGGGCGCAGCTTCAGTTCGCGTCTCGAGAAATCCCGTAGTGATTCCATATCCTTATTTGTGCATCCGGGATGGGCGGCGATGAAATAATATGTCAGGAACTGTTTTTTATCTGCGGCTTTATTGAGCTCATTGAAAAGCTCCCTGAACCTTCGCAGTGCCTTCTGTGACGGTTTGCCCATCAGCGAAAGGACACCGTTATCAATATGTTCAGGAGCTATTTTCATCTGACCTGATATGTGTTTTTCCACAAGTTCCTTCAAATACGCCGTTCCGTGTTTTTTATCCGCAAGAACGAGGTCGTGCCTCACTCCGCTTGCGATGAACACTTTTTTCACTCCCGGAAGGTTCGTGATCCTTTTCAATAACTTGAGCTGTCCGCTGTGATCAGGCACAAGATTAGGACATATCTCCGGGTGGAGGCATCTTTTCTTTTTGCATGGGCCTTCTTTCAATTTTTTCGAACACTCAAAACCGTACATGTTCGCTGTGGGTCCGCCGAGATCGTAAATAATTCCGGTGAACTTTTTCTTTTTCAGGAATTTTTTTATCTCCCGCTCTATTGAATCCCCGCTTCTTGATATTACCGTTCTCCCCTGATGCATCGCAATGGCGCAGAAAGAGCATTCCCCGTAACAGCCCCGGTGTGTCGTGACAGAGAATTTTATGGTCTCAAGCGCCCTTATCTCCCCTTTTTCCTTGCAAAACGGATGAGCATCGTACTCGTAATCAAGCTCATAGACCGCATCAAGTTCAATTGAAGTCGGTAACGGCTGCGGCGGATTGTGGATAAGCCACCGTTCACCGACTTTCTGGCACATGCCTGTCGCTGTGAGCGGGTCATTATTGCGGTAAGCCGTCATGAACATATCGGAGAATGTTTTTGTGTTGTCTCTGACCTTTTCAAAAGGGGGGATCTGAATGAATCCTTCAACAGGCTCTTTTGAAATGACACATAACCCTTTGATAAGATCGTAACTTTTTTCATTTTTTATCGAACCGGCAAGCTCGACTATCGCTTTTTCACCCATCCCGTAAACAAGGATGTCGGCTTTGGAATCGAACAGAAGAGGTCTTCTCACTGCATCATCCCAGTAATCGTAATGGGCGATCCGCCTAAGACTTGCTTCAATTCCGCCAAGCACGATCGGCACGGTATCTTTAAAAAATCTGCGGATAAGCCCTGTGTAAGCGATCAATGCTCTGTCAGGACGCCGGTCGTTCACACCGCCCGGAGTAAGATCATCATCGCTTCTGAACTTTTTAAGTGCTGTATAGTTTGATACCATCGAATCGACACAGCCTGAGGTCACTCCCCAGAAAAGAAGGGGCTCCCCGAGCCTTTTTATGTCATCACCGGTTTTCATATCAGGCTGTGAGATGATACCGACCCTGTAACCTTTGTCGATCAGAATATGCCCTATTATCGCGGCACCGCTGTACGGCGAATCAATGTAGGCATCCCCTGTCACAAGGATTATGTCGCACTCGTCCCAGCCGAGCTTTTCAAGTTCTTCAACTGTTGCAGGAATGAACATCAGACACCTGACAAAAACAATAACCGCTCAAATGGTAACTTTTTCTTTACGCTTTTGCAAATCTGCACAATCTTATCGCCATTTTATAAGGTTCCGTTTGAAAAGGAGTCATCGTTTGTTTAATTTGTTTATTTTTGAAAAACTTGCTTTTTAGTCAAAAAACCGATATTTTGCGACTGCACTATGCCAAATATCCACATATTTTGCGATTTGATTCGCAGGAGTCGGGATGATTGAAAGAAAAATGAAAGAAATTCTTAAAAGTAAAGAAGGAACAAACAAAGCATTGATCGTTCTGGGCGCAAGACAGACAGGTAAAACAACACTGCTTAAAATGCTTTACGGAAACAGGAACGATGTCGTCTGGCTTAACGGTGATGAACCCGATATTCAGAATTTACTGGAAAATATCACTTCTACACGGTTGAAAACTATTCTCTCAGAAAAGAAAATGGTTGTTATAGATGAAGCGCAGAGAATTAAAGATATCGGTCTAAAATTAAAACTCATAACCGACAATATCCCGGAAATTCAGGTTGTTGCAAGCGGGTCATCGTCTTTTGATCTTGCAAATTTTATAAACGAGCCTCTTACAGGTAGAAAATGGGAATTCTCATTGTATCCTCTTTCTTTTTCAGAAATGTCTGCCCATAACGGTTTTATTGAAGAGAACAGGATGCTTCCGCATCGCCTTATCTACGGTTACTACCCTGAGGTCGTCAACTCTCCCGGCAACGAAAAGGAAGTTCTCAAACAATTATCAGACAGCTATCTTTATAAAGACATTTTCACATGGGAAAGCATTAAAAAACCGGAAAAACTGATGAAGATTCTTCAGGCGATAGCGTTTCAGGTCGGAAGTGAAGTTTCTGCAAACGAATTATCAAATATAGTGGGACTGGACAATCAGACCGTTGAGAAATACATACAGCTTCTTGAACAGACTTACATTGTTTTCCGTCTTGGCTCTTTGTGCAGAAACTTGAGAAAAGAGCTTAAACGTGCAAGAAAAATATATTTTTATGATAACGGTATCAGAAATTCAGTTATCGCAAATTTTGCTCCGGTCGAGCTCAGAAATGATGTCGGACAGCTATGGGAGAACTTTCTGATCAGTGAAAGGATTAAATATCTTCAGAACAATGGAATATTTGCGAACCGTTATTTCTGGCGGACAGTTGAACAGCAGGAAATTGATTATATTGAAGAAATGGACGGAATTCTCCACGCTTATGAATTCAAATGGAACTCTGGTAAAAAAGCATATTTGACTAAAACATTTGCAAACAGCTACCCTGACCATGTGTTCAAAGTAATAAACAGAGACAACTACGAAACCTTTGTTATGTAAGACTATTTCATCCGCAATTACGGAGTTTAAATGAACTTTCACAAGCTCAGCGACCATCAGAAAGGGATAATCCTTTTATTTATCAATGCTTTCCTGTGGGGTATTCACGGTCCGGCAGGAAGATTCCTCGCACTTCGCGGTGTGGACATGTACTTCGTGGCAGGGATGAGGCTTCTGATGGGTGCGGCGGTCCTTTTTCTCTTTCTTGCGGCAAGGAAAGGGATAAAAATTTCCATAAAAGGTCATTACAGGGACATTCTGATGGTCAGCATTGTCGGACTTTTCCTTAACACACTGACCTATCACCTCGCCCTGAAGTGGATATCGGGAACGCTTGTGATGGTCCTTGAAAACCTGAGCCCTGTGTTCGTCATATTTTTCATCTGGGCTTTCAGCAAAATAAAACCTAATAAAAACCAGATACTTGCACTGCTTCTGTCGTTTGCCGGCATGACCGCCATAGTGCTCGGGAAAGACTCCATCTCTGTTAACGGTGTCGATACTGCACCGGGAATAATTTTCGGTGTTCTTGCAGGGATAACTCTTGCATTTTATTACTTTTTCTCAGGAGAGCTCATCTCAAAGGTAAAAGACGACCCTGACAAAATGCTTTCACTTTTAATGATAATATTCCTCATCGCGGCGGTCCCGATGCTCCCCCTTGTGATAACCGCTTCTAACATCCCTTCAAAATTCGATGAATGGTTCTGGCTCATTGAAATGGGGATATTTCAGAGCGGGATCGCGTACATAACCCTGAATCTTGCAATGAGATATGTCAGCTCCGCCACCGCAAGCATATTTTTCCTTTTCACAATATTCTTCACCACCATCAATGAGCTACTCTTCCTGAACCTCCAGTTAAATTCATATCTTATCATCGGATCAATACTCATCATCCTCGCCGCGAGAAAGGCATCGGTGTAGTTCTTGACTTAAAAAATGGAACATGATTTACTTTCACAGTTGATTTGGGAATTATCATGCTGTACAGTTTTTCAAAATTTACAGAAAGGCATTCAAAAATATCGGCGTCTGTTCTCTATTCAGTTTTCTTTCTTACTCTGTTCATCCAGTTCCCTCTTAAAAAAGCGCTTTCCGGCAACTGCGACACATGGCTTGCACTCACCTATTCCGGTCACACTCTTGAAGTGATAAAGTCTTTTTTCACAGGCGGAAAATACGGCATGCCGATGTATCCTGTCGAAAATCCCCTTGCTTACGGTGAATCGGCTCCCGGAGTCCAGCTTTTCATAATTCTTCTGAGGTCTTTCGGACTTTACGACCACTGGATCAATTATTTTTATATTTCAGCGATATTTGCTCTCACAGCACTGTCGATATTCATTTTTACAGGCAATTTCTCAAAAAGCTTCCCTGCCAGACTTTTTGCCGGCTTTGTGTTCACCTGCTCGAACATGTCGTTTGCACACATTGATGACTCGATAATAGTCTTCTTTTTCATTCCGGTGCTTTCAATGCACTACCTCTGGAAATGGTTCGGGAACAGAAAACGGGCTTTCCTGATAACATCATCTGTTCTTGCAGGCATCGAGATATATTTCTCATTCTATGTGTTCTTCTATCAGTTCCTCATGCTTGCGGTACTTGCAATCTACCTTTGGCGGACAAAAAACCTGCCGGCAAAAGAACTTATAAAACCTGCCGGAATATTTCTTGCGATATCATTTACAATATCAGCCCCCCATTTCATGTTTTATTTCTACACCCTTTACGGACTTGATTTCATTACACCTTTTGAAATGCTCTACACAGCAAAGATGGCAAGCCTCAACCCTGTTGACCTGCTTCTTGTACTTCCGGACAACCTCATCTATCCTAATATCGGTGAAAAGCTCGGAATGCCCATGAACTGGGGCTTTGTGCGGCACTATAACTTCACCGGGTTCCTTGCACCGCTTCTTTTTACATATTCGCTTTTCAGCTGGAACAGACACAGAAAACTCCTGATAGCTTTAGCCGTGACAGGCGTTTTCTTTGCTATGGGACCCGTCTTTATGTTCAATATGGAAGAAGTGATATATTCCCCGCTCTACATTTTTTACAAATGGATCCCCGTGTTCAGCTTTCTCCGTGTTGCAGTGAGGGCTCATTTCATTTTCCTGTTCGCCGTTTCCATCGGAGCCGCACTTACATTTGAAAAAGCCCTTGAAAAGATCAAACTGCCCGCATTGGCAGCTCTGATATTTTTTGTGTTCCATTTTGCCGAGAACACGCCTTTCCCTCTTAAAAGTTTTGATGCGTCTTTAACACAGGAGGCTCCACAGATATATGAAGTTATCAGGATGAAAGACCCCGGAGCCCTGGTCCTTGAACTTCCGAGCACAATGACCGTCGAATACCTGAACTGGGATGATGCTGTATTTACAAATCCTGCTGACTTTGTAAGAAAAGATCATAAAAATCGGAAACTTGAAATAGACAACCTCGGCATGTTCGTCGACTCGTGGGATGACATTTTTCAGTACAACCGTGAAATAATCTATACCAACTGGCAGCTGACACACGGACTGGATTCTGTGAACGGCGTGAACGGATATTTCCCGACTCCCAGAATGATGTGGCAGTACCACATAAACAGACTTCCGGAAGCCGGATCGTTCAGAACCTTGAAAAAATGGGGCGTTGACTATATCGTATGGCACGATCTTATGAGAATAGAGGCTGACAGCCTTACTCTTGATGATCTTAAAAGTTCAGGATGCGTAAGACAGATATACGCATCGGAAAGAAGCTTCCTGTTTAATATCGAAGGTTGTGATGAGTAGAAAAATAGCCGACTTCATTATAAGTAACAGCCTTGCATTCGCTTTCATCCTTTATGAGCTGATCATATCGATAAGGATATTCTTTGAAATGGAAGTGCTTACGGCACACATTTTCGTCCATCAGCTCTTCTGGTTCAACTGTGTCCTCGCATTCTTCTACCTGTTTTTCAAAAAATACCTGAAGATAGACCCCGACAGACTTTGGATCCTTGCCGGAGGTTCGTTCATTACATTCATACCGCTCATATATTCAATGATAAAAGGGACTCCATGGGTGCTGAATTATATTGAACCTGTTTCTTTTTTTCAGATACTGAAGGATGTTTCAACTCTTCTTTTCAGGCACAAGTTCAACTGGCCCATGTTCCCTGAACTTCTCGCGCTGCTTATCTCATCAACCGCGATAGCATTCTTTTTCACGAGGTCTTTTTTCAAATCATTCTTCGGTTCGCTCACAGCCCTCTACATATCTTTTTTCACTCTCGGATTTTCATGGGTATCGGTAAGCAGCGACCATCCGGCACTCTTCAGACTTACTACATCCTTCCCGGAGCAGCAGTTCTATGCTCTTCAGATGATAACGCTGTTCACTGTCGTCATTTTCATTGCAAATTCAAAAGAACTTCTTGAAACAGCAAATATCATCAGACACAGGCTTTACTTTTTTCTGAGCCTTATCGTTGCCGTGCTCTCATTTCAGGGACTTTTCATGTTCCTTTTCATAAAAAAGATATATCTCGCCGATATGGCGGTATCTTTCGTACCTCTTTCACTAATAATACTTACGAGCGGAGCTCTTCTGAAACCGGAATGGCGTGAAAAGGCAATAATTCCCCTGATCGTTTCAATCCTGACAATAGCAGTTCTTATCTAAAAGCCGGCAAAGCTTAACGAATTCATTGGCATTTTCATTTTTCAGTATCATCAGCGTGGTATTTACCGCTGTGGAGACCGCGATAGGCACGCCTCCGCCGAGATTTGACCAGTGTCCGCTTAAAAAGACATTTTTCAGCGGCGTCCTGTAATGTGCGATCTTCGCTTTGTAATTGTTCTTGCCGGGACGGGCGCCCATCATTATGCCTTCCCTGTTCCCGGTATAGCGGTGATATGTCACAGGAGTTGCAATATCCATTACTGAAATATGCGATCTTATATCAATGCCGAGCTTTTTTTCGACGCGGTCTATGAGTATTTCCGCAAACTCTTTCTTGATCTGCCGGTATCTGTCACCCCTTACGACCGTTCCTTTTTCATCCACCTCTGTTCCCCAGTTATCAAAATGACTGAAATAGGCCGGAGCATAGATTGTCAGTGTTCCTTTTCCTTCCGGAGCCATGGATCCGTCCCTTACAGAAGGAGCGAGAACTGTGATATCGGTTCTATGCGGGTCTCCGCCGTTATGTTCTTTCCTTGCGATGTCATCTCTTGATATAAGGAGCAGTTCTTCACCGAAACCGAGCTGCTGTGCAGGACAGTCAAGACCGATAGACACACTGACTGCTGAACTGTAAAGGTCTGCATTTTTGAGTTTTTCAAGAAAATCAGGCTTTGAAAGTTCAGGCCTCATTATCTTTTCATAAAGGGTCTCCACATCGCATGAAGCAACAACATACCGCGCTTTTAACTGGACCTCTCTGCCGGACATCTCCGCTGCCACACTGGTTGCCGATACTCCGTCGTCAATTATCCTTACAGCCTTCGAGGAATAAAAAATGTCCCCTCCGCACTCGTTTACGACACTTTCAAGCCATTTGGGGAAAACCTGTCCGCCGCCATCTGGAGGGAACTGAAAATCCCCGTTATATGCCCATGCTACCGGAATAAGACACGACAGCATGTCATTTTCCGCAGACCAGATCTTACGAAGCTCCGGATCTTTAAAATATTTTTTCAACCCTTTTTCAACCCCTTCATCACCGCTGTAGAAGACATGAGGCATCAATGCCATGCAGAATCTGCCCAGCCTAAAACCGTGGACGATCTTATCGGAAAAACTTCTTACCTGCATGCTCTTGAAGTTGTCTGACATGCTCTTCATGGCCTTTGCTATTTTCAATGCATCTTTGAAAAAAAGTTCTATGCCTTCTTTTTCCGGAGGGAACATACAGATCAGCTGATCTTTAAGTTCATCGGGATCGCTGGTGAGAGTGATATCAAGACTGCCGCTCAGAAGCCTTTTTATCCTGTACTGGGATCTTGCTTTTGGAAAACCGGGGGATATGGCCCTGAATATCCTGAAAACTGATCCGTCTTCACCGCATTGATTAAGCCAGTGTATCGCTGAATCAAATTTGTACCCGCCGCGCTGGAAACCTGCAAGATAACCACCCGGCTTTGCATCCATCTCAAGCACAGCGACGCTCATTCCGGCACGGCAGAACAGAGCCGCACTTGTCAAACCGCTAAGACCCGCACCGATTATCACTACATCGTACTGAGGTTTTATTTTTCCGGTTCCGCCAGCCATCAGAACAGCACTTTCCCTGTCATTTCGGCAGGTATCGGGACATTCATGATCTTAAGGATGGTAGGAGCGATGTCAGCGAGAATACCTTTATTAAGCGTTATTTTCTGATGATAGTTGTGGATCACGAAAGGGACCGGATTCGTGGTGTGTGCCGTGTGGGGAGCATTCGTTGTTTCATCGAACATCTGTTCGCTGTTCCCGTGATCAGCTGTGAGAATGAGCACCCTCCCCTCTTCATCAACTTTTTTTATTATCCTGCCGACACATTCATCAACCGCTTCCACCGCTTTAACTGCAGCGCTCATTATACCGGTATGTCCCACCATGTCAGGATTGGCGAAATTAAGGATCACGAGATCATATTTCTCAATGTTTTCAATTAGTTTATCTGTAACTTCATAGGCGCTCATCTCCGGTTTGAGATCATAGGTCTCTATCTTAGGCGACGGCACAAGTATCCTGTCCTCGCCCTCAAACACGCTTTCCTTTCCGCCGTTGAAAAAGAAAGTGACATGGGCGTATTTCTCGGTTTCGGCGATCCTCAGCTGTTTTAATCCGTTCCTGCTGATGACTTCACCGAGTATGTTTGTAAGTTTCTCCGCTTCAAAAAGCACAGGGAACGGGAAATCGGCACGGTATCTTGTCATCGTGGCGTAAACACAGAACTTGACTCTTTTCTTTCTATCAAAATCCTTAAAATCATCAAAATTCAGGGCCATTGATATCTCTCTTGCCCTGTCAGAACGGAAATTGAAAAATACAACTGCATCACCGTCATTGAAAAGTCCTTTAGGATCTCCTGATCCATCAACAATTACAGTAGGTTTAACGAATTCATCCGTTTCATTCCTTTTATATGACTCTGTCACCGCTTCAAGCCCTGACGAAGCTTTCAGACCTTCTCCGAGCAGAAGAGCGTTATATGCCTTTTCCACTCTCTCCCAGCGGTTGTCACGGTCCATTGCATAGAACCTTCCCTGTACAGTCCCTATAACTCCGAGATTTTCATCGTTCATCTTCTTTTCAAGGTCCCTGACATAATCGACTGCGCTCTGTGGAGGAGTATCGCGACCGTCAAGGAAACAGTGCAGAACGACTTTAAGCCCTTCCTTCTTTCCGAATTCAAGCAGTGCATGGAGATGGTCCATCGAGCTGTGAACGCCTCCGGGAGATACAAGACCCATCAGATGAAGTTTTCCTTTGCACGATCTTAATTTTTCCGACATACCGTTCAGAACAGGATTTGTAAAAAAATCACCATCCTCTATCGATTTATCTATTTTAGTAAGGTCCTGATAAACTACCCTGCCTGCACCGATGTTCATGTGGCCGACTTCGCTGTTGCCCATCTGTCCTCGGGGAAGACCGACTGAAAGACCCGAACCGTCGAGCAGTGTCGATGGATCTTCTTTGAATAATCTGTCAATGTTGGGTTTTTTCGCAGATTCGACCGCATTAAAGTCCTTTTTTTCACGAACCCCGAAACCGTCAAGGATCACAAGTATCGCCTTCCTGTTCTCTGTCACAAATGCCTCCATCAATGAAAAACGGCTTAATATACCACAAAAAATTTTTTTATCACCGATTTTATTTGATTCTGCAAAAAAGTTGTTGTAGAAGTTAAATGGGTAACGGGTTTCTTGTTAGTAACTTATAATAAGGAGAAGATCATGGAAAAAAGAGCTCACAATTTTTTTGCAGGTCCGGCGGCGCTTCCATACGAAGTTCTGAAAAAAGCTCAGGAAGAGCTTCTTGATTTCAAAGGTATGGGCGTTTCTGTCATGGAAATGAGCCATCGTGACAAGGCTTTCATCGCTGTTGCCGCAGAAGCTGAAGCAGACCTCAAGAAACTTCTGGGACTCGGTGACGATTATGCGGTTCTTTTTCAGGGTGGCGGAGCGACGCATCAGTTTGTAATGCTTCCAATGAACTCACTTCATGCAGGTGACGAAGCTGATTACATCGTTTCAGGCAACTGGGCAGAAAGAGCTTATGAAGAAGGTACAATTCAGGGAAAGGCGAATCTCGTTGCAACTTCAAAGACACTTGCAAAGCCTTTCAGCGAACTTCCGGTCGTAAAACAGGAGAATATGAGCCCGAAAGCCAAATATCTCCACTTCTGCTCCAACAACACAATTTACGGAACGCAGTTCTTTGAGAACAACTATCCTAAAGCGCTTCCCGGTGTAGGGCTCGTATGTGATATGTCAAGCGGTTTCATGTCCCATACTTTCGATGCGACGAAGTTCGACATGATCTATGCCGGCGCTCAGAAGAACATCGGACCTGCAGGCGTAACAGTTATCGTTCTCAAGAAAGAATGGGCTCAGAAAGTTTTCACAAAGAAGCTTCCGAAGAGCTTTGACTATAACTACCAGATCAAGAAAGAAAGCATGTTCAATACTCCTCCCTGCTTCAATATCTACATCACAGGCCTCGTTTTCAAATGGATGCTTGAGATGGGCGGTATCCCGGCAATGGAAAAGAGAAATAAGATCAAAGCTGACACAATTTACGGAATGATCGACAAATATCCTGATTTCTACAGGGGCTATGTAACGAACAAAGCTCACCGCTCATGGATGAATGTCACATTCAACCTTCCGACAGAAGCGCTTGAAGAAGAGTTCGTAAAAGCTGCAAAAGCGAAAAACATGCTCGGACTCAAAGGCTACAGAGACCTCGGCGGCATAAGGGCGAGCATCTATAACTCAACAAGCCCCGAAAGCGTACAATTCCTCGCTGATTTCATGGAAGAATTCAAGAAAAGCCATTAATAGAAACTGATTCAAAACAATCCAACTAATCTATTGATTTTCCTGACATATCAGGTACAATTGCATTGATTTTACGATTTTGAGGAATTTATGCGTGAAATAAAAAAAATAGTTACAAAAAAGAAGCTCAGTGATCTTAAAAATGACAATAGCGATTTGAATTACTGGCTCTCAAAAACAACAGATGAAAGAATCCTTGCAGTGGAAGAATTAAGGAGTCAATATGCTGGAAGTGAAGAAAGATTACAAAGAGTTGTTAGAATTATTAAACGGAAAAAAAGTTGAATATCTCATTGTCGGAGCATACGCTTTAGCTTTTCACGGTCATCCTAGATTTACAGGTGACATCGATATTTTTGTTAATTCCACAGATGAAAACGCAAGAAAAATAATTGAAGCACTTAACGAGTTTGGCTTTGAGTCTCTGGGCTTGGAACCTGATGACTTCCAAGAACCTGACAACATCATACAGCTTGGCTTTTCCCCCATCAGAATCGATTTTCTTACTTCCATAGACGGTGTAACATGGGATGAAGCACTAAACGGAGCAGTAACAGGCACTTACGGTGATATACCTGTAAAATATCTTGGGAAAAATGAATTCATCAAAAACAAAAAAGCTTCAGGAAGATTGAAAGATCTCGCTGACATTGAAGAAATCACAAAAAGGTAAAACTTGTTGACTAATATACAAATATTTTCTCCAACTATAAGATGATAAAATATATATTGTTTTTATTCCTCTTTTTCACTTTTGCTGTTTTTGCGGATTCGGCGTTTCTGGCGGATCAGAAGAAGTTCGGGCGGGTGATGTCGGCTTACAGGGAAAAATGGGACACGGTTTCATCAATTCTGAAGAAGGCGGATATAGAGCAGAACAAGCTCAATATCATGATCGTTTCATTCAAGCACGAGATGAAGCTTGATGTATATGGTAAAAATGCCACGGATAAGCAGTACCGTCTGCTGAAAAGTTATTCAATATGCGCCGCTTCCGGTGACCTCGGTCCCAAAAGAAAACAGGGCGATTATCAGGTCCCTGAAGGTTTTTATTACATCGAACGGTTCAATCCTTCAAGCAGTTACTATCTTTCTCTGGGTCTAAACTATCCTAATGAATCCGATAAAAAGAAAAGCCGGGCATCAGACCTCGGCGGAGACATTTTCATTCACGGAGAATGCGTCACGATAGGCTGCATGCCCATGACCAATGATAAAATAAAAGAGATCTACATTCTTGCACTTGAAGCGAAAAATAACGGCCAGAAAAAGATCCCTGTATATGTTTTCCCGTTTGAAATGACTCCTGAAAACATGAAAAAATTCAGCGAATTATATAATGAAAACAGAGAACTGCCATCTTTCTGGACAAATCTGAAAACCGGTTATGACCTGTTTATCAAAAATAGAAATGAACTGAAAGTATCGGTGGATAAAAAAGGGGATTACATTTTCGGGAACTGAGTTTTAGAATTCAGGATCGAACGGCCTTCCGACCTTACTGATCTTGCTCTGTTTGAAATGATCGAACATCACGTCGCGTCTGATGTCTGTGCAATTAGCCGTTTTACATGACGAAGATACAGGACTGCTCTGATACGGTTTCATGCTTGAATCGCTGTCCCAGCCGCCGCCCGTGATCGGTGACATAAAAGAACCCATGTCCTTTGCAGGATTTTTTCTCACATCATTCTGGTCTTCTGACTGATCTTCGGAAGGCAGACTGTACTTCTCGTGATCTGAATCGTTCTCATGACCTGGACGGTCCCCTCTTTCAACACGGGTGAAAAGGTTCTTCAGATAAAGTTTCTGCACCTGTTTCATGACATCCTGTCTTGAAGTCTTACCTTTTCCTTTTCCAGTGCCTTTGTCAACTGCAAGACCAGCTTCCGCCGGGCTTTTTGTGTAACTGTCAAGATCAGGATCGTTCTCACGCCCCTCCTTTCCGCGGTTACCGATCCTTCCCATGCCGGACATCTTCATTTTTCCGGCAGTTTCAGATTTTCCGTTCTTCAGATCTGATCTTTCCATGCGGTCTTTAAGCTC
>JAKLDO010000078.1 GCA_022703485.1 bacterium
ATCCGTAAATCCGTTCTGATTATATCCATAATTTCCTCCGTTGCAAGGTCGTTAATTTCAAGAAGATAAATATATTCAACAGGGTGGTCGTCTGATTCTAAAATTCCTGATTCGTAAATAAGTTTAAGCAGTTCCCTGAAAGTCTCTCTGTTTTTCATGAATGCTTTCCGGAACATTTCAATTGAAACTTGCAGTCTCACCGCTTCGCTGAAATCTGCAACATTCTTTCCAGTGTCAAAAAGAAGATATGGAATGTCGATCAGCCACTTTTGAATAGATGGATTGTCCGTAAGCATTTCACTGAGCTTTTTCATTTCCCATTTCTTTTTGCCGTGATAGAAGATGAAAGGAATAATAATTCTCGGACCTTTTCCTTCTTTTATATCTTTTTCCCAGATAGTGACCATATACCTGAGTATCTGAAAAAGAATTTTATCATCATAAACTGACTTGTGTTCAAAGAGAAAATAGATGTCAACCGGTGTCTGTGAATCGATTCTAGTTTTCACAACAAGGTCTGTCACATTTTTGTGTAAAGCCGGATCAATGTGAGTGTCAGTTTCATATTCGATAACATTTAAATCAATTAATTCAATGAGTTCGGGCGGCAGAGTGTTCTTGAGAAATACCCGCATATTATTTTCATCTGTGAAAGTCTGAATGAAAAACTGATCGTGCGGATTATGCTTTTTCAAGTTGCCTCCAGTTTTGAGATAATAAAACTGAAGAGTTGAAATGTCAAACATAAATTAGAAAAAGATGGCTTACTGAAAGATATTTATGAAAGAACCCTTTCTATTCTCTTGAGGCCTTCGATGATGTCGGCTTCTTTGACATCGAGGAACGGTCTGAACCTTACTGATATTTCGCCGCACGGAAGCACGATGAGATGCTCTTTTTTAAGGCATGCTTCAAGGAAGCTGTTCCTTGTCTCTTTATCAGCCATGTCAAATGACACGAAAAGACCCCTGCCTCTGACATTTGTTATCTTCTTTGTCTTTTCTGCGATCTTAGCAAGTCCGTCCTGAAGAACCTTGCCCATTTTTGCAGCGTTATCAAGCAGTTTGTTGTCCCTGATCACTTCCAGATAGCGGATCATCCTTTTCATGTCAACGATACTTCCGCCCCATGTCGAATTGATGCGGCTTGCTTCCTCGAAAACATTTTTCGGCACCGAAAGAACTCTGTCGCCGACCATTATTCCGCAGATCTGGAACTTTTTGCCGAAGCAGATGATGTCAGGCTGAACATTGTAGTGCTCATGCGCCCACCATTTTCCGGTTATTCCGCCACCGGACTGAACTTCATCGAAAATGAGCAGAAATTCATATTTGTCAGCAAGTCTGCGGAGTTCCGCCATATATTCGGGCCTGAAATGGTTGTCTCCGCCTTCGCCCTGTATAGGCTCGATTATGAGTCCTGCAATGTCGTCTTTATATTTTTCACATGCTTCAATTATCTGGGCGATTGATCTTTTTTCAGCGGCGATCGTGTCTTCAAGGTTCTTTCCGGTCATCGGGAATGTCACTTTCGGATTTTCAACCCTCGGCCAGTCAAAACGGGGGAAATACATGTATTTTCTGGGATCTGCGGTGTTGGTCATGCTCAAAGTATAGCCTGTTCTGCCGTGGAAAGATTGTTTGAAATGAATTATTTTTGAACCTTTCTCCTCTTTGATCCCTTTTGCAAAGTTCTTTCTCACTTTCCAGTCAAATGCAGTCTTGAGACCATTCTCAACCGCAAGCGCGCCCCCTGAAATGAAGAACATCTTTTTCATGTAGGAAGGCATTGCGAGCTCACCCATGAGCTGAACGAACTCGGCCATTGTCGTGGTGTAGAAATCGCTGTTTGAAATATTGTGGAGCGCAACTGTTCCGATCTCTTTTATGAATTCGTCATTATTAAGTCCCGGATGATTGAATCCGAGAGGCATTGAAGCAAAAAACGAAAAGAAATCAAGGTATTCGATATTGTGTTTTGAATCATACATATAGCTGCCGTGACTTTTCTGTGCATCGACAACCATGTCATATCCGTCGGCAAGTATGTACTTGTCAAGAATCGGGTGTACCTGTGCTGGGCTGATCTTTTTCATGAGACTCTCCTTTGTAAAGAAACATATTCTGAAATCATGGTTTGGATTTTATCTGCAACATCTTTTCTCGATTCATTTGATGCGACTTGAACCGGCGGGAACACTTTCATGTTCACAGTTCCCGATCTAACTATAAGGTTCCCGGATTTCATGATCCTGTCAACCCCCGTCAATGCGACTGGAAGTATTCTCACATTACCCTCAAAAGCAAGAAAAATCCCCCCTGTCTTGAACTGCCGCACTATCCCATCCCTGGATCTTGTTCCTTCAGGAAAGACAAGGAAAGAGTAATGTTTTATGAGAGTTACAGCTTTTTTAAGATCTCGCACAGCAATTCTTGGATTCTTTCTGTCCACAAAAACAAAATCATAGATAAGGAGCATCTGGCCGAAAAAGGGTATCCTTGAAAGCTCCTTTTTTGCCATTATTCTCATGTTCAAAGGGAGAGCCGCACCTATGACAGGAATGTCAAAAACGCTCTGGTGGTTGCTTACAACGAGATATTTTTCGTTTTCATCAACATTTTCAAGTCCTTCTACAACTATTTTAACTCCGACGAGTTTCAAAACTACGATATAGAGGTTCCTGACAAGATATTTTCCGATCTTTTTTCCGCTCAGGTAATAGAATGGATAAACTATCAGACCCCATACCATATAAAGGATCAGGAAAATGAGTCCGACAGTATATCTGAACATTTCTATTCCTTCGGTTTTTCTGAACTTTCCTGTTTTGTGCCAGCAGGATTCTTTTTCTCTTCAGGTTTAGGAGCGGAAATGAAAGAGTCCTTGTTCCTTCCTATTCTGATCTCGCTCTTTCCTGTAAGTTTTCTGCCTGTATCGAACTTGATCTCTGTTCCGCTCAAAACTGAAATGAAGGGAACTCCGTCTGCAGCATTTATAAAACCCGAAATATCCTTTTTACCCGATCTTTCGCGTATCTGGAAAAGTGCATCTGCTACTTCAGCCACAGTATTTTCAACGAAATAAAGAGAGCGGGAGAACTTCTCAGAAAATTTTATAGCGATGTCGGAATATCTTGCATTTGTATCTGAGTAGTTTACGGCGGGAGCAAACACAGTCGTTCCATCAATGAGAGTTCCAAGCTGTTCAATGACCTTTTCATTATTTACAAGCTCTGAAGGCGCAAGCACCAGTATCTGCTGGACATTCCACTCAAATCCTTCATCTTTAAGATTCTGTTCCCGAAGTCTTACGCTTTTGTTCAGAAAATTAGAATGATATTCAAATTCAACATTTTTATATGGAAAGGACGGAATGAAAAGAGGCATCTGCGCAACCGGTGTCAGAACGACGAGCGCTTCAAAGCCGCATCTTCCCGGCACACCTTTTGTAAATTTATCAAGAGCTCTTTTCATCAGTGCGTCGCTGCTGTACTTTGATTTGTTGACAGCTTTGAAATTATTCAGTGCTTCATAGTAGTTGCCCGGTTTTCCGACCACTTTCTCTATGTCGTCAAAAAATGCATTGTCGGCTGGAGAAAGATCTATCAGCGCTGTAACTTTTCCACCCTTTTCTTCAATGATCTTCCAGTACATATCCCTGATCTCACGGCCTTCGTCATTGTCAAGATAGGCAATTGCAAAAGTTTTTTTCTCTTTTCCCGAAACGGCATAATCTATAATGTTTTGAGCTTCAATGTCTCTTGTTATGTGAAAGTTGAAAAAAAGTCCGGTGTCATTTGAGAAATATGGCGAAAAAGAAAAGACAGGCAGGGACAGTTTAACAGATTCTGCAACAAAAATATCATTGAACTCTGGTGTGAAAAAAGGTCCTGCAACAGCAAAACATTTAAGTTCAGCAGCTTTCTGGAATGCTGCCAGAAGTTCTATGTCATCTGAATAATTCAGGATGTTTACAGTGATGCCGCTTTTTCTGTAATCGGTAAAATACCAGTTTATGAAAGAACTTATGACCTCATTGTATTTGGTCCATTTGTCATCTGTAAAAAGCATTACACAAAGCTGATTCCAGTCAGGGGTCCGTTTTCCGTCAAATACCGCCGGTGCGGAAGTTACAGGAATTTCTTCGATCACAGGGGAGTCTGTCTCTTCGGCAGGAGCCTGATTAAAGTATTTCTCAAATTCTCCTTTGTTCGCAGGATCTATCGCAAACCACGACTCAAGCTCTTTGGCTACATTCATTTTTTTCATTTCATCAAGTTTCGAATACCACACTGCGGCCTTTTCGATCCTTCCGGAATGAAGATATGCAAGAAAAACGGTTTTTGATGCTCCTATTTTCTGTATTTTATCAAGGTCGAGATATATCGTAAGCACCCATCTGAGCGCATCGTCATATCTTTTAAGTTTCAACGAAGCGTTCCCTGCCGTCAGATGTATGTTCTTTTTCTCGTATTTCACATCTTTCAGCTGGTTCAGGACATTAAGCGATTTTTCAAAAAGGTTCTGATCGTAAAGCGCTATCGCAAGCTTGTATTTAAGAACATCTATCTGCCACTGGGCCCAGTTCTCTGTCAGCATTTTACGGGCGAATTCTTCAGTCTTTACAGGATCTTTTGCTGACTCAAGCTTGTGAAATCCTGCTTCGACCTCCTCCCATGTCACCTCTTTTGCCTCGATCGCAGGTCTTGTGACATAAGAACACGAAACAACAGAAATTATTGATGCCGCAATTATAGTAAAAACAAATCTTTTCATCATTATCCCCGCACAATTTTACGGTTGTATAGTATCAAAAGTCCTTCAATAATCAAGTCGGACAGGATTCAGACCGTTCAATCGGCCCTGTACATGCTGAAGGCGTCTATCATGAGGCATGTGTTTCCGGCGAGGGGGGTGAGTTTGAAAGAGTGCGACCCTCTTTCAAGATAATGGGTTGTCGTAAAACTTCCGTTCTTCTGCTGAAGTGACATAGTATTGAAGATGCCGATGTCTGTTCCGTCAATTGAGAACCTGACATCGCTTCCGCAGAAATCCGAGACATAGTAAAGAGTTATTTCGTAATTTCCGGAGTCAAGTATCGGATGTGTGAAATCGTAATAACTTTTTTCATTGAGATCCTCGAAACGCATTGCAAAAACACTTTCATCTGAAACATCAACATCGATCTGCTTGACCGGATAGAATTTTTTGTCCACTTCTTCGCTCTGGGAGAAGTTCACTCCGTAAGCGGGAACTCCCGTCCGCGGAAGCCTTTTATCCTCGAATTCTATCCAGATCTCATCCCGGACAGCTTCATAAAGAGGTGTGACCGCAGTCCTGTGCTCCATGCTTTCATAATAATCTATGACATATGCTCCTTCGAAATCCCTTTTCTCCATGTAATATGCAACGGCAAAATTATTCTCTCTTCCCAGATCGGCAAGAATGAGATTTCCGTGTCTGTCGTATGGCGGATTATCCATTAAATTAAGAAATACCGAGGCATATTCGCCCGGTATGAAGACGATGCTGTTCTTCACATTTTCCCTTTCTATTGCTCTTTCCATTTCCCTGTCTGTGCCCCAGAAATCCTTTTTATACTGATATTTCAGAAGGTTGGGCATTATCGTGGTCGAGAGAAAAACTATCAGTGTAAGCGGTATGGTGATCACAGCGGCTTTTAAAGGTCTGTATTTTGTTCCGGCCATTTTGAAAAAGGCGAACCCTGCGGGAATGAAAAGCAGTGAAGCAGTTTCTGTAAGATATCTCGGACCGAAAAGGTTTCCCGGAAGGTAGAAGAAATAATATCCTGTAAAAAGAACGATAAAGAAAACAGTGATCTCGAAGTTCCTTCTGAATTCAAAAAGAAAGGCGGAAATAATGAAAATGAATATGAGCGGATGTCCTGACAGGTTGAAATTCATCAGAGTTATCCTTGTGAACGCAACCCAGAAGGCATATTTCATTGTAAGTCCTTCCGCCGGAAGGTAATCGCCTTCGGTGTTCGGACATCCTTTGCCGAGCCCGAGCCGGTGGCAGTGTTCATAAGGCTCTCTTATTGAAAAATATATGTCCTGTGCAAAAAGAAGAGGATTCCCGGTGTAAAAATAGTTGTGATACATCAGCAGGAGACCTGTGAACCCGAAAGGTACTGTGATCATGAACATCTCTTTCAGGTTCCTGTTTTTCAGAAACATGAAAATTATCAGGGAAATATAAAGGAATACTGCGTTCTGCGGACGGATGAAAAGGAGAATTGAAGCTGCAGCTCCGGCGGCAAGCATCCATACGGTTCCTTTTCTGTAAAGAAGTATATATATCGGTAGAAGCGTAAGAACAAGATTGAAAGTGTGTGTCATGTAGGAAGCGCCCATGAGAAGATAGAATGAGCTGAACACACCGAACATCATCGCAAACAGCGAAACTTTTTCATCAAACTGCTTTTCAGCTATCTTTCCCAGAAGAAGAACAGCTATTCCGTTGCACATCGGTGTGAAAAGATGAGATATTCCAAGAAGTTCAAAAGGCGCCATAAATATTGAGAATCCGGGCAGGAAAAGAGAGAAATATCTGCCGTTCACATCCATGTTGAAAGTGTTCTGGTAATATTCATAAAGCTCGCTTGACGGTATGTGGAATGTGCCTGTGTCAAGGAATATCCTGGCTGTCCAGAGGAAATGGGATGCGTCAATTACATGAGGGATGGAGTCAAAGACGAATACTGATATCAGCGCACAGAGAAAAAATCCGAGAAAAGGGAATATCTTATATCTGTGATCTAAGAGAAAGCTGAACAGGTCCGATGATCTGCGCGGCAGAATGTATAGAACTGCAAGTACAAATATGAATACGGCAAGCGCAATGGTGTGGAACATGGGGTAGAAAGCCGTGAACACGGTCCAGAACTTTCCTTTTGTGCCCCATACGAAAAAGACAAGAAAGAATATGAGTGATGCAGTTACTCCTGCGATATTGTATTTTCTCATTCAGGGATGATGTTCTTTATTTCAAAACCGAGCTGAACGGCGGTCGTAACCGCTTCACTGTTCCTGATGGTCTCTCTCGTTTCATCAAGTTCTTTCTGTTTTTTTATCCCTTCTTCAGTGTATATGGACTGTCTGTCCTCTTTTTCAATGTGGATCTCGAGAGTTCTTGCACCTTCAAAATACTCATTGAAAAGCAGTTTCAGCTTATCGGTGATCTCTTTTTTAGTAACTTCCATGCTGAGTTCAGGCGAAAGCGATATCACAGTGCCGGTCTCTTTGTACGGTATGTTGACGATCGCTCCGTGAAAGAAACGGTCTTTTTCTGCAAGCATGTCTGTAAATGCTTTCCAGTTATATTCTTTTGTCTTTTTTACAGGTTCAGGTGTTTTTTTTTGAGCCGCAGTCTGAGTCTCGTTCTTCACAGGTTCTGACTCTGTGACTGCAACAGAGAATTTCTTTGCGAAATCCCTGAAATCATCCATGGAGGGGAATGTGCAGGCTGTGATGAGCGTGATCTCAAATATCATCAATGAAAAATCGGATGTCTTAATGTTTTCATACTGGTCGTTCCAGAACCTGAAAAGTCTTATCCAGTCAGGAGTCGAGGCAAGAGAGGCGGTCTTTTCTATCCAATCCTTCTCTTCTTTGGGCGCTTCTATGAAATTATGATCCTTCAGTTCGCTGTAAAGAACAAGATGATGAAGAAAGTGAAGGATGTCTTTTGCCGCCTTTTCAACAGATTTGCCGCTTTTGTAGATCTCTCCTGAAAGAGAAAGAGCTGTCGCCGGATCTTTTTTTGCTATCGCCTCAATGATGCCGCGGAGCTGTTTTTTATCAGAACTGCCGAGAATGAGAGATATCTCTTCAACAGTTATTTTTCCTTCGCCGAAAGTTATGAGCTGTTCAAGTATGGTCTGGCTGTCGCGCATACTTCCTTCACCTTCGCGGGAGATCGCATAAAGCGCTTCCATGTCATATTTGAACCCTTCTGAGTCGAGTATCTTTGAAAGCTGTTTCGCCACATCGTCAAGTGAAAGTCTTTTGAGATCGTACCGCTGACATCTGCTCAGGACCGTCGCAGGTATTTTCTGCGGATCAGTCGTGGCAAGTATGAAAATTGTATGTGACGGTGGCTCTTCAAGCGTTTTCAGCAGTGCGTTGAACGCTGACTTGCTGAGCATGTGGATCTCGTCGATTATATAAACCTTGTACTTCGATTTTACAGGCGAATAGGATATGTTCTCCTTAATGTTCCTTACATCTTCGACAGAGTTGTTCGATGCTCCGTCTATCTCGACGACATCGGGATTCTTGCCGCTCATTATCTCGATGCAGTTCTCACATTTATTGCAGGGTTCGCCGTCTATGTGTCTGTCCAGGCAGTTGAGGCTTTTCACCATTATCCTTGCAAGTGTCGTCTTTCCTGTGCCCCGGATACCGGTGAAAAGATAGACAGGCGCTATTCTGCTGTTCATCACGGCATATTTGAGGGTCTCAGTTATATGGTCCTGTCCCACAACCTGATCAAAACGCTGAGGACGCCACTTTCTCGCAACAACCTGATAACTCATATATCCACCTTAATAAATTAAGCACAGGGCATTATATAAAACGCGTTAAAGCTGTAAAGAAAAAGAGTTCGAGTATGAATTACTTCCTGTCGGCGGCGCAGCGGAAACCGAAATCTATAGCGGGATCGTCCATTTTGCATCCGCTCCGGAACGAGGTGCGCATTCTTGCTTCACCGTAAATATAAGATCCGCCGCGGCATACCCTGAACTGGTCGGTTCCGGGCTCTGCCGGACCTGCGACATCCCGGTCTTCGGCATTTTCACTTGAATAGAACTCGGGATCATACCAGTCGCTCACATATTCAGCTACATTTCCGCCCATGTCAAAAAGCCCGAACGGTGAAAGACCTTTCGGAAGAGTTCCGACCGGAAAAGTAACATTGAAGCCGCATCCGTTCGATACAGTCTTCATTATGGCATAATCACAGTCAGGCTCAGGCTCATTGCCCCACGGATATATCTGGACACTGCCCGATCTTGCCGCTTTTTCCCATTCCGCTTCGGTCGGAAGCCTCATTCCTGCCCACTCGCAGAATGCTTTTGCGCCGTACCATGTGACACAGTTCGCAGGATGGTTCTTTCTTTCATCATTGCCTATGTTGCAGCTGTATGATTCATTTGATGTCCTGTAGTGGGGCTGTTCGGCATTATCATTACTGCATGCCTTTGCCGCAATGCACTGCTCGAACCGTTCAACTGTGACCTCGAATTTATCTATCGAATATTCCGAGAGTCTCGGCTCATGGAGAGGCACATTGTCCTCTTCACAGGTCCCTTCTATTGATGGATCGCATCCCATCTTGAACCAGCTGTCAGGAACGACCGCATAATTCAGAATGCAGTCCCCTTCATCGACCCATTTGCCGTTAGTGCAGATCTGTTTCTGAACTCTGTTAAAATCCCCGGGACACATCTTGAACTGCTGATCGCCTTCATAAAGCACGGCTCCGCCGGAGTAGCAGAAAAGTCCCTGATCGACATCGGGCTGCTCAATGTCATCCGCGTCAGTTATAATATCTTCATCTTCAGTCAGAATGTCGGGGTCGTTTTGTTCATTGTCAGGAACAGCACTATCCTGATCGTTGACATTATCGCTATCATCAACTCCGCATGAGATCAGTATGATGGAGCATATAATGGCATAAAGCGATATTTTGAGCATCAAGCCTCCTTTTTTTTGATCAGAAGTTTTCCTATTTCAGTGATAAGTTCGTCTCTCGATACAGGTTTCGGAAGGTATCCGTCAATTCCTTCCGCAAGGAATTTGTCCCTGTCAGATTTCATTGCATAGGCCGTGAGAGCTATTATAGGTGTGTATTTCTTTTTTCTATTTTCTATTTCCCTGATCTTCCGTGCCGCTTCACTGCCGTCCATCAAAGGCATCTGTATGTCGAGAATTACAATGTCAAAATCATTTCTGCTGTAAAGTTCCACAGCTTCTATTCCATTGGAGGCCGTTTTTATTTCACAATTCTCTTTCTGAAGGAATCTGACGATTATTTCTCTGTTTATGAGATTGTCCTCTGCAAAAAGGATTTTCAAACCGTTAAGTGCCTGAGTTCCGGCAGATTTTAAAACAAGAGGTTCAGAATTGGATTCGTATCCTGAAGTCTCAAGAGGTATGCAAAAAGAGAAAGTGGAACCCTTTTCAGGTGAATTAGACCTTGCAGATACAGTTCCTTCCATAAGCTGAACGAGGTTTTTAACGATATACAGACCGAGGCCGACACCCTTGAATTTTTTTCTGTATCCGGAATCGAACTGAGTGAATTTTTCAAAAAGGTTGTTCACACCAGTATCAGGAAGGCCTATGCCTGTATCTTTCACAGAAAAATCAATACATTTTGCGTTGTTCACTTCATTCATACGGCTGGTAACTTTTATTTCACCTTCATCAGTAAATTTTACCGCATTGGATATCAGGTTGTTGAGGACTTGAATTATCCTTATCCTGTCTCCGCAGATCTGCTCAGGAACATCGCTTGCGATCTCGACTGAGAAATCGATGTTTTTCTCTCCGGAACAGCTTTTAATGTTCTGCATTGTTGAAAGGACCGCCCTTTTAAGGTTAAAAGGCTTTTTTTCGAGGCTTAGCTTCCCTGATTCTATAACACTGAGATCGAGCACATCGTTTATTATCTCTACAAGGATCCCTGAGCTTGACTTTGCATGACAGACATATTCCTTCTGGGTTTCGTTCAATTCTGTCTCTTCAAGGAGGGAAAGCATTCCCATTATACCGTTCATCGGTGTTCTAAGTTCGTGACTCATATTGGCGATGAAGGCTGTCTTTGCGTCATTAGCTTCTTTTTCGATGATCTTTTCAGCGTGTTCCTTGCGTGACATTGTTTCATGGTAGTGTGCAGAACATGACCGTTTGTAAATAATATTGCTGATGATAACGGAAATTACACTGACTGTAAAAAAATCGAGAACATACCCTGTCAGGATTACCTTGTCCGGCACGACAGTCACCATAAAACCCAGAGTTAAAAGAGACAGTGTTATGATGTAGATCAGATATTCGCGCATTTTTATCTTGAAGGCCACGGCCATACCCATCACGGTTATGAAGTAGGTTGTCGTGTTGCCGTGCATAAGATGACATGCCGGGGATGTCAGCATAGCATACGACATTGTGGATATAAGAAAAAGTCTCCAGTATACTCCAGCATATTTGTTACAGATAATACCGTTTTCAGATGACTTGAGTTTCTTTGTTCCTGTGGTGAAAAATGCTATGTAGAATATCAGATAAAATAAATGAATGTATGCTATCTCGGTGAATCCAGGCTTTGAATAGATCTCCCTTTCTGTGAAATATCTAACAATATCTAATGCGAACAGAGGAACATGGAATGCTCCGACACCGAAAGCGACCCATCTGGCCGCTTCAAAGTTTTCGCAGTCATTTTTTGTTATGAAGTCGGAATCACACTGTCTGCAGAATTCGTTCTGGTCAATTGTCATTTTTCACCAGTTATTTAGTTGATTAAAAAACAAAATTTTCAAAACATTAGCATATTTTATTCTATTTTTGAATTTTTCCGGAGCTCTTTTGCCGTTGACACAGGCATTCCTTTGAGTAGTATTGAATAGCCTGCCTGGTGCGAAACTGTGGGCGTAAGAAGTTTTTTCCTTGAAAAATTTTTGGGATTAGTACTAAGTCTGTGACGATTGTTCAGCAGCGCGGCTTTTCCCACCTGTGCAAACAGGATAAAACTTGCTCTGTAGGTTACGGCCGAGGCGGGTCTTTTTTCTAATCATCAGCTTTCACTTGATTTTTACAAGATGCATATATAAAATTCTACCGTTATTTAAATTTCTTTAGCAGGAGTTGAGATGAAGAAAATAAATCCATTAATAGTCTTTGCTTTGCTGCTTTTTTTTGTTTCATGCGGCGATAAAAAAAACGATCCGGAACACTATGGGGATGCAGACGAAGCCGTAGATGATCCCGACGAAGCTGGAGACCTTGATGAGCCTGATGAAACAGGTGATGCCGATGAGCCGGTTGCCGTGCTGTGGCTGAAACAGTGGGGCAGTCCGGCAAATGATTTCAGCTCCTCTATTACCGTTTCGGAGTTGTCAAATGTATATGTTGTAGGAAGTACAGCCGGAGTTTTTGATGAAAATAAAAAGATAGGAAACACAGATGTTTTTATTGCGAAACTGGATGGATCTGATGGGAACCTGATTTGGACAAAACAAACAGGAACCAGAGCTGGTGATTCGGCAAGCGAATTAGTTAATGACAGCGCAGGTAATTTTTATATAACCGGAACAACAGACGGGATCTTTGAAGGAAATGCAAACCCCGGTGAATCTGATCCATATCTTTTAAAGTTTAATAGTGACGGCAAAGAAGAATGGGTTAGGCAGTGGGGTACTGGTTCGAATGATTCAGGAATGTCCATAACTGCCGACAGTGAAGGCGGTCTTTATATAACAGGTCGTACCGGCGGTGCTTTTGAAGGTTGCGAAAATATGAATACAGAATACGGTCCTGTCAATGATGCTTTCCTTGCCAGATTCGACAGTGACGGAGAAAAGCAATGGCTCAGACAGTGGGGAAGCTACGATCATGACTATGGATGGGCTGCGGCATCAGATAAACAGGATAACATTTATGTCGCAGGGTGGACGGAAGGTGATTTTGACGGTAATGAAAATGCAAACGAAGAATGTGAATTTCTAAAAGGCGGGACATGCTTTGATATTTTTCTGACTAAATTTAACAGTGAAGGCATAAAACTGTGGTCAAGGCAGTGGGGGAGCACAAGGGATGATCTCTGCCGGGCCATTGCAACGGATGCTGACGGAAATATTTATATTACAGGAGAAACAAACGGTGATTTTGACGGAAATAAAAATGCCGTGGAAAGCTGCGGCAGTAAATCAGTAACCAACTGTAAAGACATCTTTCTTACCAAATTTAATGGCGACGGTGTTAAACAGTGGTCAAAACAGTGGGGAGGTCAGATAAATGATTACGGAACCTCCGTTGCTGTTGACAGTTCGGGATCTGTGCTCGTTTTTGGAGATACTTTCTGTGATGAATTCACAGAAAACATGCCGGATACATTCATGTGTGACATTTTTCTCGCTAAATTCAACAGTGACGGTGAAGAACAGTGGCGGAAATGGTGGGCAACTTTTTCGCAGGAAACAAGTTCAAAAGTTGTTACTGATGACTCAGGAAATATTTATCTTACAGGAGGTGCGAAAGAAGGGTTCGATTCGGGTGAAAGTGCCGGCGGATACGACATTTTTGTCATGAAACTGTCTGAGAAGTGATCTTTTTCAGATATTTTATTTCATCTTCCGTGAGCGGTCTGATCTCTCCGGGAGCGAGTCCGGCGCATGTTATCGTGCCGAAAGAGGTCCTTTCAAGCTTTACAACTCTGCACTCGACGGCTTTTATAAGCTCTTTTATCTCTCTTTTTCTTCCTTCGTTGAGCACAATAAGTATGTCTGACACACGCCCTTTCTGATTTATTATTGTAAGCTTTTCGGCTTTCATGATGAAGCCTTCGATCTCTATTCCTTTGATGATAAGGTCAGCTTTTTCCTTAGTAAAATCGCCTGCGACTTTGGCTTTGTAGACTTTTTTCACACCGAAAGAAGGATGCGTAAGCCTGTAATGAAGCTCTCCGTCGGTGGTCAGTATCAGGACTCCGGTGGTATCGAGGTCAAGTCTTCCCGCCGGGACAGCTTTTGACCCTTTCGGAAGGAGGTCGGAAACGGTCTTCCGTCCTCTGTCATCTGAATATGAACTTAATACATCTAGCGGTTTATTCATAACATAATATTCATGTTCTGACCGGTTTGAGACAGGTTTCCCGTTAACGGTCACAACATCTTTTTCAATATCTACCTGATCTGAAAGAATTGCAGTTCTTCCGTTTATTTGTACTGAGCCTGAATTTATGAGCTCTTCAGCTTTTCTTCTTGAAGCGATGCCGCATAGGGACAGATATCTGTTGATCCTGTAAAGATTATCAGTCATAAATGCCTTTGTTCATGCAGCATCTTTTGAATTTCTGACCGCTTCCGCAAGGACAGTTGTCGTTTCTTCCGATTTTTGCGACAGTTCTTTTTACAGGTTCCTTTTCCACCACGGTAGTCGTGTTCTTCTGAACTTCCTGTTCCTTTTTCTGTTCTTTCTGCTCGAACTTCTCGATAGTTTCCTGTGTCACGACCTGAATGGTGAAAAGTCTTTTTATGGATTCAAAATATATGTTGTTCATCATTTCTGTGAACATCCTGAAGCCTTCCCGTTTGTACTCGAGTTTCGGGTTTTTCTGCCCGTAACCGCGCAGACCTATCCCTTCACGGAGATGATCCATGTTCAGAAGGTGCCGTCTCCAGTAGGTGTCAAGAACTTCAAGAACGACATGCCTTTCCATTTCCGAACTCAATTCAGGACCGTATTCTGACATCTTTGCATCATAAAGTTCGACAAGATAGTCATACATTTTCTGGGCCATTACAGAAAGTGCCTGTTCAAGGTTGGGCGCTCCTGCGGGGGCATCGGAATTTATCGCATTGCTGATGGAGGCCTTATTATCTATCATGGCTACAGAAGCGACAAAGTCCCTCAAAGCATCGAAATCCCAGCTTGAAACAGGAGTTTTCTCAGGGATCGTGGTCGTCATTCCGTAGTTTACGATCTCTTCGATCATGGAATATATGACTTCCTTGTTCTTTTCTCCGCCGGTGAGAATGTTCCTTCTCATTGCATATATGGTCTTTCTCTGCTGGTTCATGACATCGTCGTACTCAAGGACATTTTTTCTT
>JAKLDO010000079.1 GCA_022703485.1 bacterium
ATCCAGCTTTATGTACGGAGCTTTCTCCTTTTTCAGCCGCTTCATAAAAGACATCTCTATGATCCGTCGTATTGTCCGCGGTTTCATGTGTGCAAGCATCCGTTTTGCCGAAGATGTACTCAGAAGTTTGTCCGCACCGATCAGCGGTGCATACGACGGATCAGCACACTTTTCATCAAAAACTGAAAGATGTGTTGATGTCCCGTCAATACAGTTAAGCAGCATCTGCCTGAGCTGCTCTCCGGGATGAAGACCCTTGCGGCTTCCTTTACCATCACAACTTTGCAACAGTTGCATCAGCCATATCTGACTCTCAATGTACTGCGAAAATATCCCGAGACCCGCCCGTGCTGTCAGAACTTCTCCTGTTGCCTGAATTTCTTTGATTCCTTTCTTGACTTTCTTTCCTGAACTCAGTATCATTTCTTCACCTCCTGAGTGATTTTGAGGTTTCTTTTTAACTCATTGAAATCATTTCACTTTAGGAGGTTTTTGTCAAGTTTTTTATTGAAAATCGAACGATTTAGGTAATTATAATATTCCCGAACTCCTTTGAAATTTTACCGACACTTCCTCTGCCGGCAAATATGTAGGCATGCAGTCTTTCTACAGGGTCACGGTACCTAGATGCTTCCAGAAGTGATTTTGAAACAAGATTGTCAAGCTCCTCTTTAACTATAGCTATGAAAATAGCCTCTTTGCTTTCAAAATAGTGATAAAGAGAACTTTTTGCTTTGCCTGCCGCCGCTGCTATGTCGTTCATTGAAGCTTTTTTATAACCGAATTTTCCAAACACTTTCCTTGCAGCGGTGATAATATCCTGTTTTACAATCGATTCATCATTATTATTCATCAGCATCTTACTGCTCCACTCGACCACTATGGTCTTGCGGTCGATTATGGGTAATTGAAATCAGATGTCAAATATAATTTGTGCTTTAACAAAAAATTTCACAAGATATTGATATTGTATATGAAATGTGAATTGTGTTGGTGTGTGCAAACTTAATTAATAGCCTCCGACAACAAGTCGGAGGCTATTGATTTTTATGACGCCATTTTCAGATCTTTCTTCTTCTCAGGAGCTCTGAAGTCCTCTATCATCTTCTGAACTACAGAGTGTGCTTCATCGACGGCCTTTATCTGAACTACGACTGCATTCGGATTGTCAGGGAGCTTACCGACACCGATCGCTTTTCGTTCCATCTCTGAAATGACATAAAGACCACGGACATTGAGTGTTTCCTTTGTCTGGATGAGCACATTCTTCCTTGTAGAAAGAAGAAGTTTAACCTTTTCTATAACTGCATCAGCATTATCGAAAGTAACCTTTCCGGATTTGCTCTGCATGCCGAACTTAACCCCGTTCACCTCAATTGTACGAGGCTTAACGAAGTGCTGCGGATTCTCTTCGACAGCCCGCTCAAGATCTGCTTTCAGCTGACCGTAACGCTGACTGATCGGCATCAGCTTCTTCAGAAACTCCATCCGGATTCCATTGATCTGCCTTTCCATGGCATCGAGGTTCTTTTTCAAACTGTCTGCCGTTTCGCCGAGATTTTCAGCGATGTTTATTATGCTTGCCAAAGTTGCCATTTTCTCCTCCTATGCTGCTGTTAATGATTTCTTTCGGCTCACAAGACTGTGATCCATTCTTAAAGGCATGATAAGATGATAAAAGCGATATTCCTGATTTATGTCCAAAAGCTGTATCGGGCTGCCTGCATTCATATTTATCCTTACTGTAACTCCCATTGTTGAAATAGCTTCTGCAAGATACCTGAGATTGAGAGAACAGATCTTTATCATTGAAAGATCCTCATTTACAGGTCTGATCTTAATATCAGTCTCAATGACATCACCTTGCTCCCCGGATGCTTTGATATACATGACATCGTTGACGAAATCGAGCACTCCTGAAACAATTTTATGAGTTGAATGAAAGTCGCATACCGATTTTAGCTTGTCAAAAAAGATCTTTTTTTCTATTTCGAACCAGCTTCTGTCAATTGTTTTCAGATCCAGAACTCTGCTGTAATTTGGGAACTCGTTTTTCAGTAACCGGCTGAAATAAACAGCATTTTCAGACCTTATTTTTATGGTCAGAGCAGATGGTGTGCTTATGTCATCTTTTTTCTCGACAGCACCAGTTGAAATGAGCATTTCCGTTACAGCTTCATCGGAAAACACTTTCATCACATTTTTTACGGCCTCCACCGGCAATATGAATGGAACAGATGTCTCAGCAACCTTTGTCTTAATGATACTCAGCCGGTGTATATCCGTTGTTACAACATCTAAGCCATTCTCGTTAGGGTTGAAGAGAATTCCTGAATACCCCTTATTAACATTACTGGTTGTTGTACTGAAACATACCTTTTTCATTACTTCAAAAAGAACCTTCTGATTGTGAACTGTAACAGGAAAAGGTTTGCGGAATTCAGGAAATGCCGGGAAGTCTGCGACATTGTTATCAACTACGATCTTGAAAACCATGTCAGAATTAATAACGATCTTTTTCACTTCGAGCTTGTCACTCCTTTCAACATCAAGATCAAGGGTCTCGTTCTTCAAATGTCTAAGCACCTTCGCAAGCTGTTCTGCTGGAACCAGTGTTGTGAACAGTTCACCTTTTCTGACAGGAACAGAAACTGAATAGTGTTCATCAAGATTTGTAACGGACAGCACAAGTGAACTTCTTTTACCCTCCATTTTTATAAGCTGTAAAAGTGGTAAAGACGCTTTTTTCGGTGCAATAAGCACACAATTCTCAATGGCTCTTCTGAGCTGTTTAAAATTTACCTGCATAATAACCTCCTTTTATAATTTGCCATTCCCCGCAAAGCTGTAATGTCCTTTCGTCCCGAGAATTACATGATCGATAACCGGGATGCCAATGATTGTCCCCACATCTGCAAGCCTCTTGGTCATGGCGAAGTCTTCTTGAGATGGCTCAAATCTGCCTGACGGATGGTTATGAACTATGATTATTCCAGCCGCTCTATCTGATATCGCATCTGCAAACACTTCTCGGGGATGTACAACGGTCTTGTTTACAGTGCCGACAAAAATAGTTCTCTTTGCAATAACACAGTTTGCACCATCGACCGTTATTACTACAAAGTGCTCCTGCAACAGATTTTCCATGTCCTTGCACAGCACGGCAATATCTCTGCTGTCGTTTATGCGAACATCACTTTTTACGAACAACCTCTCAGCAAGTTCTACAAATGCCTGGAACTTAACTCGCACTACTTTAGGCAGCTCATCAAGAAGAGGGGCATCCCCTGTATTGATGAAGTCCACAAGCTGCGACCTGATCTCTGGTTTCATTGAACCAAACATGAATGTCAGCAGATCCGGATTATTACAGTATGCAGCGCCCCTTTCCGCAATAGTCTGTGCAATGTCATTCATTATTCACCTCCAAAAATGTTGTAATTACATGTACTTATACCAAAAAACAGAGAGACATTTGTTATAAGTATTCGTAATTACAAGCTAATCGCTTTACCGATTATTTTTATCATTCATCTAAGGAGATTTCCGAATGAAGAACTTTATGATCATGGTACTTGAAAAGGCAGTAAAATTCATGATGAAGGCTGTCGAGCTGATGAGACTCAAGAGACTTAAGGACGCAACAGGAACACTTGTGGAAGGCATGTTTAAGGGCATGGAGATTGTTGATGAGGTAGTGGGTAGGATGCTGTATGCAGTTCTGGCACCGCTGAACCTCAAGAAAGAAGATATTATGTTCATCAAGAAGATACTGATGACCGTTTTCGTTATCCTTATAGTCTACAGACATCTGTTTCTTGACATTATACTCTTCTCTATACTGGCGATCGCCTATCTCCGGAGGAGAAGGTACGAGTTCTTTATGCAGAGAAGGCAGGAGAATGAGATATCCGACAGTTAATATTCATCTTCGTTAATTTTGAGCAGTTCGTACCCTGGGACATCAAAAGCCGCTGCAAGTTTTGCAATCGTGTCTACGCTGGCAGATGATTTGCAGTTTTCCAGATCAGTAATAAATGATCTATCAACATGACTTGCTTTAGCAAGATCATACTGTGACCAGTTCCTGCTCCGTCGCAGGGATTTAAGCTTCAGACTTAGTGTCAACTTTAAATCTTCCATAAAAAAAGTATATGTAAAAAGATAAATTAAATCAGCAGGCTTCAGCCCACCATTTTGTTGACTTTTAATTTTACTCGTGGTAGGCTTTAGCCTACTTGGTTGTTTGTCGGGTTATTATTTTATTATTGAAGTGGAGAGAAAAATGAGAAAAATTGTTGTTGCATCATTGTTATTACTGATGAGTTGTTCTCTTTTTGCAGGGTATCAAGAGTATGTATGTCCTTTTTCTGGAAGCTCTAAAAAGGATACGACATTCACAATTTGTTCCTACAGTTGTCCTAATGGAAAAAGCTACAGTGCGACATCGGATTTTGGTAATTGTCCAAAAAGCATTGTTCTACAGTGCAGTTCGGATATGTATGGAGAAAGTTGCCACATTTCTTATTAGAAGTTATGTGGCTCTTAGTTCACTATCTCACACAATACCTATGACGATCTTCCATTCTAATATTACAATCAGCAGGCCGACATCGCCAGGAAAGACTGAACCAGTCCGCTGCATCCGCTAAGTTACAAGCCCCCATCTCCGGGGGCTTTTCTTTCCCCGTCACACCGGAGCTAGCGACAGAAGGCGCAAGTGCAAAAAAGTGCCTCCGTTTTTGCCTTCTTGCAATATCCATAACATACTGAATATGCTGGTGGAATTGGGCGGGGGCAAGGTCGAAGTGCAGAAAGTCCTAAAATTTCTGGAACCTTTCTATATGCAAAAATATTTTCTAAAAATTGTTTTAAAATTATGGACTTTTCGCACTTCCAAAAATCAGCGGCCGTAATATCCAATGATCATCGCACCTTGCAGCGATGCACCGAAGGCAAACCCAAGGCAGACTTTTTAAGAACCTGCCTTCGTTGCTCCGTCTGCCGAAATACGAATCCCGCCAGTACGCACATCTTGGCACCGCTCCACTCCCCCCGTTGCAGTAAAATGACATGAACGGCAGAAAACGGCATTCTCAAAAACGGTGGTTTATTGGACAGTAATGCTGCACCCCTGCCACGCCATTGAAAATGTGTCAAACAACCCGTCTCATAATCAACGGCTCATATCTGACCTTTATAAGACAGCATGACCATATCAACGGACAGAAAACAGCACTGCACTTCGGAACGACAGAAAACAGGACTCCGTAAAAGGGACGGAAAACAGCACAGCCGGGAACAGCTGAAGCGGTTGGTTGAATCGTGCGAGGGGTTTCGGTTCTCTTCCGGATTGATCGTCCTGCTTCCACTGCTACCGGAAGCAGATGTAACAATAACAACATTACAACAGGAGGCATATATGCTTATAGGATACGCACGCGTGAGCACATCAGATCAGAAGCTCGACCTTCAACTTGATGCTCTCAAGGCTGCCGGTTGCGAGGAGATCTTCAGCGATGTCGCAAGTGGTGCCCGTACTGACAGACCTGAACTGGAAACGGCTGTCAACTACCTTCGACCCGGTGACACTCTGGTCGTGTGGCAACTGTCCAGGCTGGGCAGATCCTTACAACACCTCATCGAGGTTGTGAACGACCTGAACAACAAGGGCATCGCTTTTAAGTCCCTGAAGGAAAACATCGACACATCCACTGCCGGTGGCAGACTTATCTTTCACATTTTCGGTGCACTCGCAGAGTTCGAGAGAGAGCTCATCCGTGAGAGAACCAATGCTGGACTACAGTCAGCGAGAGCCCGTGGCAGGTTCGGCGGAAGACCAGCAAAGATGACGAATAAGCAGATTCTGAAAGCAGTCGAGCTGATGGATGCGGAAACAGTCGCTGTTAATGACATTGCAAATATGTTTGGCGTAAGCAGGGCTACGCTCTACCGCATTGTGGCCGATGCAAAAAAGAAATGAATGACCATGATAAGCCTACTCTACAGGGGACTGTACATTTTTGAACAGTCCCCTTTTTAAAATTGATACAATCAGAAAATTTCGTGAACAGGAGCGCATATCAACACTTTTATGCGACATACTTCCATGTCTATATAAAATTCACACTCCCTTGATATGCTTGCAAGAAAACTTCCACCTTCGCCATCGTAACCGCCCATGCAGGGTTCCGGAACATGAGTTCCAAACCTGTCCAGCCCAGACGACCATTTTTTTTGTCTTGGAACTTTTCCCCCGCATCGAAAGCATAACTAACAGTAAACACTAAACTTCTTCCTTTCAGCTCTATGCTGTGAAACATCATTTCCAGCAGTTTGCGCCTGATCAGGGGACTTTATTTTAGTTCCGCATGACTAATGCGGAGCGTTCAGCAGTTATGACTCTGACAGCAGCGTTGTTGAAGAGTGTGTTTGCGTTTAAGGTGTTGACAACGGGTGCTGTTTAAATAAAATTACTGCTGAATCTTTTTGGAGATCTGGAATGCCGACTCTTTCAATGTTTTTCGGAATAATTGTAAGAATGTATATGGGGAAGTCAGAACATCATCCGCCTCATTTCCATGTTTATTATCAGGATTTCAAAGCGGTGATTGAGATAAATTCCCTTACTTTAAAAGAAGGCAGTCTTCCTCCTAAACAGACACGACTTGTTCTCGCATGGGCTGAGCTGCACAAAGAAGAGTTGCTAGCTAATTGGAATCTGGCTCAAAATGGCGAATTGCCATTTAAAATTGACCCGCTTAGATAACGAGGAGAAAGTTATGTACGCCGGAGTTTCTAAAATAAAAGATTTCATGCCTGATTACAAGATGTTAATTCTTTTTGACAATGGAGAAGAGAAAATATTCGATATGAATCCTTATCTTTCACTTGGTCTATTCTCAGAGCTTAAGGATGTTCAACTCTTTAAAACTGCAAAAGTTGTCTTTGACAGCATAGAATGGGCAAATGGTGCAGACATATCACCGATAATTCTTTATGAAGAAGGAATACCCGTAAAAAAAGCTTCCTGAAGATCAACTTGTTTTGATAAAAATCCACAAATCTTCCAAACGGTAGAGACATCCAAGAACGGCATGGTATTCAGCTATGACGATCAGGACAGACTTGTATCAGGAGCGTACAGCAGTTACACCTACACCGCCAATGGCGATGTCCTGACAAAGACAAATGTACTGGGGACGACGACATACACACATGATGCACTCGGCAACCTCACCGAAGTAATACTTCCAAATAATGACGAAATCAGTTATATTTATGACGGAAGAAACAGACTCATATCAAAGCAGGTGAACGGTATCGTGGAGTACAGACTTATTTACGGCGGACAGCTTGCTCCTGTAGCTAAAGTTGATGCATCAGGTACTACGATTGAGACTTATATCTACGGACTCGGAGTAAATTCACCTGACTACATCCTGAAAGACGGAACAAAATACAGAGTCATTAAAGACCATCTCGGAAGCATCAGGATGATAGTAGACTCTTCAACCGGTGAAATTGTCAAGACACTTCGCTATAGCGAATTTGGTGAAAAAACAGAAGAAACAGGTACATTCAACACTATCTTCGGATTCGCTGGCGGAATCAGAGACACCGACACAGACCTCACCAAATTCGGAGCAAGATGGTATGATTCCACAACAGGCAGATGGATGGAAAAGGAACCGTTGGGATTTGCAGGATCGGATAACTTCTACAGCTATTGTGATGGAGATCCGGTGAACTGGGTGGATTATAGCGGAAATATTGCAATAGTAATACAAGTAATACTTTGGGGAGGGGGATTGTATGGTATAGGAACTGCAATAGTTGCAATCTATGAAATATTTGAAATTGCTGACGACTATTACTCTAATTCGTATTCAAGATGTATCTCCCAAGAGAGCGATACGCTTCAACAACAAGGGCTAGACTCAAACCCTGATGATTTTGATGTGAAAATGTGCCAATTCAAAGAGTGTGCAAAAATGTGGCCAGATATTCTTGCGAAAGCTGCAGGGATTGGGCTGAATTGGCCTGTTTCTTTGGTTGAATATGTTTATGAAAATACAAAGGGAAGCAATAATAATAAAAAATAGGATATAAGAGAGCATTATGACAAAAAAAATTATAAAAGCATTAGTGATTCTTTTTTTCATTTATTTTGATTTGATGCTTGCATTTCCAATAGCAGGGTTGGCTTTGCTGATGTTTTATATCGCATACAACTCTTTTACCAAGGGTCCAAATAAAGAGAGGTTCTTCAAAAACAAAGTTCCGTACCTATCAGTTATTGCTGAGATAATTCTAGTTATTTCCATTGCCTATTTTCAACTGATTATTTCACGTGAAAGAGGAGACACAATTATAAATGCGGTAGAACAGTATAAAAATGATAATGGAGAATATCCTGAGAAACTTTCAGATTTACAGCCGCACTATCTTGAGAATATTCCTAAACCTGTATTTTTTGCTCCCTCACGATACCATTACAATCTCCATCCTAATAAGAAGAGCTTCTATTTTTCTTTTCTCAGAGCTTTAAATACAGAGCTTTACATTTATAAAGAAAAGAAGTGGAAGACATTGTATTTCAGTGAGGTTCTATATTCGTTGTTTTTTTCAAAAGAAGATAGTTCTTCGTAGAAATAATATTACTCAGAAATATCAGTCGTATGCGGTTCCATCACATCATCTCCCCAGCAAAACCCTTGAGCGTCTAAGATCCTGCAATAAAATAGTCTCAACATTCTGTTATAAGTATTCGTAATTACAAGCTAATCGCTTTACCGATTATTTTTATTATTTATCTATGGAGATTTCCAAATGAAGAACTTTATGATCATGGTACTTGAAAAAGCAGTGGGATTTGCAATGAAGGTTATCGAGCTGATGAGGCTCAAGAAGATACTGATTAAATTGCTTAATATTCTAAATTTCGATAGAAGTCTTAAAAATGTTTTCAGAAGAGGTCTGATATGTCTGTCAAATTAACAAAAGAGCAGAGGGAAAAGGCGGTAAGTGACATAAAATACTACTATTCAAAGGAGCGGGAGGAGGAGATCACAAACCTTGCGGCGGAGCTTCTGCTCGATTTCTTCCTGAAAGAGATCGCGCCACAGGTCTATAACGAAGGTCTGAAAGATGCAAAAGCGTGGTTCACGGCAAAGCTCAGCGACCTTGATGTTGATTTCATGCTTCTGGAAAAGGAGTAGATCAATTACATAGTTCAGCAGGTATCTTTCTCAACTGGTAACCATCTTTTTCGTCGTAACTTTTAACAACTATATCATCATTGTCTGTAAAAAATATTGAACTGATAGAGGAAGAATCAGGACCTTTAAATAAGTCATAGACCATATATGTTCCTTCCGTGGTGCCGTCAGTCCTCCAGAGCTCATTTCCGTGTACTCCATCTGAAGCTGTAAAGTAAAGGATATCCTTATGTTCAATAAGAAATACAGGATTTGATTGACCCTGGCCGGGCATAATGTCCTTTAACATTTTTGTTCCGGTTTCAGTGCCATCGCTTATCCAGACTTCATCTCCATGAATCCCGTCTGAAATTGAGAAAAACACTTTACCGCCTGAATTGAACATATAGTTTTTGTAATTATATGGTTTTGCGAGGTCCTGGAAAAGACTTTTTATCTTTTGGGTTCCGGTTGCAGTACCGTCTGTTATCCACAATTCACACTGCCTTCCTGGACCATTTATCTGTATAAGAAACAGAACCTTATTGTCGATTCTGGCAAAAGCTTCCTGATTAACGGATCTTGCAGGGATAGATAAAATTTTTGTAAATTCCGTAGTTTTATGATCGATGGAATAAACAAATGAATCGTTGTATGTGCTAGTTATTACTGGAATTTTATCTTTTAACGGCACCATTATTCTTACAAACCCTTCGGTTGGCATATCGATATCAGCAATTAGTTTCAATTCGATTCCATCTGTTCTGTATATTCTCGAGATGTCTGACAGTTCATTGTAAGCTACAAAATAGAAGTAGTCATCAAGTAATTGCATAAGGAACATATCAGAAGACCTTTCTCCCTCTATTGCATCAGCAAGCAGTTTTGTGTTTTCCGGAGTTCCGTCAGTAAAATAAGGTTCCCATCCTGTTTCTTCACTGTTTTTTGCTCTGAACAGCATTTTATTATCTTTTGCAATAAATTCTTCAGGGGGAAAACTTCCTTCTTCACCCGGAAATATATCTTTGAAAAATTCTGTTCCTTTTTCCGTTCCGTCAGTTTTCCAAAGTTCCTGACCGTGTGAAGTGTCGCTTGAACTGAATAAGATGAAGTCCTTAAGAGGAAATATTGAAATCGCCCAGTCTGCCACATATGTTAAAAGAGTTTCTGCGGATGTATCGAGAGCATAAAATCCGTCCATTGAATTAATGTAGAGATTGTCTTGAAAGACTAAAAAATCGTCAACACTGATATCAACAGCTTTTTCTGTGCGGTTTACTCCCTCATCTGTTATATTGAGTTGAGAGTATCCGGTCTTGATGTCCACTGCATTGTAAAAAAGTACATTTTTGTGGAGGGATGTGTTGTAAATACCGTAAAATTCTGACATTATGCCGTGATTGATGTTCTTTATCAATTCAGCTTCTGTAGCCGCTTCTTTTATCATTTTTGGTTCGTTTCCTGCATGGTACCAGCTGTTGGAAGTTGGAAACACTATCTCGTTGCCGCCAAAAAAGATGTCGTTTCCAATGAAATCAATGCTCCTGGGACGGTCTCGCATATGCAAATCATCTTCCCAGAAGAACGGGCTGTTTAATTTAATTTTGCGGGTTGTATCTTTTGCAGCATCATAAATGTTCAGAACATCAGTATATGACTGATATGATGAAAAGATCTTGAATTTTTCGTTATCAACAAAGCACAGAGTGCTGTCTTTCTTAAAAAAGAGTGGAAGTATATTATCGTTGTTGACGGGCTCATTATATTTATGAAATGAAGAAAACTCATTGCTCTTTTCATCAAATTTCAGAATTTCAAAATAATCATCTATTGAAACAAGAAGAAAAACAGAATCCTCAAAAGCGATCATGTCATAAATACCGGCGGAAAAATCATTGGCAAGATTAGCAACGGTTTCAAGCTCACCCGTTGAAGGATCAAAATGGAAAAAATTACCGCTGTAACCAGACACATAAAAATTCGCATCTGTTGCTTCTATAGAAATAAACTCTTCATAATCAGCAGAGGCTTTGTCAAATAGGTCAGTTCCGGAAGCAGTTCCGTCAGTTACGACAAATTTAAATTCACTTTCATAACTGTCGCTTAACATAAAAACAAATTTCTCTTTCATGGTCAAATCCACCAAATACCATGATTCGTTTTCGTTAAAAGGTGAAATTTCAACTACAGGTGCAGTATTTTCTTTAGTTCCGTCACTTGACCATAAATGAAGTTTATCATCATTGTTTCCAGCCAAAAAGAAAACCTTACTGTCTTTTATTCCAATTATTTCTTGAAACAGATCAATCTTTGCAACTTTTTTAAAAGTTTTCGATTTTTTATCTATTAAAATTATTTCCCAAACGAGGTCATCGTAAATAGAAATTTCATACATAGGAAACAAAACAAGCACTGTTTCTCCGATCTGTATGCCTTCGGGAAGAAGTTCAGGTTCGTTGCGGGCAAAAAATGAAAGAGATTTATCCTCAGAGTTGCTTATTACGGTTGTTCCTTCAATCGTTCCGTCAGACATCCAGAATAAACCGCAGGCATAGAAAATCGTTTGAATGCCGTCGCTGTTTATCAATCTTGAATATGAATCAATTTTCCCGGGACATGTGTCAAGCAATATTTTTGTTCCTGCTTCGGTTCCATCAGAGATCCATGGCTCAATTCCTGTCGCTTCGTTCGTGGCAAAAAAAAGAATTCCGTTTTTAGTTTTTGTGAAAGAATAAGGATAAGAGGGTTTGTCCGGTACTACATCAGAAGGGATTTTTGAAATAGTTATAACCCCTGAAACATCATTATCCGTTTCTTCGTCAGTATCAGTGCTTTCATCAGAATCAGGATCATTGTGTTCACTGTCTTCAATATCTTCGTCTGAAATATCGAAGTCTGAACCAAGTTCATCAAGATCATTTTCAGGTAAAGATTTTTCACTGGTACATGACAAAAAAGTGAAAATCAAAACAAAAATTACCCCTGAAAGTTTTTTCATAATCTGTTTTCCTCTGAAATTTAAAAAGTCTGCAATAATATGTAAGTGATCTTATTTCACATTTTCGACGATCTTGACTGCAACTGCGGCGGCAAGTCCGATATTTTCAAGGGCGACCCATTCTTTCTGTGAGTGGAAGTTCACTCCGCCTGCAAATATGTTGGGGCAGGGAAGTCCCATGAATGAAAGTCTCGCACCGTCGGTCCCGCCTCTGATCGGGTGAATTTCAGGTTCTGCACCGAGGTCCTCTATCGCTTTTTTAACATAGTCGTAAACGAACATCTTGTCTTTCATGATCTCATACATATTTAGATAGCTCTGGTTGAAAGCGGTTGTGACCTGAAGTCTCGGTTCTTCAGCCGTTAACACTTCAATTATGTTGAGGATTATCTGTTTCTCTCTGTCAATGTCCTCCGGAACGAAGCTTCTGAGTATCATCGAGACCGTAACTTCTTCACTTCCGCCCGTTATGCCGACAGGATGAATGAAAGGTTCGCGGTTGTGGGTCCTTTCAGGCGACATCGTCTTCGGGAGCATATCCACGAATTTTCCTGCATATCTTATTGCGTTGACCATCTTGTCCTTTGCGTACCCGGGATGGATCGAAACACCTTTTAATGTCACTTTTGCGCTGTATGCATTGAAATTCTCATAGTTCACTTCATAGGGGAATCCGCCGTCAAAAGTGTATGCGAAATCGGCGTCCACCTTTTTCAGGTCTATGAAATCGACACCTCTGCCGATCTCTTCATCGGGAGTGAAACAGACCCTTATCTCAGGCCTTTTGATCTCAGGATGTTTCTGAAGGTATTCGACCATTGACATTATTGCGGCTATGCCTGCTTTGTCATCAGCGCCAAGAAGAGTAGTTCCGTCCGAAGTGATTATCGTGTCACCGATACATTTTTTAAGGTCTGTCGAATCTTCAGGGTCTATCACCGTGCCGCCGTTGAGCTTTATTGCCGAACCGTTGTAATTTTCATGAATTACAGGCTTGACACCTTCGCCGGCGCAGTCTGTAGCCACATCCATGTGAGCTATGAACGCAACTTTCTTTTTAACTCCGCAGTTCGAGGGCATCTGTGCATATACATATCCGTTGCTGTCCATTTCGGCATTGCCGATCCCGAGTCCTTTGAGCTCGGCAACGAGCTTTTCACCCAGAATTTTCTCTTTGGGCGATGAAGGAAAGGTCTCACTTCCGCCTACAGCCTGAGTATCCTCTTTGACATATGCAAGGAAACGCTCTTTCAGCGAAGTAGTTTTGATGATTTCGTTAGCAAGCTGGTGTCTTTTCATAATGATCTCCATGTGCGGTTATTAAAAAATCTGAAGTCATTATATTGTGCGGAAATATTATTTCAAGTTGCAAAAAACCTCCGCCGATTTGACTTTTGAGGACGGGTTTATATTATACCTCTGATTTTAAGGTTTTTTTTAAATAATAATGTTATCGGAGGATAAGATGAGTGACACGGGAACAGTGAAGATCAATTCGCTTGATTCAAAGATAAAGGATATTTCCGATTATCTCAGGTCATCGGTGCTCGATCCCGCCAACGAACAGAAAAACGCCATAATTTCAGAAGCTGAGAAAGAAGCGGCAGGGATAATAGATAACGCAAAAAGAGAGGCCGCCGCAATATTGAAGGAAGCGAGAAAAGATGCGGAATCTCTCAGGCTCAATACGGAATCTGCTTTGAAAATAGCGGCGAAACAGTCAGTAGACAGGCTCAAAATGGCGCTTGAGAAAGAAGTCCTTGCATTTTCCGTTGCAGAACCTGTCAAGTCAGCAATTAAAAACGAGCAGATCATAAAGGATTTCATTTCAGAAGTTATAAAGCAGTATTCACAGGGATCGTTCTCGATAGCTTTGAACAGTGAAATGAAAAAGAACATAGCAGCATATGTCGAAAGCCAGATAGCTTCAAAAGCGGCTTCAAAAATAACACTTTCGGAAGAGAATCTCCCATCCGGATTTTCAGTCATTTCAAAGAACGGTGCGCTCAGATATGAGTTCACGGAAGAATCGGTAGTGGAGCTTTTTACTGAATATCTGAGACCGGAGCTCAGGAAGGCTCTTTTTTCAAAATAGCCGCGGGAGTTTTTTAAGATGAATTTTAATCATTATACTGTCGCCGCCCTGCCGACACTTACATGGGACAGTGAGCTTCCATGCACCATATCGGAGTTCCTTCAGGATTTTGACATACAGCTTGAACCGCTGCTGGACGGTATCAGCGACATACTTCTTCAAAATGATGTATATAACCTCGAACTTATATTGAAATCGAGGCTCGATCTGCCTGAAAAGTTCAAAGGCAATACCGATGAAGGAATTGAATATTACAGGGCTAGGGTCGTTGAGCCTGAAGAGCTGATAGAGTTCCTTGAGGACCCTTTCCAGAACAAGCCTGATGAGAACTACCCTGAGTTCATGATAGATTATTTCATGAAGT
>JAKLDO010000008.1 GCA_022703485.1 bacterium
TGAAGTGATCTTAAATCCGGAAAACAGGTAATGAAAAATTATTTAACAAAAGGCGACAAAAAGGTTGACACATACCGTAGATGTTTTTTTGATATATCAAAAGCATCAAGATAAACAACGATCTTTTTCTGCTGATCTTCTCTGTGTGTAAACCAGTCACAATAAAAAATATGGGTGTATTTTTTGCCTCTTTGCTTAATTTTAGAAGCTATTTCAGAAAAAGAAGTTATTTCTCCCGGATTGAAATTAATGCTTTTTAATGTACTTTTTTCATCTTTGTCCGGATCAAGATCAAAAGGTGCAGACAAATGCCAAAACTCACTTGTCTGTTTGGATCTTTCATTATAATTCTGAAGGTTTTCTAAAAAATCATAAACAACAGGCGGCTTGATGTTTTCACGATAAACATTAAAAGCTTCATGCTTGATGAGTTTGCTGGAAAGAGTTGAAAAATCGGTTTCATTTATATATTCATTTTTAAGACTTTCTTTTAAAATAGCATCTCTCCACTCTTCTGCTGTATGCAAATCTTTGGGCATCAATGGAACATTTTTAAACTCTAAAGAATCAAAACCTTCTTTGTTGTAGTCAATGATATCTTTTTGAAATTTCTGAAGTTCTTCAACTTTATGAGGCAATTCAGTTTTAAGCAGTTTCTCTTTTTTATCCCACTCAGGGTAAATATTTGAAAACCATTTTTCCAGGTTTTCATCTGATTTGAAAAGGTTTCGCTCAATTTTTTTCGTATTTTTAGTCCCTTCAGGATTGATGGCTCCTTTAAAATAGTAGTCAGACCTATCCATTTCATCCCATTCCCATATAAGCTCAATAGCTTCATTTTGCTTTTTTGAAGCATCAATTTTGTTGTCATCATTTTTTATTACTTTAATTTTTTCTGTCTCACGAGAATCAATAGGAAGAAGTTCATGATCCATACTGAAAATATCAATTATCTTTGGCGTAATGTGTTCTTTTTCAGAATTCTTCTTTTCAACAAACCGTTTTCTTTCAAAGTGGAGAATTCTATTTTTAAGAAAATTATCCTTTTCAACAAGCCAGATCCTGTATTTCCCCTTTTCTCTAAATAACATTTTCCCTGTATTCAAAACTTCCCGACCTTGTTCAGTCAATCCGGTTTCATTTATCAGACCTTCTTTTTTCAAATAATCTTCAACCCTTTTTTGAACAGTCTCATCTTTGAAAGTTTTTTTCCCGCTATCAAAATCTTTGAGAAAATCTTCTATATCATTTCTTGCTTCTTCTTTCTGAATTGTAAGAAAAGTATCGTAACAACTTACATTTAAATGTTTTTTTAAAGTTGCTTTCATCTGCTCCTCCGTAAAACAGGGGTGTTGTTTGCAAGCTTTATCAAATATTCTGACTTGCTGTTCTTAGAAAAATATTCATAATCACCAAGAATTACAAGTTGAAATTTTGCTCTTGTTAACGCTACATTCAATCTGTTGGGGCTATCCATAAAACCATCTCTGGAAGTTTGAACCATTGAAAGAAAAACAATGTCTGCTTCCTGTCCCTGAAATTTATCAACAGTATGAAGTTTTATGCTTATCTGGGTTTTATCACTTTTTTCGATACAGAAATTTGATATGGTGTGTTGAGAATTACAAAATTTTTGCAGTTTTTTTCTTAAATCTTTCTCCTGTCCTCTATAGAATGTAATTACAGCAACACTCCAGTTTAAGCCCTCGGGCTGAGGATTTTTTTTGGCAAAATCAATGAATTTTTTCAATTCACTAATCAATTCATCAGATTCTTTAGAGTTGACATTCCTATAAACAGATCCTTTAACATCAATCCACATTCTTCTTTTTTCATATCTATTATAATTCCAATCCCTTTCAATACTTGATGAGTTTAAAAGAGCATTGTCTTCTTTGTAAAAATTTTCTCTCGAAAATTCAGAGATATCCGGATGCATTCTGTGTTGATACTTTAAGACAGTATGCCGTTTCTCCAACTCTTCTTTGCTGAAACCTTCTGATATTGTTGATCTTCTTTCGCTGTTTTTCCTTCCCGTTATCCCTTTTACAAGAGATTCAAGTATGGAGGGAAATGCAATCGCTGCAATAGAGTTAACTCTGTTTGAAATATCATTTTTGTTATAATTAATATTCTCATAAAAAGGCATTAGGTCTTCAATTTGTTTTTTATAGTTTTCTGAAATTTTTTGATTCTTATTTAATCTAAGCTGATATTCTCTTTCAATTCTCCAGGCAATTTCTTCCGCCCATGATTTTTTATTGAAATATTGATCTGCTTCACCCACAATTTCAAAACAATCTTTAATTTCTCTGTTTTTTTCCTTTAAACAGAAATCGAAACGGTCTTTTTTGTAATTCAATCTGAAGGCCGATTCTGACAAAAGCCATTTTTCATTCTGAATCCGAAGAAATATTTCGGGAATTTTGTCATCATCAATGTTTGCAGAATTATCTATAAAAATTATGTCTGCGGCGACAAGCTCAAGATGTCTGATTTCAGAAGGTTTTCTGATAAATATATTGTGTTTGCATTCCAAATTTTCACGAGTTATAAAGAATGTCGCTTTATCATCTTTGAATATTTTGTTTTTTTTCCTTTCAATAAGCTCATTATAAAACCATATGACCTCACTTTTTGAAATATTAAGAACAAACTTGCTATCTTTAGATGATTTGACCAATTGATTAAGTTTCTGCAGATAAAAACAGCTTTTCTGCATTTCTTTTGGCATTTCTTTTTTGCCGGCAAGCTCAAGTTTTTCAAGGTTGGAAACTATCTGCTCTCTTTCGGTGTAAGGTGATAACTGCCTTATATCTCCAGTAAGAATCCATTTTTTTGCATAAAGTGCAGGAACTAGAAACTCATGAAATGTTGTTTTGCTTGATTCATCAATTATAAGATAATCAAATTCAGGGATTACCGGTGCATTCTTTTCTTTTTTCTTAAATTTAGGATGTTGAAGTATTCCGATTGTTGTTCCGCATACAAGGTTGGCTGCATCAAGAAGCAACTCTTCTCGAATTCCTTTTGATCCAGTCATATTGTTCAACTGGAAGTCTTTTATGTCATCACTTATTCTTTTTTCATCTCCGATTCTTATGGGTAATATATTGAATTTTTCAATTAATCCCTTTTCTTTTATCCTTTCAAGGACATTGTCAATTGCAACATGAGTTGATCCGCAAAGAAGAACTCGCCCTCCGGTTCTAACTATTTGGCAAACCAGTTCAAGAATTACTGTTGTTTTTCCCGATCCGGGAGGGCCCTCCATTATCGCAAAATCATTTGTGGAAAGAGCTTTCCTGACGAACTCTCTCTGTTCCTCAGCTCCATCCCGAGCTTCATCAGTAAGAACATCCCATTCAGGTTCCTCACAAGGTGAAAAACCGGACCACTTAATCTGTTTTCTCTCTTCAAAAAGTTTGATCAGTTTTGATTGTTCGTCAACAGGCATATTTTGAAGAGTTTCAATTGCTTCCTTTTGTTTTTTAAGTTGAGAAGTATTCACCCTTATTTTTAAAATAGCACCTTGTGGAAAACAAAACTCCTGGTCTTTGCCCTTCCCTTTTTTTAATATCAACCTGAATTCATCTTCTTTTCCTTTGTGAACAGAATATATTCCATCTTTGGTTCCATCTTTGGTTCCATCTTTGGTTCCGTCTTCAATCTGTATGTCATCATCGAAAAAATACCTGAGTTCTGACAAAGGTGAAATTTCATCTTTTCCGTTATCGTCCATTTCCTCTAACTGTATCCAATAACCGTCTTCTTTTTTTTCTCTTGTATGTTTTATTATTTTAAAATGAATTCCCTGACTTGTTGACAGAATTTTGTTTTCAAAATTGGACAATCCATTATCATCTGGAGCTTTGAAAGTGTGATTGGCTTCTATTTCATACTCAAAAGTTGTGCCATCATCGAACTTAAGGACTTTAAAATCAATGAATTTAAATATGTCCTCTTTTTTCAGATGGAGATCTTTTTTTGAATAAACAGCTGTAAAGCCTTCAGTTTCTTGCAAAACAATAGATTTATCAGGCACTTCATATTTTGAGATCAACCTCAAATCAACGGCCTCTCCAACCCATGTGGCTTTTTCGATTTCATCAACAATTCCATTAAGTTTTAATAACATTTTGCCGCTTTCTTCAATAACTTTTTGTTTTTGTTTCTCATTTTCTTGCCAATATATAAGAGATTCTTCCAAATCCTTTTCAAAGTTTTCAGGCACAACAACTTCAAAAACAGTTTCTTTTTTAATTTCATATGCATATCCTTGCGGAACCAGTTCAAAAACAAGGTTGTCATTATTAATTTTATGCCATCTGGCTTTGATTTCTTCTTTGTTTTTCATCGATCTTATGGATGTTTCAACATATTGATGAAAATCCATCAAAGAGTTAAATGTGTTGTCAAGTAGTTGCTGCGAAACTTCACAATTTGAATGATCATCGAGTTTTGTTTCTTTTGGAAGTGCTCGATAGTAATGCTTCAATCTAACCCCCTAAATAAAAGGATTGTTGTATGTTTCCTGTTTCAGTTTCGGAACTTTTATTGTTTCAGAATCGCTGAAGTTTTCAGCAGGCTCACTCGAAGCAAAAACCGCTCTGCTTTTTGCCCATTCTCTCATACTTTTTATAACTTCGCTCATAGTTTTTGAAAGAGGATATGTTTTTTCAAGTGCATCTTTAATATCCGCTGTTGCTACCTCTTCTCCACGGTCGTATGCCTGAAACATTGCTTCTTTCAATGCCTCTTCAATTTCAGCACCTGAAAAACCTTTGCTGGCTTTGCTCAAAATATCCATGTCAAAGTCCCCTGTATTCCGTTTTTTCTTTCTAAGATGTATTGAAAATATTTCTTTTCTCGCCTTAGGTCCAGGAAGATCAACAAAAAATATTTCATCAATTCTCCCTTTTCTCAACAACTCTGGAGGAAGTTGTGATATGTTGTTTGCTGTTGCAACTACAAAAACCGGTTTTTTCTTTTCCTGCATCCATGTGAGAAAAGTACCGAGAACTCTTGAAGTTGTTCCACCGTCTGTTGCTCCGGAAGACGACAACCCCGACATCCCTTTTTCAATCTCGTCAATCCACAAAATACTTGGACTGATTGCTTCAGCAATTTTAAGGGCATCCCTTATGTTTTTTTCAGATTCACCCACAACACCTCCAAAAATTTTACCCATATCAAGTTTCAATAATGGAAAATTCCAGGCATTCCCGACTGCTTTTGCCGCAAGGCTTTTTCCTGTTCCCGGAATTCCTAACATCAAAACACCTTTGGGAGCGTCAAGGCCGTATTCTTTGGCATATTTACTGAAGCCTCTTCCTCTTTTTGTGAGCCAGTCTTTAAGATTTTCAAGACCACCAATGTCATCCATTGTTTCATTCGGGTGATAATATTCAAGATGTCCACTCTTTTTAATAATATTTTCCTTTTCTGATATTATTATGCGGACCTCTTCAGATGTAAGTTTCCCTGCAATAACAGCCGCCGAAGAAAATGCTCTTTCAGCCTCCATTATTGTAAGTCCAAGCGCTGCTTCCAGAAGTTCAGGATTGTTTTCATTTGACAGAATTCCATATTTTTCACAAACACTTTTATAAATAACTTTCATATCTTTTATGTCGGGCAGATCCAATGTTTCAACATAAACATCTTTTTCAAGCTCACAAGGAAGTTTGCTTGCTGGCTGCAATAATATTAATGACTTATTTTCAAATTTGGATTGGCAAATAATCCTTAACCGCTGAATTATTCGTGGGTCATCAAAATCAGGATGAAAATCCTCAAGAATCAGAATACACTTATCAGCTTTATCATCAAACCATTCAAGTATGTCAGACGGTTCTTTTTCAACTTCAATTGTTTCAAAAGTTTTTTCTTCATTGTCCCATTTTTTCAATCCTTCAATTCGATTCCATAAATACCAGTCTCTCACGAGCTCTTGACTTGCGATATTAACAAAACCGTGTACCCGTTTGTTTTCATAAGTAATCAATTGAATTATATTTACGCCTGCTCTGATAAGTGTTGTGAGTTCCATTTTTATTCTCCTGAAGTTGATAAATATGAACGAAAAACTTGCCATTCAATGTAATTTACAATTGCATTTTTGTATGAAAAAATCAATTTAAAAGGAAAGCTACAGGCTAAATCGCATCATTATCAGAAGTTTCGATCGGAAGTCCTGTTTCGCAATCGACCGGATTGCCGTCGAGACTGTTGCAGTCACAGAGAGTTTCGCGCTGTGTCTCTTCAAGTATTTTGATTTCATCTGTTTCAAGATCGAATGTGAACCATAAGTTCATGAATTCATACATTCCATAATTTGATGCCGGATCGTGACAGGCATAAACTTCGCCGGTTTTCAAAACAGCTTCGGTGCATGATTTTTTCATTGAATTCTCTTCAAAATCGTTTATCAGGAAAAGTGCGGCATTTTCAGGACTGACCGGTATCCTGTTCAGGCCATCCGTCTTCATGTCTTTGAGAGTCTGGGCGTCCATCATGAAAATGAACCATCTTCCATAGTCGGAATCGCCTGTCTGATGCTCAAATCCCTGAACAAAAAGCATGTATGCAGTTTCATCTTCCGACTCGAAATCGGGCATTATCATGGCATTGATATCATAACTTCCGCCTTCCCATGAAACAGTGCCGAACTCCGTTTTGAAAGACATCTCGACCCCTGCCGGATCTTCATCAGGATATCCTTCTACTTCATCCGAATCGCTAACTTCCGGATCGTCAGCAATATCTTCATCGGAATATTCCTCCATTTCGGCAGGATTCTGATATATCCTCATTCTCGCATACGGCTTTTTATCATATTCCGTCATTTCTGAAGGAGCTTCGCACTGAATTACAGAATCGCTGTCAGGCGTTTCATCGGTTACCGCATCCTCGTCCGTATCGGACTCATTTTCCGTGTCATTTACCGTGTCGGAATCTTCCTGCGTTTCACCGTCAGTTGCAGTATCAGTATCCCCTGCAACAGCGTCAATGTCACTCTGCTGACCTTCATCGTTCACTGTCTCATCATCTTTTTTGTCATTCCCGCCGCCTGAACAGGAAACAGCAGAGAATAAAAACATAACCATCATAACAACTGATAATCTTTTCATTTTTTTCACCCCCTTCACACACTTAGAATTTCACGGAATAATACTCAACACTCTGAATTCAGTCAAGTAACGCTTCAGGTCTTCGTAATTTCAGCACCCATTCTTCAACCCGATCCCCGAACTCCTTTCCATTTCAAAAAGGATAAGAAAGTTTGAAACTCAGATTGTTAAAACAGCTTCAAATCAAGAAAAAGCATCATAGTTGAACAGTTGTTCAATCGTTCAATTATTAATTGATTTTACATATAATATCAAAAACTTACCAATCAGGTTCCGGGTTTTCATATTAGATCGGATACTCTACGCTTCTTCGTAGTAATATGAATAGTCGATTCCTTTCATGAACATTTCTCTGCTATTGATTTCTGTGGTTAAAGCATTTTTCAGCAATTTTTTCAAAGATTTGCTGTCAGCCGGACTTTGCACCATCGCTTTCATATAGTCTGTTTTGCCTATTTTACTCCAGTCCACGCATTTTCTAAGCCGTTTCTTTAATATCAAATTCAGCCATATCCTGGCACTTCTGCCGTTACCTTCCATAAAAGGATGAGCAATGTTCATCTCTACATATTTTTCAATGATCTCATCAAAAGTCGTTTCGGGCATCGCTTCTATTTTTTTAAGAGTACTGCCGAGAAAGTTTGATGCGGCAAATTGAAAACCACCTTTCGAAATGTTTTTCTGTCTTATCTGTCCTGCAAAATCATATAAACCGCCGAACAAATAAGCGTGTATCTGCTGCAATCCTCTGGTTGTGCCCACTTCTATGCTGTTGATAAAAGAACTTTCAAACAGTGCATATGCCTTTGTTTTACTTTTTCCGTCTATACTTTCATCGCTGTATGTGAACCATTCAATGAACCGGTTGGCTTTTTTGCCCGGGAACTCTTTGCCCAAGGCTATAATACCATCGTAATCGAGCATATCAGACAATCGTTTTTTGCCGTCTGGTGCGATAAGTTTCAACTGGGTAGCGGCACTAACCACTTCACTATTTTCTTTTTTCAACTTGGCTTTAAGATATTTCCAGTAATTGCGGGTTTTGCCGTAGTCGTCCTGATCGGTAATAACAGCTACAATATCAAGTACCGAAAACCACCACTTTGCATTTTTTTCGTCCCACAATGCCCGCACTTCGCGGTCATTAAAAAAACGGATAGATATTTTGCTGCCCACGGTTTATTATCGACCTCTTTTGTAGCCCTTAAATCTCAGTATAGACTGAAATATTATAGTGAAAGCAATAGTAATGACAAGGTAACAGACCCTCTTTATTGCTTTTAACTTTGTTTGATAATATATTTTCCCGGATAGATGCCGGAGTGCGATGTCATTCACTTTTTCTGTCATATTTCTGCTCGGGGCCGTTCAGAGCGCCATACTTGCGGCAGGACTTTATTCAAGAAGGGATAATTCCGCACCGAACAGATATCTGATCACGATCCTTGCACTATTCACTTTTAATCTTTTTAAACTTTTCATTGATGAGTCAGGACTTTACAGGGATTTCCCGTATCTTATCTATTCCGACGCCTCGATAGCTCTGCTTTACGGACCTCTTTTTTATTTTTATGTCAGGGCGCTTACAACGGGCAGAACCTTTTCAAAAAAGGACATCGTCCACTTCATCCCGTTTATCGTCCATTTCCTCATAATATTTCCGGCTCTATCCTTTGACGGCGAAGTAAAGATCAGAGCATTTGAGAATTTTATCAATCACGGATTCACTCACAACTATCAGCCGCTTCTCACTTACGGACTGAAGATCATCCAGTATTTCTCATATCTTGCCGTCTGCATTCATATTTTAAGGAAATACCGCAACTCCATTGAAGACCATCTTTCCACAACATACAGAACTGAGCTGAAATGGCTGTCAGACCTCTTTTACGCAAATGCCGGATTTCTGCTGATACTTTTCATTTCGCTGATACTTCACGCAAGCCGTGTTTTCACGATGAATCACCATTTCACAAGGATAAGCTACCTCTGGGACATGGTGCTCATACTGCTTCTGTCGTTCATGGCATTCCGTCAGAGCGCAGTGTTCCAGCTACCTAAAGATGAGCGCAGTGTGCAGCAGTCAGGGATTCCGGATGAATTCAAGTACGGTGCCGCAAGACTTGAGAATGAGACCGCAGATTCGATACTTGCCGAGCTTCTTCAATATATGGAAACTGAAAAACCTTATCTCGATCCGGAACTTACAGTGACAGCACTTGCGGAAAAGCTTTCTCTTCAGCGTTACATGGTCTCTCAGGTCATAAACAGCAGACTTAACATGAATTTCTACTCTTTCGTCAACGGATACCGCATCGAGTCAGCAAAAAAAATGTTCTCTGACCCTTCATTTAACGACAAGAACATCATAGAAATAGCGTATTTATCAGGATTCACCAGCAAATCCCATTTTAATTCAAGTTTCAAAAAAGCCACCGGACTGACACCCAAAGAGTTCAGAAAACAGAAAGGTGTCTAATGTACAAGTTCATGCTGATGACAGTCACAATACTCGCGGCGAACCTGATGTCGGGGTTTATTTCAACTGCGATACTCCGCTATTACAAACTGAACTTTTCTCCAAAAATTGCGACCATGATAGGAATGGCAGTGCTTGTTCTCTTTCTCTATCCCCTTTTCCGGTACCTCAACAGCTGGATGAACACCCTTTCAAAAAAGCTCATGAAGACCGGAAAAAAGCTGATAGGTCCTAAAATCGGCGCCCTTATAATGTTCACGATCATTCTCACCATCCTCTATTTCGGCTATCTCAAGCTGTGGTTTTCCAACTAAATATTTTAATCAGCATTTGACATTTTAAATTTCTATGTTAAATTGTCGGCTGGGAAATTACAGAGAAGTTGTTATGCAAAAAAAACATCTACAATATACTGAAGCAATAAAAGTCATAAAAAATGCCATCCTGCAAAGCCGCTACAAAATAGCAGTTCTTGCAAACAGAGAGCTCCTTTCACTATATTTCGGAATAGGTGAATACATTTCGATGAACACCAGAAATAGATTCTGGGGTACTGGTGCGATTGAAGAGATCTCTGAAAAATTGCAAAAGGAGTTGCCTGGATTAAGGGGATTTTCTGCCACAAACTTAAAGAATATGCGACTGTTTTTTGAGGAGTGGCACAATATAATTACAAATCGGCAACCATCAACTGCCGATTTTCTCACCGATGAGAATCAGGAGATTACAATTCGGCAGTTATCAACTGCCGAATTAACAGAAACACAAAAAGAAGAATTCCTTTCAGTAAGTTTTACACATCATCGGGAAATTATAAGATCCTGCAATACTTTAGAAAAACGCCTTTTTTACATTAAATACTCCGCAAAAGAATTCTGGAGTATTGAAAAGTTGAAGTCTCAATTGAAAAGCCATTTCTTTGACCGGCAAGGCAAAATAATTAACAATTTTACAAACACTCTTTCTGAGCATGATTTTCGTGACAGAGCATTACGCTCTTTCAAAGATGAATATCTATTGGATTTTGTTAATCTTAAAGATCCGGATGAGGAAAATGAACGGGTTTTTGAAAAGGAAATTGTTCAAAATGTCAAAAAATTTATTATGACTCTCGGTGCTGATTTCTGTTTTATAGGAAATCAATTCCGTCTGGTGGTAAATGAGGAAGAGTTTTTCATTGATTTATTGTTTTTTAATCGCAGTCTCCGGTGCCTTGTTGCTATTGAATTAAAAAACGGGAAATTCAAACCTGAATACTTTGGAAAAATGAACTTTTATCTCTCAGCTCTGGATGAATATTTCAAACAAGATCATGAAAATCCTTCAATAGGAATTATACTTTGCAAGGAAAAGGTCAATAAGATCGTGGAATTTTCTTTTCGTGATTTGAAAAAACCCATGGGAGTTGCAACATATAAAACCGCTTCTGAACTTCCTGCCGAATACAAAAATATTTTACCTGATGCAGAATCTTTTAGAAAATTAATGAATTAAATCTCTTCATTTTCATTTTTTTCCAACTGAGGACCTTTTCTGAGTATTTATTTCCAACCGCATTGGTCAATGATTCCGGTATGTTTTAGAAAGTCGAACCTCTGAATTCAACAAATAAGTCCTTATACCGCTAAAAGACGAATTTATTTAGTTGTCTAATAATATTTTTCTGTAAGTTCTTTAATTTTTGGAGGTGACTATGAGACTGTCAGGCTTTTTTACGATCCTTTTTCTGCTTTGTGCATTTTTCCTTTCCGGCTGTATCACCGACGAGACCGGAGAAACCGTTGATGACGCGAACATCACTGCCGATGAAAACAGCTCAACTGATGAAAATAACGAATCTTTATGCGGCAACTCGATAGTCGATAACGGTGAACTTTGTGACGGCGGAGCTAAGGAATGTTCCGAAATAGATGCAAAATATTCAGGCGGAATAGCCGTATGCAATGACAAGTGCGACACATGGGTCCTTACAGACTGCAAAACGGATACCGGAAACACTGCAAACACAGGTGATACGGGTGATACTGGCGATACAGGCGACTCAGGAGATACAGGAGACACAGGAGCAGGATCGTTTGACAAGAACGCCCCCGGAATATGGGTGGACCCTGAAACATTCCTGATCTGGGAAAATCCGATGGGAAACAAAGGTGCAGGCGGTCTCGGACCTAAACAGGCTGATGCCGTGAAATACTGTGACAACCTCATCCTTGCCGGAGCGACAGACTGGAGACTTCCCACCATCAGCGAGCTGAGAACTATCGCAAGAGGTGTAAGCACTGTCATGACCGGCGGAAAATGCCCCACCACAGACACTTGCACCGATCAGGGCACTTGCAATAAAGATAAAGATAATACAAAGGGTTACGGCAATTCATGTCTCGGCTGTTATGCCCTTGACGAAACAAAATACGATCCTTCTTTTGCATATCTCACGGAAGATGACTGCAAGCTCACTGAAAGACAGCTCAATAATGAAGAATGCTACATAGTTCCCATCCTTCACGGACCTTGCAACGGAACATGGTCAAGCACTCCCAATACAAGCGCTACAGGCACAATGGCTAAAGCTTTCTGGTATCTTAATTTCAAAGGCGGTCTCATAAACAGCGATGCCGATTCATTAAGCGGAGCGAACTGGGTGAGATGTGTGAGATCAGGAACCGCGCAAGATGTGCCCGAAACCGATTATGTACCCGAAAATCCTTATGGAGACTGCTATTTTGACAGTGAGTGCGAAGAAGGAAAATGGTGTGAGAACAATAACTGCGTACTGATCCCGGCTGCAACTTTTGTTGATACGACAGGTTTGGAATGGCAGGCTGGACAAGTCGAAACGAACACCTGGCAGGGTGCATTGGATTATTGCGAAGCTCTTGATTTTGCAGGGTTTTCAGACTGGCGGCTTCCGGATATCGATGAACTTAAATCGCTCGTTAAAGGGTGTGCAAAAACCGCATCATGCACCGTAACTTCAGACTGCACCGGATATACCGCCTGCAACGGAGGGAGCAGTGACTGCAAGACAGCTTGTGCAAGCGGAAATTATCTTCCAGCAGAAGTCGGTCAGCAGAATTCGATGTACTGGACAAGCAATGAAGAAGCTCAGGCGACCACAAACGCATGGCTTGTAAGTTTCTCGACAGGATCTGTCAGCTACATGAAAAAAACCTGGGACAACCAGCTTGCCAGATGTGTCAGAGGCACAATGAATTAAAAGAAAAAGAACCCCGTCTTATCGAGAATGCTCCTCACTACACTGTAGAAAAGTGAATCATATGCCGATTCCCTGAACTCGACAAAAATGCCCCTTTTCAATAGTGCTTCAAAAATGAATATCATTACTATCAGGATAAGAATTCCCCTTAAAAATCCGAAAATTACACCGAGAATTTTGTTAAGTCCGCCGGTAAGACCCTCTTTTTCCGTGATAAGCCCTTTAAGGGAAAAATAGAGTATCTGATACAAAACTGCATAAACAATGAGAAAACATATTATAAAAAATCCGGTATAACTGCCCCTGCCCGATATCTGTTGCATGGCAGACTGAAGTGACGGGACATTAAAAAGGAGAAAAACCGCAATAAAAACAACAAATTTCAGTATTTCACGAAATCCGCCCGCAAGATAACCGGCAATTACTGTCAGAAGGAGAAAGACCGCAAAAATAATGTCAACTATCATGTTCCACCTTATCCTAAAGCTACATCAAGTATCATCATCACCGCAAAACCGAGCATTGTCGCCATTGTTGAAGTATCAATATTTGAAGGATCTTTCTGCGATTCCGGGATCAGTTCCTCAACAACGACAAATATCATTGCTCCCGCTGCGAAACATAGTGCAAACGGCAGAAATCCCTGCATATAAATTACAAACAGGGCTCCGGCAACACCTGCAATAGGTTCGACCATTCCTGAATACTGCCCGATCATAAAACTTTTCCACGAGCTCATGCCGTCCCGTTTCAAAGGAAAAGAAACAGCGGCACCTTCAGGAAAGTTCTGGATACCGATACCTATGGCAAGTGCGATCGCGGAACCGATCGAGGCAGACGGGATCCCTGCCGCCACAGCACCGAAAGCCACACCCACCGCAAGACCTTCAGGAATATTGTGGAGCGTTATTGCAACTACAAGCAGAGTACTTCTTTTCATTGAAGATTTAGGACCGTCAGTATGGGTAAGATCAGTTCCGGGATGAATGTGGGGAAGGAGCTTGTCCGCAAGTCTCAGAGCTATTCCGCCGCTGAGGAACCCTGCCGCGGCAAGAAGCCATGCGTTCATTCCCATATTTTCAGCGAGCTCTATGCCCGGAGCGAGAAGAGACCAGAAACTTGCCGCTATCATCACTCCGGCCGCAAAACCGAGCATCGCGTCAAGAGTCTTCTTGTTCAGGCTTTTTGAAGCGAACACTGTCGCCGCACCGGTCGCAGTGAGACCCCATGTGAAAAGTGTCGCCAGAAAAGCCTGAAATACCGGATTTATCTGTAAAAACCACTCCATGATCACAAACCTCCGCAGAAATTTTTACTGATGATAACATTTCATAGGATTTTTATCAACTGGATGTGAAAATGTAAGATATTGAACCTAAACGAGGCTCATTCCGAGTTTGATCGCTTCTTCGTTGATCGGGATCATATTGTGATGACGGGCGGGAAGTGTGTCTTTGAGTGCAAGAATGAGAGATTCCGGCTTCACCATCGGATTAGCCTTGAGAAGAGCGCCCAGAGTTATCATGTTCATAACCTGTGTGTTCTTGATCTTGTTTGTGGCAAGTTCAATTGCAGGAATTGCAAAAACTCTTATATCTTTTCTTGTCGGAGCTTCCTTTATCGTGGAACTTTCCCATATAAGTATTCCGCCGGGTTTCACTTTTGACTCGAAAAGTTTAAGTGAAGGAAGATTAAAAACGACTGCCACATCGTAAGCCTGAACTATCGGGCTTGAGATCGGAGAATCGCTGATGTTCACCATGCAGTTAGCCGTTCCGCCTCTCATTTCAGGTCCGTATGAAGGCATCCAGCTCACTTCCTTACCCTCTTTCATTGCGGCATAGGCAAGAAGTTTGCCCATCGAAAGAACGCCCTGTCCACCGAATCCTGCAAAAATCATTTCAGCAAGCATATCTTTCCTCCCTTGATTAGTTCTGTTCAGCCGTGACATCTTTCTTGACGCCGAGCGGATAATACTGAAGCATGTTGTCTTTAACGAAATCGAGCGTCTTGACTGGAGCTGTCTTCCATCCTGACGGACAGTTGGAAACCACTTCAAGGAATGTCATGCCCAGTTTCTTCTGCTGGATCTCAAAGCACTTTCTTACGGACTTCTTTGCTTTTCTTACATTTGCAGGAGTATCGAGAACAACTCTTTCGCAGTATGCGACACCCGGAAGCTGACTGACGATCTCAGCCATCTTAAGCGGATAACCGACATGTTTCGGGTCTCTTCCGTACGGGCTTGTTGTGGTCTTCTGACCTTCAAGGGTGGTAGGCGCCATCTGACCGCCGGTCATTCCGTAAATAGCGTTATTTACGAAAAATATGGAGAATTTCTCGCCGCGGTTGCAGGCGTGAAGAGTTTCAGCCGTTCCGATAGCGGCGAGATCACCGTCTCCCTGGTATGTGAAAACGAATTTTTCAGGAAGCGTTCTTTTTATACCGGTTGCAACAGCGCATGCTCTTCCGTGAGCCGCCTGCTGGAAATCGATATCCATATAATCATAAGCGAAAACCGAGCATCCGACAGGGCTTACGCCGATAATGTCGTTCTGAATGCCCATCTCTTCTACGACTTCCATGATAAGCTTGTGAAGCGTTGAATGGAAACAGCCGGGACAGTAATGCATTCTTGTGTCAAGAAGAGTAGCCGGCCTCTTATAAACTAATTCATATCCTTCTTTCATTTTTATCCCCCTTACATTTTCTTTTTGATCTGGTCAAGTATCTCTTCAGCCGTAGCAAGAATGCCGCCTGTTCTTCCGTAGAAATGAACAGGTTTTCTGCCGTTAACCACAAGTTTCACATCTTCAACCATCTGGCCTACGCTCATTTCAATGGTCATGAACATCTTTACATTCGGTTTTGATGCAAGTTCATCGATCTTCTTTGACGGGAAAGGCCACAGTGTAATGGGCCTGAGAAGTCCGACTTTAAGCCCCTGCTCTCTTGCGAGATCTACAACTTTTTTGCAGATACGGCTTGAAAGACCGTAAGCGCTTACGATTATGTCGGCATCATCAAGGTGATAAGCCTCATAACGCACTTCGGAATCAACTATCTTTGCATATTTTGCCTGAAGTTCGTTATTTTTTCTTTCCATTTCATCAGATTTTATGTTGAGCGAAGTAAGGAGATTCTTTCTTCTTCCGCCGTTCTTTCCGTTTGTAGCCCACGGCTTTTCAGCTCTCATATCCTCAGCGCTCCTGAATTTATAAGGTTCAGGGAGCTCTATCTTCTCCATCATCTGTCCGATCGCACCGTCAGTAAGGATCAGAACCGGATTGCACCATTTATCTGCAAGGTCGAAAGCCATGACAGTGTGGTCCACCATCTCCTGGACTGAATTTGGAGCGAGAACGATGAGCCTGTAGTCTCCGTGTCCGCCGCCTTTCACAGCCTGGAAATAATCACCCTGGCTCGGCTGAATGGTTCCGAGACCGGGACCGCCGCGCTGAACATTTACGAAAACTGCCGGGATCTCGGCACATGCGATATATGAAACAGCTTCCTGCATCAATGAATAACCCGGGGACGATGTTGTTGTCATGACCCTTGCACCTGCTCCGCCCGCTCCGTAAAGCATGTTAGCCGCTGCAACTTCGCTTTCCGCCTGAAGAACACACACCTGCGGATGGTTCGGCATTTCACGGGAAAGATATTCCACAACCTCAGACTGCGGAGTGATGGGATATCCGAAATATCCGGTCATACCGGCCCTTAATGCGGCCTCGGCAAGAGCCTCATTCCCTTTCATGAACGCTATCTTCTTGTTGGACACTTTAGCCTCCTTCTGAATATTGATTACTTCTTTTTATAAACAGTTATCGCCGCATCAGGACAGATTATGGCGCAATTCGCGCAACCTATGCACTTTTCAGGTTCCGCAAGATAGGAATAATGAAGACCGAATGAATTGGTATCGTCCATTTTCAGAGCCAGACACTTAACAGGACAGTAGTGAACGCACAGACCGCAGCCTTTGCATCCCTCTACTGAAATCTCAACAAAACCTTTAGCTGCCATTTCTTCCTCCAAAGTTAAAGTGAAATAACGAAAGCACAGAGGAATGTATCACCAAGAGAACTAAAAATCAAGTGGAAAAACGATGTTATTAACTTTTGTTGCTAATCACAAAGGTTCAATTATTACAGAATGTTACTGTGATTTCCAAAGATGGGGTGTTTTATTTTTTCTGAGCCGGAGCCTTTTCAAAAGAGATAAGTTCGACTTCAAAAATGAGAGTTTCGCCCGGACCTATGTTCTGACTGCCGTAATCGCCGTATGCAAGGTCTGACGGGATGTAGAATGTGTATTTTGCGCCTTTGTTCATGAGCTGAACGCCTTCTGTCCATCCTTTGATGACCCTGTTAAGAGGGAATTTGGCGGTTTCATTTCTCTTGTATGAACTGTCGAACTCTGTTCCGTCAAGAAGCGTGCCTTTGTAATGAACTTCAACGACATCTTCAGCTTTTGGATTGGGACCTGTTCCTTCCTTTTCAACTTTGTACTGAAGACCTGACGCTGTAACTTTCACGCCGGGCTTAGACTTGTTCTCTTCAAGGAACTTGAGACCTTTGACCTTGTTGTCTGTCGACTTCTTTGTCATCTCTTCCTGCATCTTCTTCATCATTTCGTTCTGAAGCTCTGTGAGAGCGGCCATCTTTTCTTCGTCAGTAAGAAGAGCGGCAGCGGCTTCACCGAGACCCGCCTTGAAACCTTCCATGAAAGCTTTGTTATCAAGGTCGAGACCTCTTGATTTGAAATTTGTAGAAACGTCCAGACCGAGAGCATAGCTCTGCTTTACTTTTGCATTTGCATCAAGGTCGGCCTTTGTCATAGCCTTTTCCTCTGCTTTCTGCATTTTCTGGCATGAAAACACTGAAGCTGCAACGATAAGGATGACAACTGTCATTAATTTTTTCATAATTATCTCCAAAAAACATTAAAAAAAAGACGGAAGACATTATCAAAACACTTTCCGGAAAGCAAAATTATTTTTACCTGCAGAAAAGCCGTTCCTTTTTTTATTTGTTTTTGTTTGACTTATAAAATGTTTTTTAGGAAACTTGTCAGACTTTTTTTTGGAGGTTTTTAATGTTTGAAGGAATTAAAAATTATTTCGCTGAATTCAAGATCATGAAAACCGTTTCCAAGGATTTCTGGATGGTCAATGCTATCCAGTTCTTTGACGGTCTCGCTTATTTCTCGATCATTATCGTCCTTTCGCTCTACCTCAACGACAATGTCGGTTTCAGCGATATGGAAACAGGTATCTGGCAGGGCATTTTCTTCATGTTCATCACCGCTTTCATGTTCACTGTCGGCTCCATCTGTGACACGCTCGGCGTCAAAAAGACCTATTACATCGCAACGGCACTGCTCATAATATCCCGTCTGGGAATGGGTGTGGCACCGCAGATGATGACCGGCGAACCGCTTAAATATGTCACAATGGCACTGCTCATCGTCATGGCGCTCGGAACCGCTACAATGGTCACAAACACGAACGCCGCGCTCCGCCACTACACAACTCCTGAGAACCGCAGTACCGGATTCAATGTTTATTATCTTATCATGAACATCGGCGCAATGATAGCCGGCGCATTCGTTTTCGACGGATTCCGCAATATGTTCGGAACGGTGAAAGGCAACCTGATAATATTCGATTTCAGCTTTGCAATGGCTGTAATGACATTTGTCTGCGCATGGTTCATAACAAATAAGCATGCTGAAGAAAAAGCGGCTGAAAAAGCGGCTGAAAAAGCGGCTGATCCCACTCCTGAGAAGACACCTCTCCAGATATTTGCTGAAGTCTGGAAGGAAAGCGCTTTCCAGAAGCTTGTCCTTTTCCTCATCCTGACACTCGGGGTCAGGCTTGTTTTCACACACCAGACAATGGTAATGCCTAAATACTATCTCAGAACTCTTTACAACGATTTCGAGCTCGGTCTTGTCAACTCTCTCAACCCGGCCATTATTGTCGTGGGACTTATACTGCTTATCCCGATAATCAACAAGTTCGACACGGTTAAACTTCTTGTTTTCGGAATGGCGATCTCCGCACTTTCGATCCTTTTCCTTGCAGTTCCCAACAGCTGGATACTTGCTATCCCGGGAGTTGAGAACATGAACCAGGCCTATGTTTACATTATCGTCGCACAGATATTCGTGTTCGCGATAGGTGAACTTATTTTCTCTCCCCGTTTCGTTGAATACACAGCATCGGTCGCTCCGAAGGATAAGGTTGCATCATACATGGGACTTTCTGCACTTCCGATGTTCATAGCCCGTCCCATAAACGGATTCGTAAGCGGTATTCTCATCGCGGGATATTCTTATGAAGGCATCAGAGCAAAGATAGATACCGGCAACATAAGCTATATGGACAGTCCTGAGTGGATGTGGATGATCTATTTCATACTTGCCGCTATCAGCCCGATCGCAATAGTCGCTCTCCGGAATTTCCTCAAATCGGATAATCCTGATAACGACAAACCTGCTGATACAGCACACTAAAGGAGGATAATATGAAAAAATATATGCCCATCATCAAGGACGCTCTCATACTTATGGCGTTCAGTTCCATTTTTGCTGTTGTCAGCCTGTATGCCGTCAATCTGCTTAAAGGCGGCGGTGTCAAGACCGATCCCATCATTGCTTCTATCATTCAGGATGACATCGAACAGATGAAAAAAGACCTCGCGTCCGATTCCACCAAAGCCAACATTGTTGACGAACAGGGAAGGACCCCTCTTATGTGGGCGGCCTATGTCAACTTCAAGAACCCTGAACTTGTAACAAAGAACGAAGAGAAAAGGATGGAAGCCACCAAACTGCTTCTTGAAAATAAAGCTGATCCCAACCTCACAGATAAAGACGGCTGGACAGCTCTTCTGTGGTCTTCATGGAGCGGATTTGCAAAGGTTTCCTCCATGCTGATAGATGCAGGAACGAACATCAACACGGCTGACAGACAGGGGCAGACAGCTCTCATGGTAGCAGCACTCCGCGGAAATGCCGAAGTTATCCAGGTACTCGTTGAAAAAGGCGCTGACAAGGCCCTTAAAAGCAATGAAGGAAAGAGCGCACTTGACCTTGCAAAGGAATATTCAGAAAAATATCCCGACAGAAAAGCCGATTACGACAAAGCCGTATCACTTCTTCAGTAAGATATAAGTCATTCAATTGTTTTTAATGAAAGTCCCGCTTCAAGTTCTTCGATTGTGGGAAGACATTTTTCAAGTATTTGCGGCAGATCACGCACAAGCTGATATTCTGCAACACCAATTGGTTTGTCAATTCCAGACAAAGCATATTCTGCAACAAGTTTCTTTTTTGTTTTACATAACAGCAATCCAATTGTTGGTTTGTCATCCGGAGCTTTTATCTGAGCATCAATCACAGCGAGGTAAAAATTCAGTTTGCCGGCAAATTCGGGTTTAAACGATTCAGCTTTAAGTTCAACAACGACATAACATTTAAGACGAGTGTGATAAAAAAGCAGATCAATAAAGAATTCTTCACCTTCTACTTCAACCCTAAATTGACGACCCATAAAAGCAAACCCTGATCCCAATTCCAACAAAAATCTAGTAATATGTTGAATCAGAGCATTTTCAATTTCTCGCTCATAAGCTTCATTGTTAAGCCCTAAAAAATCAAAATTATATGGGTCTTTAAGAATTTCCGCTGCTATTTCAGCTTCTATTACAGGAAGGCTTTTTTTGAAGTTTGTTATTGCGGATCCCTGCCGAAGATGCAGGTTCGTTCTTATGTTTTTTATTAAAGTGTTTCTTGCCCAAGCATTAGAAACAGTTTCTATAGCGTACCATTCCCTTACTTTTGAATCACGGATATTTGTAAGAATAGTAATTATATGAAACCACGGCAAAAGGTCAGCAGACTGCTGACCAATTTTAAGATTTGGACATTCCTTAGCAAAATAGCGCATATACTTTAAATTTGATGAAGAAAAACCTTTCATTTCAGGAAATGCTTCGCACAGATCTACAGCAATACGATTAATAACTTTTGCTCCCCAACCTTCCCTTTTTTGTTTGTTAAGAATGTCCTTTCCAATCTCATGATATAGTTTTATCTGCTCTTCATTTGCTGCCAGAATCATTCGCTGTCTGGCTCCGGCAATTTTTTGCTTCAGATTCGCTATCCATTCAGAGTAATCAGCAAAAACTATCTGATCTTTCACCATTTTCGCAACCTCATCAGCCAACAATAAGATTAAACATATCAAACTTGTATTAGAATTTCAAGAAATGCCACAAAACATCAGCGGTCGCATAAAATCAGATCTGGAAAAGGGCACATCAATCTACCAGATCTCTGATATTGAGAGGGTGGAGAATTCTTTTTCGGTCTCATCAACAGATACGGTTATTTCAGAACCGTCAGGACTGAACCCTGTGATAATTCCTTCTTCAAATTCGATGCCGTCCTGAGTGAACTTTATCTTTCGGTCTTTCATCCATGATATTTCGTCAAGATACTTGCGCTGAATTTCCTTGTGGTCTTCCGCAAAGGCGAGGTCGATATTTTCGATCAGTTTTGAAAGGACCGACTCTGTTGTGATTTCGCTGTTTTCATCAAATATAGAGCCCACTTCCCATGTGTGGCTGAACGAGCCGCATTCCGGCATGTAGACATTCACACCTATTCCGCAGATATAGAACCTGTCTTTTCCATGCTGGACCGTCTTTGCGATGATCCCTGAGACTTTTTTCATATCAAGGAGAACATCGTTTGGCCACTTCAGGTTAACAGGGACATCCTTTACAAAATGCCTTACTGTCTCAAGTACGGAAAGCGCAGTCCTCTGAGGAATAAGGTCCAGAGGTTTTGACTGATCCATCTTCTCGAAAAACGACATGTAGATGTTACCGTTATCGGGAGAGAACCATGATTTCGAGTTCCTTCCGTAACCGTCACTCTGCATGTCGGCAAGCACGATCCCGCCGCGCACTCCCTTTTTTATGAAATTCTCAGCCTCGGTCATAGTTGAGCCGGCAGATTCAAAGTGATAGAAATTCCTGAAACGGTTCTTAGGAACGGAATACTCTTTCATTTCATCCCCCCTTCAATGATCTTTCTTACTGCATAGCTTGCAAGTATAAGCCCTGCCGCCTGCGGAACGAAAGGTGCGGACCCCTGAGTAAGCCTTTTTCTCCCCGAACCGCCATCAGGTGCGCCTTCGTCATCAGGATCGACCGGATCGACCGAGATCTCTTTGCTGAAAACGACAGGGAATCCCTTTTTGACATTACGGTTCCGCAATCTTTTCCTCACGAATTTCGCCAGCGGACACACATCCGTTTTCCAGATGTCAGCTACCTGAAGCATTTCAGGACGCACTCTTCCCCCTGTCCCCATCGAGGAAATGAACAACTGATCACTTTCAAGCAGAGCTATTATCAGATTGACCTTCGGGTTCAGACTGTCTATCGCATCAATGTGAAAATCAGCTTTATGAATATTGAAAGCCGCATCAGACCCGTGCATGAAAGCTGAAGACACCTCTATTTCAACATCAGGGTTTATGTCAAGCGCCGTTTTTCTGAAAACTTCCGTTTTGTTCATCCCGACAGTCGAATTGAAACCGAATATGAGCCTGTTGAGATTTGATTCGTTCACCGTGTCAAAATCGGTGACTGATATTTTCCCGATCCCTGCTCTGACCAGGGTTACAGCCGCAACAGCACCGACTCCGCCAAGTCCGTAGACAGCAACCGACGATCCTGCCAGCAGGTCCATTTTCTCAGGACCGAAAATTATTTCAGTTCTCTCTTTAAAGCTCATATTTTTTCACACTTCGGCTCCCACAGAAATATCCCGCGGCCTTCCATTACATCAAGATTGACCTGCGCTATCCTTTTCACCGAATGATTGAACTTGCTGTATTCAGAAAGTATGTCGATCAGAATAAGTCTTTTTTCATAGTCATGGTCCTGCTCCTTGCAAAGAAGGGAATAAATAAGCCTCTTTTCCCTTCTGAGGTGTCTTTCGGTCTCTTCACACTTAGCAACAAGCTCACAGCTGTAGTGCTTTTTTATGCAAACTTCATGGAACTGCCTGAAAACCATCAGATAGCATTCGAGAAGTATTTTTTTCTGTCTTTCGGAAAGCCTGTGCTTTATCTCATCGAGCCTGACACCGTATTTAGCTATCTCCTTCGCATGATCGCCCATTGATTCGGCCTCGTCCGACATCTTTAGAAAAAGCCACAGAATATGTTCATTTTCATTTTTACAGTGACTGATAGCCGCAACCATGTTCTGATGACCGTTATCAATTACAGATTCGTACCTCGTCACCTTCTGATAAAGCGATCTCAAAGAAGGTTTCCTTATTCCTATGTATGAATATGCAAGCATGTCCCTCAGATAATCGGCATAAAGATCTGTAACGGGTGTCAATTTGGCCTTAAGGCTCTGCTCTGTATCAGGGCTGCCTATCGCAGGCACTATCAGCGGAGCAGTTATGAGCCTGAACCTCTTTCTTATAACCTTCTGTGCAAGATCGGAAAGCTGTTTTCTGACAGGGAAAACCATGACCGCAAGCATTATTTTAAGTAATGTCATGTAAAGAGCGATCTCAAAACCGGCATTTGCAAAACCCAGTTTTCCGGAAATGAAGATCACAAATGAGACCATGGGATAGAAGAGTATCAGACCGGCTGTAAGTTCTATCGCATTTATAAAAACCTGAAGAAACGCTGTCCGTTTCCCTTCCGCAGATGTACCTATTGAAGCAAGCACTGCCGTAAAAGTCGATCCGAGTGTGGACCCGAGAACAATAGCAGCTCCGCTATGGAACGAAAGTATGCCGGGAATTACAGCGGCTATAACCATTGCAGCAGTTGCTCCTGAAGAATGAATAAGTGCCGTAAAAATGAATCCTGCCAGAGTAAGAAGAAGCATTGAAAAAACCGAGACTGCTGCGTCGTACTCAGTCATAAAACCTATCAGTGCCGGATCATCTTTGATAAAACTGAATGTTCCCGACATCGTTTCAAGCCCGAAAAATATCAGACCCAGCCCGATCAGGAATCTGCTCATTACAACTAAAGTGTCTTTTTTAAAAATAAAGTTCCCTGCCACACCTGCCGCAAACATGAATATTCCGGCTCTGGTTATTTTTACTGCTACAATCCATGCTGTCGTTATGGAGCCGATATTTGCACCGACAAGAAAACTGACTGACTGGAGTACAGTGACAAGACCCACCGAAGTCATTGAAACAAGTATGGCTGTTGTCGCACCTGAAGACTGGAAAAGGGTCGTTATCAGAAATCCTGTGAAAACTTTAAGTGAATCTTTTCCTGTATATCTGTTGATTTTCTCAGCGAAATCTCCGCCGGAAAAATTTGAAAGCATCGACCCTAACTGACTCATTCCGAAAAGAAAAAATGCCAGTCCGGTCAGAAGAACCGTGAATTGATGCATACCCTACCTTTTAAATGTGGATCGTCCTGTCAAGCGCGTTCAGCACAGCTTCAAGAGATGCTTCAGAAAGTGTGGGGTGAGGATGGATGGAATGAATAATATTTTCAGCTGTCGCACCCATGTTCATTGCAGGAATAAACTCTGCTATCAGGTCAGTCGCACCGTAACCGATTATGTGTGCACCTATTATTTTATGACTCTCTTCTTCAATTATCACTTTGACAAAACCTGTCGTGTGATTTGAAGCCACAGCCTTGCCGTTAGCGCTGAACGGGAACTTCCCGACTTTCACCGCGATCCCTTTTTCAGCCGCTTCAGATTCTCTCAGACCTATCGAACCTATCGAAGGAAGACAGTAGATACACCCCGGGTTCAGCCTGTAGTCTATAGGATGGACAGCATGTCCTGCGATATGTTCAACAGCAATGATACCTTCATGTTCAGCAGTATGGGCAAGCATCGGTGTCGGGATGACATCTCCTATCGCATAGACTCCGCCTACATTTGTCCTGAAATGGTCGTCAGCCTTTATGAACCCTCTTTTGTCAAGTTCGATCCCGGCCGCTTCAAGGTTGAGCCCTGATGTGTTGGGCGAACGGCCAACGCTTGAAAGGACCTGCGCCGCTTCAACTGTCATGCCGTTATTTAAAGTTATCAGCATAGCTCCGTTAACTTTTTCGACTTTTTCGACAAAAACCCCAGTTATTATCTTTATTTTTTTCTTCTTGAACTCCTTTGTGAGCTCCTTTGATACTTCAGCATCTTCAAAAGGAATTATCGTGCTCATCGCCTCGATGACCGTGACTTCGACACCGAAGGAATGATAAATATAGGCCATTTCAACACCGATGACACCGCCTCCTATTATTGCAATGCTTTTTGGAAGAACAGGCTGAAAAAGAGCGTGATCTGAACTTATGATGTCTTTCCCGTCAACAGGGAAACCCGACATGTCGCGGACTGTTGAACCTGTTGCAATTATTATGTTTTCAGCTTCGAACTCCGTCTCACCGCACGCAACAGTTTTAGGTCCGGTGAACTTTGCAGATCCTGTCACAAGCCTGATCTTGTTCTTTTTAAAAAGATAGGCTACGCCGTTCCTGTTCTTCAGTACCGCACTCTTTGCATGGGCAACAACCTTTTGCCAGTCAAATGAGGCGGTCGCCGTTATTCCCATCGATTCCGACCCGAGAACAGTATTGTAAGTCTCAGCCGCCGCGATCAGCGCTTTTGTAGGAATACATCCGCAGTTGAGACATGTTCCGCCGAGATCCGCCTTTTCAATGACAACAGGCTCCAGACCGAGCTGAGCCGCTCTGATCGCCGCAACATAACCGCCGGGGCCTGCCCCGATTATAAGAAGTTTCACTTTTTCCATTTCAGTTTTCTCCCTATTTTATCATAAATGTACATGATATTTTCATCTTTGATCAATATCAGAACGGTCATGAGCGTAATACCGAAGATCGCAGTTATCATAGTGAAAGGAATGAACTCAGACATGATCTTGGCTGAAAATCCTCCAGTCGCATATCCTGAAAGAAGGCCGTACACCTTCTCTTTCAGAAAAAATACCGGCAGTCCGCAGGCTATTGATATGAATAAAAATCTCAGTGAGTAGGAAAATGCACCGAAAACAGCAGGCAGGTCGATCTTCCCCCCTTTTCTGAGCATTATCAGAAGAAGAACCGTGCTTACAAAAGCCGATATCGTCGAAGCAAGAGCTACACCTCCGCCTTTCATCGAATCAACAAGAAGCAGCGCCGCAATTATATTGACAATGACCGACACAACACCGGCTATGGTAGGTGAAACTGTGTCCTCCTGAGCATAAAATGCAGGGAAAAGTATCCTTGTAACGGCAATGAAAAAAAGTCCTGAAATATGAAATGTCAATGCATAAGCTGTCATTTTTACTGAATTTTCATCAAATCTGCCGAATTTAAAAAGAAGCGAAACTATTTCACTTTTCATCAGCAGTGTAAATATCATGGCAGGTATTGATATCATTGCCGTAAGCTTTATCCCGAAAACAAGATTTTTATTGAAATTATCCCATCTTCCCTCTTTTACATCAGTCGAAAATTCAGGAAGTATTACTGTGCTGAGCGAAATTACAAAAACTCCGAGAATGAGCTCTTCAAGCCTGTTAGAGAACTGAAGACTGCTGACAACACCTTCACCGGCCCTGTTAGCTATCCTTGTCGTGGCGATTATGTTTATCTGATATGCCCCCATTCCAAGAAGCGTCGGGGATATCAGCCGCATGACCTTCCTCACTCCGGGATGGGTGAAAGCGTCCCTGAAACCTGAAAAAGTAAATCTAAGCCCGGTCTTCAGCAGAAAAGGGACCTGAAAGAGCATCTGTATGATGCCGCCCGCTGTAACACCTATCGCTATAGCCCTTGCCGGATTTGCGGTGAAAGGTGAAAGAATGAAAGCCGCGGTAATGAAAGAAATATTGAAAAGTATCGGCGTGAAACCGCTCGGACCGAATATCTTCAGGCTGTTGAGTATCCCCTGAATGAAAGCGGCTACCGATATGAAACCGAGATACGGGAACATTATCTGTGTCAGAAAAACGGCCTCTTCAGCTGTCTGCTGATCGAACTCAGGTCCGAAAATATCAACGAAAATGCCTGAAGTTACAATGCCGGCAATGACCGTAAGAGTGAAAATAGTGACCGAAAATGTCAGCGTGGCACTGAGGAATTGTGCTGTTTCCTTTTTATCATCCTTCGCAAGATATCCCTTGAGGGTTGGAATGAACGCGGCGGATATGGTCCCTTCAGCAAAAAGCCTTCTCAGAAGGTTTGGAATTAGAAATGCCACCGTAAATGCATCGGAAAGCGCCGTTGTTCCGAGAAAAGCCGCTTTTACAGATTCCCTGACAAGCCCGAGAATTCTTGAGATCATTGTATAGCCGACAAGGAGCGAACTGCTTTTCAGTATTGCCTGTCTGCTCAAAACATACCCTCCGGAGCCTTGGTGGGATCAAGAATGTCCTTTTCCTCCAGTGTTGTCTGCGGCTCTGTTCCTGCATGAAAGTACATTATCACACCAGGGCCTTCCGTCACAAGACCTGTCTTCGGATCAATTTTTTTGCTTATGACACCGCCCGGATAGGGATATTCAGTCGGAGGATAGTTCTTGAGATACCTTTCCATGAAATCCATCCAGACTGGAAGAGCGGCTTTGCCCCCGGTCTCCATCTTGCCTATCGGCTTGCCGTGCTCATCATTGCCGACCCATACACCTGCAACAAGGTTCGGTGAATAACCGATGAACCATGCATCGAAATAGTCGTTTGTTGTCCCTGTTTTACCGGCTACATGCCTGTTGCAGATATTTCTGTCCTCGCTTTCAGGGGAACCTTCGACCGCGAACGGGTTTTTTTTGCATGGATATGCGTTCAGACCTCTGGCCGCCGCCGCTGTGCCTCTGTTTATTACATCTTCAAGCACCTTATTAACAATATATGCCGTCTGAGGTGACAGCGCTCTGAACTCATCCCTCTTTGCGAAATGGATCATGCGGGAGACCTTTTCTGAAGCTGAAATATAAGGATCATAGAAAGATGTATTGTCTTCAAGCACTTTGCCGTATTTGTCATAGACCTTTCTGATGAATGTCGTGTCGGGGCTTTTGCCCATGTTCGGGAAATGGGCATATGCATCGGTAAGCTCGTCTATCGTGAGACAGCTCGAACCCAGCATGCTCCCGTATTCAGGCCTTATCTGACTTTTTATGCCGAGCTTCTTTGCGGCTTCGATGGCCTCCTTAAGCCCGACTTTCTGAAGGACCCTTATCGCCGGAGTGTTCATTGAGTGGATGAGAGCCTCCCATACAGTTATCTCACCCTTGAAAGTATCTTCGAAATTAGATGGTTTGAAACTCGAATCGACCACTGTTACCGGGGCGTCAAGTATCATCGATGCAGGTGTAAGATAGGGATCTTTTCCGGGTTTTTTCTCAAGCGCTATCGAATAGAAGACAGGTTTTATCGCACTTCCGGGCTGTCTGCATGCCTGTGTTGTCCTGTCAAATTCGCTTATCTCGAAATCATAACCTCCCATGAGCGCCTTCACATAACCCGAGTACGGGTCTTTAACTATTATCGCGGCCTGACTCGCGGGGATCTGCTCAAGTACAAAGAAAAAATCCTTCGGAAGTTTCTTTGAATAGTTCCTGTGATCAAGGACATCTCTCGTCCCTTCACTGTCCGTAGCCCTTACCATTACAACATCTCCGGGAGAAAGCACATCTGCTGAGCTCTTTATGATCCCGCCGTAGGACATCGGGTCGTAGGGTCTCGCCCACTGTATGTCAGATGTGAACACCGGTCTTTTGACCTGACCTACCTGAACAATGGCCTTGTCAGGAAGCGTTTCAAGCACGACACCCTGATAAAAAATGCCGCTTTTTATATTCTTTTCAGTAATGTTACCGAAAAACTCCCCGTGTTTCTTAAGATATTTTTCAAGGTCTTTTTTAAGGTTTATTTTATATAGAGGGTTTGTCACCTCCCCTTCGAACTTGGAGCCTTTTTTAAAACTTTCGTCAGTCCCCCTTGCATAACCCTGCCTCTTGGAAAGCTCGCGAAGACCCATGAAAAGAGCTTCGTCAGCTATTTTTGAAGCCCTCATGTCAATTGTGGTCTGAACGGTCATCCCTTCCTTATAAAGCTTGTCATACCCGTATTTTTCTATCAGGTATCTTCTCACCCGTTCACTGAAATAGGGTGCTTTGTCGAGGAAAAGCTCTTTCTGCGGGTTTGTTGTAACCGGCTTTTCGACAGCCTCATCGTATTCAGTTTTTGTGATATATTTCTCTTCAAGCATCCTTTTCAGGACATAATTACGCCGTTTGAGCGCTTTTTCTGGATGATGGATGGGGGATGCGGCAGACGGATACTTGGGCAGACCGGCAAGGGTCGCCATTTCGTGCAGGTCCAGCTCCCACACATGCTTGCTGAAATATTTCTTTGAAGCCGTCTCAACTCCGAAAGCACCGCTTCCGAGATATATTTCATTAAGATACAGGTAAAGTATCTCCTCTTTTGAAAGATGTTTTTCCAGCTCAACAGCAAGCATGATATCCTTTATCTTTCTGCTGTATGTTCTTTCAGTACCCACAAATGACTTTGCCAGCTGCTGAGTGATCGTGCTTCCTCCCTGCTTGTGACCCGTAAATATCGTTTTGAGCCCGGCCCTCAACATTCCGAAAGGATCAATACCGTGATGGGTATAGAATGTGTTATCCTCGCCTGCGACAAAAGCCAGTCTCAATTTCTCCGGGATCTTGTCGTATGGAACGATTATTCTCCAGTTCTCATGATAGAACTCAGCGATAAGTTCACCGTCATAGGAATACACTTTCGTGCCGGCATCAGGTTTATAATCACTGACCGTGTTTATCGACGGAATCTCCGACCTGAACTTGAAGAACAGAGCCACCCCGATAAGAAAAAATGAAAGGGCAAATACCGACAGCACGGTCAGTATCTTCTTTCTGTTCTTTACACCTTTATTGAAAATAGACTTCGCAGCTCCCGTTCTTTTCATCATTTTTCTCCGAACAATTGACCGAAAGCCTTTATATAGCTGTTCTTCTTAAAATCAACCACTCTTTTTATGACCTCTTCTTTGGGGACCCAATCAAAAGCTATGAACTCCTTTGAAGGTTTGAGCTCCCATCCGTTCTCTTCTATCCTGAGAAGAAAATATGTCTGAAGCTGTCCATCATACCCGAACCTTCTTGTAACGCGGTTGGGAAAAAAATAAGACACCGGATCGGAACTGGAAACTATCTTCAGAAAATCCTTTTCCAGACCGGTCTCCTCTTTTATCTCTCTGAAAAGAGCCGTCACAGCATCTTCACCTTCATCAATTCCGCCCTGAGGTATCTGCCAGGCGTTTTTTATATCTCTTCTTTCACCTACAAGAACCAGATTATCAGAATTAATAATTACAGCAGCCACATTCTTCCTGAAATTCATTTTATGCCTCTACGATCGCACACGATTTTTCACTTTCCCAGACCATCACTCTCGAAATTTTAGCCGCAGGATCAGCAGATCTGACCTCTTTATCGCATTTTGAAAAAATATATTCCGCTATGTTTTCAGCGGTGGGGTTAACATGCCTGAAATCATCAATTGAATTAAGATCCTTATGGTCAAGAGCATCTGTCACTTTCTTTAATATTCTGTCTATGTCCTTGAAATCCATGACAAAACCTGTCAAGGTCAGTTCGCTTCTTGTAACATAAAGCCTTACCCGCCAGTTATGGCCGTGAATGTTCTCGCATTTTCCGCAGTAGTTCCTCAAATGATGGGCGGAACTGAAATATATCTCTCTGTAAACCTCGAATTTCATTGTCACCTCTATTTGCTCTCCTTCACTGTCGAATCAAAAACCACCGACGCTTTTATTATTTTTACAGGCTCGACAGGAACATTCTGATGCCCGTTCTTATCAGCCACAGGTTTTGCCCCTATTTTATCAATGACCTCAAAACCCTGCTCAATCTTCCCGAAAACAGCATATCCGTTAGGACCCGCTCCCTGTTTCGGATCAAGCTGGGCCGTCCTTGCAAGGGTTATAAAGAACTGACTGGTTGCGCTATCCACTTCTCTTGTCCTTGCCATCGAAATGGCATATTTTTCATGTGCTAACAACGGCTTAATAACTTTTTTACCCGATTCATCCTCCACTTCTCCCAGAGGCGGCATTTCAAGTTTTACCGGCGGACGCATATCTTTTTGCACCATTTCCTCACTGAAACCTCCGCCCTGAATAACAAAACCTTTCACAACCCTGTGAAAAATCAGTCCGTTATAAAAGCCGTCTTTCACATATTGAATAAAATTTCTGACCGTTTCAGGCATCCCGTTTCCGTAAAGGGCCACCGTGAAGCTTCCTTCGCTTGTTTCAAAGAGAACTTTGTGTGTGACATTCAATGGATCGTCCTTCGCCGGACCGCTTTTACAGGATGGCATAACCATCAAGAATGACAAAAGAATTAAAACAGCTCTAAAACCAGCACTCATTTATACCTCCACCAGATAAAACAGCTGTCTGCGAATCTATCACAAATCAGCCGTTCTTTCAAACAATTTGATCTGCAATTTGATCTGCGAAGTTTCTCATATTAAAAAAACTTGAAATTTACATTGTGTTTAAATAAGGTGTTGGGAGATTTTTTGACTGTTTTAAAATAGATTGTTCAATTGTTTGGTTAGACGGAGGATTTAATGACTCTCAAAAGAATGTTTATTTTCCTTATTGCAGTAATGTTCATTCTGCCAACTTTCATAGTGGCGGAAGATGATTTCGAAGATGATGAGTTCGGCAGTTTCGAGGAAGAGGAGAAAGCAGAACCTTTCGATGCAGAGGAATCAGCAGAAAAGAAGAAAGAAGAAGATAAAGAGCAGAGCGATGCTGCCATGAGAGATCTTCTCGGCGACGAGGGAGTTAAAGAGGATGCAGCCGAAGATGAAGTAAAAGAAGAAAAGAAGATTGATAAGAAAAAGAAAAAGAAAGATGAAGAACAGCCAGTAAAAGAAAAACCCAAAAAAGTGAAAGAGCCCGTTCAGAAAGGTTTCAAACCGGTAATCCTTGTAAAAGGCGGATTTACCCTTCTTGGAAATTATAAAGATGCAAACAAGAAAAGTTACGGATCACTTTTCGGGTCAGTCGATGAAGGACTCCTCGGCGCTGAGTTCATCGGTGATCATGTTATTGCAAAAGGAACAATGAATGTAAGAACAAACAACCCCTTTATAAACAAAGGCAACAACGCTCTTGCAAAGATAAACCTGCATTCCATTCAGAATGGATTTGACAATGCTCTGTACGAAATATATGGCGGTATAAAATTTTATGATATCTTTATAAAAGCAGGAAAAATGATTCCTGAATACGGCTTGATGGAAATGTATCAGAATCTCGGAATGGGATTTTCCACACCCTACCTCACAAGAAGTCTTGTCGCTGTTGAAGGATTCATTCCTGAAACAGATGCCGGTTTTGCTCTTGGTTACAAAGGAACATTTGCAGATGAACATACTCTTCTTGTCGGTTTCAGCATGGGAACAGGAAGCATTGCTTCTGATTTCTGGAATACTGACAAAACCATGGGTATTTACGGAAGACTCGGCTATCTGCATGAGTACTTTCAGGGCGCAATAGGCTTCCAATACAGAAAAGATTATTTAAACAAAAGTATCTCCGGAACAACTGTTGTAAAAAATCTTAGCCTCATCGGCATCGGTGTTCATTTGAGAGCAAGCATTGCCGGATTTGAAATGCCGCTCACATTCGACTACACGACATTCGGTCTTGTGCAGATAACAGGAACTATCGCAAAGATGAAATCAGCGAGCAACATCCTTATTTCTGCGGCTCCCGGTTATGCATATTCATTTGACAGTGAATGGGCGGACAAAGTATCAGTTGCCGTAAGATTTGATTTTGTTCAGGGTGTTTATGCTGCTGCCGGTGCCGCTGATTATCTTGATTATAATGGATATAAATCTTCAGCAAATATTTTTAGAATAGGTGCAACCGCCAACTTCTTCGTAAAAGAAATGAAAGGCATTCACAGTTATGCCGGCATCACATTCCTTATTCAGCCTGAAAGAAAGATTGTTGGAAAATCGGTCGCTGTTCCCGCAGGGGAATATGATTACGGCTTCACAACACTGATGCTTTCAGCCGGAGCTGAAATGTAGTTTTTCCTGTATATATTTTACAGGGGGAGGCAACTCCCCCTTTTTTTTTGACTTTTAGCTTGGATTACTTTAACTTTGTCAATATGTAATTGTCGGAATTAATTTTCGGAGGTATTTCATGAAAAAAGCATTATTTTTATTGATCATCGTTTCATTTATGGCGGCATCCTTCGTTTCCTGTACAAAAGAACAGCCTATCGACAGGAAACAGCTCGTTGCAGAACTTGTCGCAAAGGGTGAATATTCCAAAGCAAAACAGGAGCTTGTAACATTGCGAGGTCTTTATCCTAACGATCAGTCCCTTGTCGACCTTTCAAGACAGTGTGATGAAAAAATCGCTGAAGGGCTTTACAAGCAGTACTGGGATGAAGCTGAAAAAACAGACACCTACGACTCCTGGATAGCTGCAATGATAAAGATCAAGAAAGTTGAGAACATAAATACTGAAATGGTTAACGGATGGATTAAAAGGGCCGCTGAAAAATGTGTGGACGCCGGAGCAAAAAAACTTAACGACGAGCTTCTTCTCGGACTTCTCGAAAAGCTTGTTCAGAGATATCAGGTTATAAGCCCCAACGACAGACTTATGTACATAACAATGTTTGTAAAGGAAGGAAGATATCCTCTGAAAGAATGGAAAGACACTTTTATAACAAAATTTCCTGAACTTATGGACCCTGATACCGAAGAGTTCGTTGGTTGGCCCAGACCCGAAAAGACCGAAAAAGAGAAAAAATAGTCCTATCCGCCGCTTACAGGTGAAAAAATATCGATCCTGTCATTTTCACAGAGCTTTTCTGATACCCAGTCTTTTTTCTTAATTATGATTCCGTTCCTGACAACAGCTATATTGTCCCTTTTCACTCCGAGCTCATCAATAAGCTGGTCGACTGTAACTGATTTTATATTTTTCTGCTCCTGTCCGATCTTTATTATCATATCTATTTTATTATGTACTCGATCTGGTCTCTCGGAGCCTTGGGATTAAGGATAAGAAAGAAAGTCTTTTTTTCCTCATTAGCCGAAATTATTATGATTCTGTCGTCCTTTTTTATCCCGATATTTGTAAAAAGAAGTATTTTTTCCGTATGACTCAGGGAATTTATGTTGTCTCCCGGAACAATTTCCATATAACCCCGCTGGAAACAGTCTTTAAAGGTAGGCAATGATTTTAGAGGAAACCTGCTTGTCATATTCTCTTCCTTGAAAACAACTGAACCATCCTCCTCAACCTCCAGCATGAAAACCTGCTCCGCCACTTCTGAAAGTTTCTTTTTCACCATTGAAACCGTAGTCGCCTTGTCTCCAAAAAGTTCTCCGCTCAGTTCCATCTGTGAAATTACAGAAGTGAATTTGTCTATATCGAAAAGAAAATGTTTGGCGACCATTTTTTTAAAGATCGAATAAGGTATGTGAAAGAAAGTTGTGTTGAATTCAGGAAATATTTTAAGAATGCTCTCTTTTATATTAGGGATCAGAGCCGCATTCACAAATCCCACGATAATATCACGACTCTCTTTTTTGAAAGATATAGGAACAGCAAGATGCCTTGCTATTACATCAGGAGTAAAAAACCTTGTAAAAAAGTCGTCGGACATCGGACCGCGACCTTCATCATAAATGACCGGATAGCCATCCTTCTCATAGAATTTTGCCAGCTTCTTCTCATCAATCATCCCTTTTTGCAAAGCTCTCCACAAAGGATCCACACCTTTTTTCATGGACAGCATCTTGTTAGCATTCTCTGAAGAAAGAACTCCCTCCTGGACCATTTTAAGCACAAGGGTTCTCATGAAAACTCACCTCTGAAAAAAATTCAACGGATGATTATATCCGTCAAATCGTTTCTTATCAATTAATTTGAAATGCTCAGTTCTCTTCTATCGGAAGAAAGCCCCGGCCGTAGATCTGATTTGTGTCAAAAACTGAAATAAAAGCCTCCGAATCTGTATCTTTCACAAAATCCTGCAAAGCCGCCAGCTCTCTTCTGCTTAAAGCGGTATATATAACTTTTTTATCTTCCTTTTTATACATTCCCTGTCCATGGAAATAAGTTCCGCCTCTGCTGAGCTTTTTCAATATGAACTCTCTGATCTCCTCGTGTCTGTCCGAAATAACAAAAACAGCTTTTCTGTTATTACCTCCCAGAAGTATGGCATCAAGAACCTTTCCAGTTATATAAATAGTAATAAGTGCGTAAAGCGCCAAAGAAAAATCCTTAAAAGCGACAACTCCAACGGTAACTATAAGAGAATCTATGAATATCAGCAGTTGACCTATAGGCATTCTTGTGTATTTATGTGTTATCTGTGCAATAATATCACTGCCGCCGGTAGTTGCCTTGGCTTTGAATATCAGCGCAAGTCCCGCACCGATCAGAAGACCGCTGACAATGCTTGCAAGCATCATATCATCTGTGGGCGAACCCCATCCGAAGCTATTAAAAAGATCAATAAAACCGGAAGTAAGTATCGTTCCGACAAATGTTTTTACACCGAATCTGGGTCCCAGAATAAGAATACCGGCAATGAACAGAGGAATATTGAAAACAAGCCCCACGGTTCCCGTCGGCAATCCGAAAACATGGTGAATTACTATTGCCGTGCCGTAGACTCCTCCTGGAACTATTCTATGCGGATCTGCAAAAAATGAATATCCGGCAGACATTATCACTGACCCGGCCACAATAAGTATATATGACCTGAACCATCTCCACGAAAAAAGCCTGTCAGTAAAGAACCTTTCCTTGAATTTGAAGAACATAATACCGCTCCGTAAGAACTCAAAACGCTAACGGAGGGGGAATATACACGATTAAGCATGTCTGTCAAGCGGCAGGCATGTCAGCCCGGGAAAAACAGCCTGTTAATCTCTGTCTGTTACATTCATTTCGACAAAGTCTTTGATCCTTTCAAGTCTTCTGAGCATCCTCTTGTTCTGATAGATTGAGGATTCCAGCTTCTCGTTCTCAGCTTCGAGCTCAAGTATCCTTTTATAGATATTTTCAAGGTTCTGTTTGTATGCGACATTACCCTCTTCATCTCTTACTTCTGTGATCTGACCTTTTTCAAGAAGCCCTTCCACACAGTTGTCACACAGAACTTCATTGAACGAGCTTATAAAATGTCTTTCATAGCATTTTTCAGCGACTTCAACAACACCGCACCTTGAACATCTTCTCGAAAATTTAAGCATTTTTACCTCCGGATAATAAAATTATTCGCCTTAATATTATATGGGCGGCTTGCAGATTTGTAAAGGAATTTTATAGACCGGATAACGGTCACATATCGATATCCATTGATTTTCTTATCTTGACAGGAGCATTGGATTCAAACTTGAAATTGACCTCGACTGTATCTTCAGACTCACTTTCAGGGAACATCGTGTCAGCAAGTTTTTTCACAACACACAAAGGCACTCTGTTATTAGAGAATGTATTTGAAGTGATCTTTATATCACTTACATTTCCGTCTTCATCCACCTTAAAGTTCAGAGAAAAGTTTCCTCCTATGCCGGGGGTTGAAGCTATCTCTTCATCATAGCAGGTCCTGAACTTCTTCATATCGGCCAGAGACATTATCATTTTCGATCTCGGATCATCTTTTTTAACACTTTTGCTTTTGGCAAGAGGTTTGAAAACCAGTCTGTAAGTAACTTCTCTTTCCTCTCCCGGCCTGAACGAAAGAGTTTCAAGGTCTTTTGAAATACATTCGCCTATTTTGTCAGACACAGGACTGTTGCCACTTATCTTTATTTTTTCAAGAAATCCTGAAATGTCTATTGAGATCTCAAAATTTACCGTGGTCTCTGAAACCGCTTTACCTATGGGGGTGAACTGCTTGTAACAGTCGACTATTTCAAGGTCAAGCATCTGCATCTTCTTGTTCATTTCAGGGTCTTTTGAATATCCTCTGACAGCAACTCTTTCACCGCCTGTCATAGTCGCAACACCGATTTCAGGACTGCTTTCTTTTTCGGAGCTTTTTCTGGATGAGGGGGATGATGAGCATGCCGCAAATATCAAAACAAATAAAAAAACAACTGTACAGAACGCCTGAACTTTCAAAACAACCTCTTATAATAAAAAACTGTCCCGATTCTATGCAGGTTTTTAAAACTGTCAAACTAAGGACAGTGTTCTTCCTTTTTCTTGACTCTTTTGTGCCAACAGGCATATTAAAGCGACATTCAGGAGATTGAAATGAAAAAACTTGTTCTGGCTTCAGGTTCACCGAGAAGACTTGAGCTTCTCTCTTATTTCGGTTTTGATCTGAAAGTTATAAAACCCGGCACAGATGAAACTGTTGATCCTGCATTAACTCCGCAGGAAGTTGTGATTTCGCTTGCTCTCCAGAAAGGCCGCTCAGTTGCACAGACCGCAGGGACAGAAACACCTCTTCTTAGTGCTGATACCATTGTTGTGATTGATAACGAGATCATAAATAAGCCTGTTGACAGAAAAGATGCCATGAACATGATCGCAAAACTGAGCGGCAGAACCCATTCTGTTTTTACAGGTGTTGCAATATTTTTTAATGATAAAGTTGATACCTTTTTTGTTAAAAGCGATGTCACATTCAAAGAACTTTCCGCAAAAGAGATCTTAGATTACTGCGACACTGAAGAACCTTACGATAAAGCAGGAGCTTATGCAGTCCAGGGTATCGGGGCTTTCATGGTTAAATCCATAAACGGATCATATTCAAATGTTATAGGACTTCCCGTCAGTGAAGTAATTGAACATTTCCAGAAACTCGGAATCCTTGATGGAATAAAGGTTTAATGAAAATCAGACTCTTTTTGAATAGATGACCTTTCCATCGCCGTCATCGTAGAAATCTTTCAGGATGGCTTCGATAAAATAACCCCTCTTTATATAAAATTCTCTTGTAGGAAGATACTGATCTCTTGCCGATGTTTCAATATAGACGATCTTACCGCCCTGTTTTGCAATGGCATCTTCGCACGCTTTCAATAGAATGCTGCCTGTTCCCTTTCCTCTTTTTGACTGAAGAACTCCCAGCCAGTAAAGGTCATATCTGTTTTTAGTGCAGGCTATCTCTCCGTAAATGCCAAAAGCATATGGCTTAAGATCCTCATCTTCCAGAAACACAAACTGATATCCTGATGCTTTACCTTTTGCAAGAGTTTCTTCACCGAGCTCTACTGCTGTCGCAATCTCAAAATCATAGAAAAACTCTGTTGATTCGAGTATTTCTCTGATGTATTTAAGATCGGTCTCAACTATTTTTTCCCTTAACTTCATTCAATGACTCCTCAAGTATTATGTTTACAAGCTGATCATAACTTATTCCTTCGTTCTGTGCCGCCGCAAAAAGACCGCTATCCGGAGAAAGGCACGGGTTGGCATTTATTTCAAGGACAAACGGTGTATTTTTGCTGTCGACTCTGAAATCGACCCTTGCATACCCTGACAGCTTAAATATCTTCCAGCACTTTTCACATATCATTTTAAGTTTTTTTATCAGTTTTCTATCCTCATCTCCGAGGTCGAAAGTCCTTCTGCTCTGATCATATTTTTCAGACCCTTCGTTCCATTTCGAGTCATAACACAGGATCCTGTTCTCATGACCGTTCTGAAAAAATATCATCTCAGCAGGAAAAAATACTCTGGGTTCGCCGTTGTTTCCTATAACCGAAACATTGAACTCTCTTCCATCAATGAACTTTTCGCAGAAAAAAGGTATCTTGTACTTCTTTTCAAAATATTCGATGGCTTCATCGGCCTCATTTGAGCTCAAAAGATTTTTCAGATTTTCACCGGTAATACCTATTGAGGCATCTTCAGAAACAGGCTTAAAAATATACATGCCTTTCTGGAACTCCTCACCTCTCCCTTTAATATGCCAGTCGGCGGTCGGGATGTTATTTGCCAGAAGGATGTCTTTTGCGAGAACTTTATTGGTTGTCAGAAAAATAGCGGAAGAGGAATTGCCTGTGACCGGAATATTAAGCTGTTCCAGTATTAGAGGAACAAGATGGGCATTAACTGCGTTACCGTTGAATGTTTCAACAAGATTGAAAACAGCAAGCGGTTTATTTCCGGCAAATGACGAAATAAACGAAAAAGAACTGTCCGCCTGGACCACATTGACATCGTATCCCAGATTTACAAGTGCCGCCGAGATCTTTTCAGTCTGCTCAAGCACATCTTTTTCATCAGGAAGAGCGTCATCAGGAACAGTCTGGTGACAGATCAAAATTTCAGATCTGCTTTTTTTTCCCATCAAAAACCCTCTTTATTGCAGAATCCATAATCTGTCTGATCAGGCTGTCGTAATCAAGTCCATTCATTCTGGACAGTATGGGAAGATCTGAATCAATGGGGTTTAATCCTGCAAGAGGGTTTACTTCAATAAATTCAGGTTCTCCTGATTCATTGTTCCTCAAGTCTATTCTTCCTCCGTCACGACATTCGAGTATTCGCCAGGCTTCCAGTGCCACTTCACAGCACCTGTCATATGTTTCTTTTTCCGGAACAGTATATTTCATGAGCTTTTCATAGTTCTTTTTATTGACTAAACCGTAAGCAACGCTTTCAGCCTGAGGAAGAAAATTTATTTCAATAACACCGACAACTTTTGCGTTCCGTCCCGTTCCTGTTATTCCCACAGTAAACTCTCTTCCGGGAAGAAATTTCTCTACAAGAACAGGCTGTTTATATTCATTCAGAAGATGCAGACATGCTTTTTTAAGATCATCTTTGCTGTTTATTACTGACATAGCGCCTATTCCTTTTCCCGTACCTTCAGAAAGAGGCTTGGCGAACAACGGAAATGGAATTGCCGTTACATCTATATCACTTTCGGCATAAACTATATTGAACTCAGGGGTTTTAACTCCGGCATCTCTAACTATCCTTTTGGCCATACCTTTGTGAAGAGTGAGAGAAAGCACCATCGGATCCGAAAACACATACGGAATGTCATATGCATCAAGAATTGCCGGAATCTGAGCCTCACGACCTATACCTGAAACGCCCTCTGCTATATTGAACACCAAGTCCCATCTATCACCTGCTGCGAGACGCTTTACCAGAGCTTTAACATTGCCTATCCTGTCAACTTCATAGCCGATTTTTTTCAAAGAATCTTCTATTCCTTCAATGGTTTCAATTGTGTCAAATTCAGCTACTTCTACAAGACTGAAACCCATTGCGAGATAATCATCCTTGAAATCATATGTGAAACCTACTTTCATTTTGTCTCCGCAAAAAGATATTTCTATTACCGGACAGAAGGATCTATCGGATCGGGATAGCGATATCTGTTTCCTTCAAAATTTTTCAGATAGACATATTTATCATCCCTGCCCTGATAATATTCCGGAAGGATCGGGATTTTTCCACCGCCGCCTGGAGCATCTATAACATATGTCGGCACGGCATAGCCGCTTGTGAAACCCCTTATCTGCTCAATGATCCTGAGACCCGTGTTCACGCTGGTCCTGAAATGGGACGAACCCTGTACAGGATCACACTGATAAAGATAATACGGTCTGACCCTTATTGTTAAAAGCCTGTGATAAAGGTCCGTAAGAACTTTGGCATCATCGTTTACACCTTTGAGCAGAACGGTCTGACTGCCCAGGGGGATACCTGCATCGGCGAGCATTCTGCATGCCACTGATGATTCAAGCGTAACTTCATCCGGATGTGTAAAATGAATGCTCATCATGAGAGGATGATATTTTTTAAGCATTCTTACAAGCTTCGGTGTTATTCTTTGAGGAAGCACTGCCGGAACTTTTGTTCCCAGCCTGATTATTTCAATATGAGGAATCGCTCTCAGTCTTGAAAGCAGATAATCTATCCTTGCATCAGGCATGGTTAGCGGATCGCCGCCGGAAATGAGAACATCTCTGATCTCAGGATGGCTTGCGATGTAATCAATCCCTTTCTCCCATGATTTCGAACTGAAACGGTGGAGCTCGTTCTTATTGCCGACAACTCTGTGTCTTGTGCAATAACGGCAGTAGGCACTGCAGAACTCTGTCGCAAGGAAAAGAACTCTGTCCGGATAACGGTGAACCACATTAGGAACCGGAGACATATGCTCTTCACAAAGAGGATCTCCGCTTTCACCAAATCCTTCGATCATTTCATCAGAAACGGGGATCATTGTTTTTCTTAATGCATAATTTTCATCTTTGCCATAAAGTATGGAGGCGTAATATGGGGTTATTCTGAATGGAAGAGAGACGCTGCTGCTTTTTAATGCGGTGATTTCCTTTTCTGTAAGAGAAAACATTTCAGATAAAGTTTCAACATTTGTGATGCTGTTTTGTACCTGCCATTTCCAACTGCTCCAATCTGCCGGATTAGAATCCGGAAAAAACTTTCTCTGAAAAAGTGAAACAGCTGAACACTGTTTTGTGTGAAAGGAACTTAACGGTCTTGTCGCACCAAGACCGACGACCAGTGGTACTTCATCTTCGATAGCACACAGCTCTTTTTTCATTCAACCCCCCTTTTTTTTCTCAAAAATAAAATCAATACATTTTAGCCAAAAGCTCTAACGATATTTTGCACTTTTAACGGAAAATGCAAATATTTTTCAACATTACATGTTTTCCTTGTTAATTTAAGCACTTATGCCAATACTTTTTTCGCATTTTTATGAGTTTTCAACATTTTCATAAAAAACCATGTGTTTTAAAATCAATTATTTTTCCGTTCTATATTTTTTCGAAGTCAGACGATCTTAAGATTTTCTGTTTTACTGAAAAACGGCCTGTTGTTTTTTTTGCATTAGGATGGGGAAAAAAATAAAAAAATCAACTTTTTTTCACAAAACATTTCAACCGACTGTATTCATTGAGATTTTATTCGATTTTAATGTTATTTTTAATTATTTTGTTGATATATGAGGTTGCAGGGGTATCATTATGTGGCGATAACTGTATATTTTTGAGGTGCCCATTGATCACTAAAAATTCTGTTATGAGGGTAAGAAAAGAGGTGGCATTCAGAAAGCTGGCCGATGGATCGGTGACCATAATCTCGCCCGTGACGGATAAAATGATATCCATAAACAGATCGGCGGCGGAGGTCTGGCAGATGATCGACGGCTCAAACAGCCTTAAAAACATCACAAAACGTTTCATTTTTCTTCATGGAAAAGACGCGGGAGCACCATCTGCTGAAGAAATTGAAAAAGATGTGACGGAGATCGTCAGATCATTTTTTGAAAGAGCTCTTATCGAAGAAATTAACAACTGACCGATATTCTGGAGGGATCCATGTCTAAAAGACCGGAAACGGCAAAGTTCGCCATTGTTGCACTGCTTCTGTTAGTACTTTCAGCAGGCTGTTCTGTAAAGAAGAGCTGCTCTGCTGACAGCCAGTGTGATGAAGGTTCTTTCTGTTCAAGTGACGGAGAATGTGTCGAATTCAAAGAAGATGATTATGCTCTTGTCTTCGAAGGGCTTTCGGACGGGCAGACCGTCACCTCTGCTGATGATGCAGATAAATCCAAGGACGGCACACAGATAGACATAGCTGTCACAGTTAACGATTCTGCCGGTGTAGTAAAGGACGGAACGTCCATGTCGCTTTCTGTAACAGCGGAAGGAAAAACCTCTGTGATCTATTTCGGCACAACCGTTAAAGACAGGGTCATCTTCAGCCTTGTAACCATTCCTTTCGGCGAAGTCACTCTGAAAGCAAACCTTGTGAACAATCCTTCGCTGGCGGCTCAGATCAAGATCAGTTCTAAAAACATCGATATTGAACTTTACTACCTCAAGAACGGGGAGAACGGATCTAAAACCGTCCTTCAGAACGCAACCGTGAAAGACGATGACGATCTCGATAAAATAACGTCCAATGGTTTGCAGATATCTGTGTCAGCCTCTACTACAGGGCTGAAGCAGGGAGATTACATAAAAATATTCATGCCTGAGATACAGGAAGAACTGATATCCGAAGCTGTCATCGATGAAAAAGGTGAAGCGCAGTTCGGAACTGTCAATGTTCCAATCATATCAAAGGTCAGGCTCACTGTGGTTTCAGGCGACTACAGTGAGAACATGGAATTCTCTGTGGATTCACAGCAGCATTGCGGATTCCTTACAAATCTTGAGAATGACATGATACTCGGAAGCATAAATGATAAGAATGAAAATGTTTCAGATCTTCAGTACGACCTTGTTGTCAGCGATATAGCAGGTTGCGGCGACGGAAGCACTATCTCGGTCTATATTGACAAAGATCCCGGCGAGGGTGTGACTCCCGACAGCACATTTGAGACTGCATCGAACATGGCTCAGGAAAGGATCACATTTGAAAAAAGCAAAACTGCAAATGATAAACGGAAGGTCGTTGTCGTAATTGAAGATGCGGCAAAAAGCATAAAGGGTTCAAGCGAATTTTCAGGCATTCTTGTCGACCTTGATGCTCCTCTTGCGGAAACCTCTTTTCCGGAAGCGGGACAGACTCTTAATATGTCTGATGATATTGACAGCGCAACCCCGGGGCTTCAGGTCAAATTCGCAGGAACCGCTTCTGATGATCTGACTCCGCCCGTGACAGTCTATGTAAAACTTGACGACACAATTATTTCAGAGCAGTCGGTGTCTGACGGCGATTTTGAAGTGGAATACTCCTTCAACCAGTCATATACGACAATGATGCTTTATGTTGTCGCTATTGACGGAGCAGGCAATTCCGTTGAATCGAACACCCCGTTCTCGGTCAACATTGATACACAGCTTAAATTCATACATGTTTGCGGAAGGGAGGGGTCGGTCCTTATAGACGGAGCATGGTTGAACCATAGCGCTGACCTTGATACAATGGAGAACCTGCAGTGCAAGGCTGTTCTTCAGGTATCAGAAGAATCAGGAGCGGACCAGATATCCTTAAAAGTCGGTGACGGTGCGACAGTGACAAAAACAGTTAACGGTGACAACGAAGCTGAGTTTGATCTCAGCCTTGCAGATACAGATTCCGGAATTCTGCTCAATGCCACAGCATATATTAATGGAACATCTGCCGGACAGAACAGCATGACTTTCAGGGTTGACACGATACCTCCTGTCGTAACACTCAGCAATGACCTTTTATTAAATAACGGGGAGACCACCAGTTCCGTAGACATCACTTTCGGATTTGAATGCTCTGAATCCTACTGCGAATATAACAGCTGGCTTGACTCTGAACTGACCAACACCTATGACATTTCCACATCCAGAGATGTGACCGGTCTTGCAAGCGGCGGACATGTATTTAAAGTAAGAGCCAGAGATGCGGCAGGAAATACAGGAGATCAGACTGTTTTCAACTGGACCGTAGACAGTGTAGCGCCTGAAACGACTATTACAGCCGACCCCGGTGAAGGCACTACGGACGATTTTGCATTCTTTACATTTGAATCCTCTAAGAACGGATCAAGCTTCCAGTGCAGACTTGAAAAGGACGGCGTGTACTTCATTCCTGCTGACGGGTCGTGGGAGGACTGTAACAGCGCAAAAAGGGATTATTTCGGACTGGATAACGGCAGTTACAGGTTCTTTGTGAGAGCTGAAGATTCCCTCGGCAACATTGACCCGTCACCTGCTGAACATGAATGGCTTGTGGGTTCAACGGCACCTGTTACGACAATTGATACTGTTGTTCCGGCTGACATAATAACAAATGTAAATGGAATCACTTTCACATACTCCGCTTCTGTTGACTCAACATTTGAATGCAGACTTGAAAAAGGAGGGACGGTGATCGAAGACTGGGCTGACTGCAGTTCCGGAACAGCCGCCTACTCTTCACTTGCTGATGGTATTTATCTGTTCTCTGTCAAAGCAACTGCGGTTTATGGAACAGAGGAGCTGAACCCTGCATCATATACATGGGTGGTTGATACTAATCCGCCAAAAATACGGATTCTTTCAAAACCCGGCAAATTAACGCCCTATGATGCTGGAACAGTTCTTTTTGAATGTGTAGGCGAAACTGATGACTGCGCATTTAACTGTGAATTTGATTCTTCTCCGGCTGATTGTGCAGCGGGATATTATTCTTTTGCAGGAATTGACGAAGGTTTACATAGGTTTACAATCACAGCAACAGATAAAGCAGGCAATGTTTCAGAGATCGTTGCAAGCGATATAGATGTTTATCAGAATGATTATTCGTGGACTGTAAATGTTCTGGCTCTCGGAGTCTTAATAACATCGAAACCGGCAACTGTAACAATTTCAACAGATGCGGCCTTTGTTTTCGAATCAAATAAAGCGGCGGCATTCGAGTGTAAAATAGACGAAGAAGATTACACTCCATGCTCAACTCCTCAGAATTATTCAGGACTTGAAGATGGAAGTCATACTTTTACTGTCAAAGCAACTTTTGCTGAAGAGATCGCTTTTGCAAGTTATTCATGGACAGTTGATGCATCAGCTCCTGCTGTGTCGATCAATTCCGGCCCTGCGAACCCGACGAATAAGACTGGCGCAGTGATCTATTTCTCAGCGGATGAAACCGCAACATTTGAATGTAAACTTTCAACTGATGCTGGATGGACAAAATGTACTTCGCCAAAAATATATTCTTCAGGTACTTTCGGAGTTTCAGGCACAACTCAGAACTATACTTTTGAAGTTAGAGCGAAAGATAGTGCAGGCAATACCGGTTCAGCTTCATATTCATGGGTTGTAGATCTTGAAGTTCCCACAATAAGCTGGATATCACCGGCTCCGGGAACAGACGGAAAGATCACGGTCGGTAAAGCTGACAATGTATTCGGCAATGATGCTGTGAATTATGCAATTAAAATCACTGTCCGCGTAACAGGCAGCAATATCGGTAAGCCGATAAATGTTCAGGGTTTCAAAACACCTCCGGGATATACAATTGTGAATGTTGACACACTTTCTCCGAAGAACTACGAACTCACTGTGGGTCTTCAGAACGGTGCAAGGGTCAACAATCCGATCACAATATCTGTCGCCGATAATACCGGGAACTCAGCTTCTTTAAGCAGAGTGATAATTGTAAATACTGAAATGCCGACAATAACATGGGCATCTCCTGCGAACAATTATAAGTTCATTTCGACAACAACTGCACCGTCGTTCACTTTCAATGTATGGAATGCTCTTCCCGGAACAACAGTGGAACTTGTAGATCTTGACACATCAAACATCATAGGAACAGCTGTTACTGTCGGTGCATCCGGAATTCAGGAATATGTTACAATAAGTCCGGCACTTCCTGACAGATGCACCCCATATAAATTTTATGCAACATTCCTTGATACCGGCGAAAACATCAGATACTACACCAACTCAACTTCTGATACAGCGCTTAAGACTTCAAGAAATTTCACGGTTGACAGAACTGTTCCTGCAATAGGCGATATAACAATACCGGGTGTCAGCGACGCAGACAGAATACTTAACAGGGCTGACAACCTCAACTCAGATCCTGATGGAGGAATGAAAACAGACATAACTGTTGATATTTCCGATGCAGGCAACGGTGCAGATGCGAACAGAACTGTAAAAGTATTCACAAATAACGGAGCAGGTGAACCGTCTGCTCTGCTTGCGACACTTAATGCTCAGGGTAATACCGCAGAATTTAAAAATGTTACATTGAGCGAAAATGTTCACACACTTAAGATAGAAGTAACCGACTGTTCAGGAAATATCATTTCGAACAAACTTCCTGCAATAACAGTTGATACCGTCATTCCCGAACTTACAGTTTCAGCTCCAAGAGGCAGTGCTTCCAACTGGAGATGGCTTACTGCGGCTGATGATCCTGCCCTCGGAACAATTAGCGGTGGAGATTTTACAGGAATTGAAATGACCGTTGATTCAAATGAAACTCTCGGTTCATACATTGAAGTTATTCACACATCCTACGACTATGATAATACACAGAACTATCAGAATGACATCTCAACTTCTGCTGTGATAGGAACAAATTATGTAACTGTCGATCTTCCCGATCTTGAATATGCAAAGCACAGATTCATTGTTACAGTTGAAGATGCTGCCGGTAATTCGGCAACTGCGGGAGACGGATCAAATGAACTTTATGAAATTGATGTGATAGTTCCGCAGATAGCATTTAATGACATAAACGACGGAGATGAGTTTGACACAGATATGGATCCTGTTGCAAGCGGTTTCCAGATCGTTGTCAAACTTGATGTGGCCGATGTCCTTCCTCAGAGCGGATATGTTCTCAAGGCAGTGCCGGTCCTTTCGCAGGGAGGCGGAATTGATTCTTCCAGAATAGAAAAGGAATGGACAGGAACTGTTACAATCGATGGAACTGTAAACAGAAGTATTGCTCTCGGGAACGGCTGGTGGAGACTTTCCGCAACAATTAAAGACAACCACGACAACCAGGCATCAACACCTGAGATAGATATCAACGCAATAGTATCGGATCCGTCAATAACACTGAAAAAGAGCTATAATTACTCGCTCGGAGCCGGACCTGTGATCCAGGGAGCTTCCGTTGAAACATCTGCGTGGATGGTTCCTTCTGATGTTGATTGCACCGGAGATGACTGTGATACCGAAATTGAGGTCTGGACAGATGCTCCGGCAGGCTCAACAGCTTATGTTTCACTCAACGGAGGGGCTGAAGTTTCAAAAACAACAGTTTCAAGTTCCGGTCAGTCCTATGCAAATTTTGGCATCACGCTTGATAATTCAATTGCATACAACACAATTGAAGTAAGACTGGTTTCAACAACTCTGGCTGAAAACGAGTCAACAGATTATATAAAGATCGATGAAACTCTGCCGCAGCTTACCTTAATGAATCCGGCAACATGCACAGGAGTTTGCAGAAGAAAAGATCTTGCGGATGATCCCATTACAACAAATCTGATAGAACTTGCAGAGCTTGGATACGGATATGACGATGATGCAGTTGCAGGCGGATTGCTTAATTTCAAATCGAACGGCAGGGTTATGTTCAGAGTTGACGGAGCAACAGGCGGAAATGTTTCGATAGAGACAATTTCAGGGATCGCAAACGGAACAGCTTCGATTTCCTATGACAGCATCGGCGGATACTACTATGCCGATTTTACAACCCTTACAGCAGCTGATTCCAATGCAGACGGGCAGACCGATTACGACCTTGTTTTCAAAGTTACGGAAGCTCCGTCAGGTGCAGTAAGCAGGTATCTTGTAAAACTTCATGTCGATCTTAAGAAGCCTGCTGCTGTCGACATTTCAGGTAAGGTTTTAACTTATAAAAAAGAAGGCCGTGTTGAGATGAACTGGGATGCTGTAGCAGGCAATAATTCAACATACGGAATTCTTCCGGGCGCTGTTTATAGATATGATGTAAGATATCAGGATTACAACACCGCTTCCTGTACGATCGAAACAACATTCACAAGTGCAGAAATTCCGATCGAAACAATTGCAGGTCCGGCTCCTGACCCTGTTTTTGCAGGAGAAATGGGATATGAATTCTTTGTAAACCGTCTTGACAACGGAAAGCTCAAAACTGATCCGCTTTACAGGGAGTTTGATACACATAAAAACGGAAACAAATACTGTTTTGCCGTTGCCGCCGTTGACGCAGTCTATGCAAGTGACGGAACCGTATTAGCTGAAAACCTCGGAACCATCGCTCCCAACGACACCGGCGAAATGAAGATGAACTGGACTCAGATCAGAACTGACAATCCTAATGAACACCTTGCGATCCTTAGAAACCTTGGAGATCTTGATGGTGACGGACTCGACGACTTCGTTATTGCCGACGGATATAAAAGCAGTGACGGAATTACGGATGATTATGCCGGACACCTTGAAATATACTTTACAAAAGGTGAAATGACCTTTGAAAGATCCGGTGCTCCCGATGATTCTCTGGGTCAGGGTGTAAGCAACAGATCCGATTTTAATGGCGATGGATTCCTTGATTTTGCATACACCAATGTTGTCGGAGAGGTTTTTGTCCATTACGGAAGTGAAACAGGACTTAATGCTGTTGCCGGGACAACCTTTACAGCTAAAGATGACAATTATGATGTTTTCAGGACAATGGCAACTGGTGATTACAACGGCGACGGATGTGATGATATAGCGGTTTCAGCTCCTTCCGCTCACGGCGCAGGAACATCAAGAGGACAGGTTTATATCTATTTCGGAAGAGGTGCATCGTGCAGTTCAGAAGAAGCAATTGCCGGTAGCGATCCTGATGTTACATTTGAGGGTTCTACAAACGGCGACCGTCTTGGCAGAGCTGAAATTTATGCTGTCGGTGATTTAAATGCGGACGGGAAAACCGATTTTGCATTCCCAACCGACACGAAGATTTTCATTGCGTACGGTGGAGACTCTGGCGGTGCAGTCTCTGCATATGATCTAACCGGATTTAAATCTGTTGTCGGATTAAGGATCGGCTATGGTAATTTCAATGGCGACACATATTTTGACCTTGTTGTTGCCGACAATAACAAGATTAACATTTACTATGGCGGAACAGCAGGCATTGCTGCAATACCAGACATCACAATTAGTGATATAAGCACCGTTAATTTTAACTATCCGCCTTCAGTTGCCAATTTCGCAAAAACTGTTTCAAATCAATCGGTTGATATTAATGGGGACGGGCTGACCGATCTGATAACCGTATCTGAAAGAGGACTTCTTATTTATGAAACGCATCTGGGAACACTTTCAGCAATGCCATCCGTTTTTGATCCTTTTGTTAATTCCACCTCATCTTATATCAAGGTCCTGATGCTTGACTATGGGGTTGTTTACTGTGATAATGCAACGAATAAAGGTTCGTGTCATATTTTAAATTACGGAGAGTAATATGGAAAAGAATTACCTTAAACCGGAAATAGTTGAAGAAACAGAATTGGAAAGAAAACTGGTTTATGCTGAACCGACCAATCCTCGTCAGAAGTGCACAACACTTGTGAGAAACGCTGAAAAGGAAGAAAAAAGTTTCTCCTAAATGAAGCTATCAATAAAGTCACGCAGAGAGTCGGTCCTCCGTTCTCTCTATTCATCACAAAACGGTCTCGTTGTGCATTGTTCAGCCGTTGAAGAAATGGGAGATTCCTTCATTTTTGCAGGGATTGCCGATGCCGGGAAATCAACTCTGGCAAATAAACTGAGCGGGATAATGACAGTTATAAACGATGACATGAATATTCTTGAATTCTCTGATACCGGCATAAAAGTTTCAACATATTTCACTCAGTCTGAAAATCAGGGTTTTCATTATTTGATCAATGAAAGCGCGACAGGTATTTTAAAAGCGGTTTTATTCCCGGTTAAGGAAACGGGAAAGGATTCATTTCTTGAACTGCTTACAGACAAAGGGTTCATCTGGAAAAATCTTCTGACATGTGTTGCGCCGCCGATAGCAGGAGAGGATCATCTGTTTCCTAATTTCCTTTTAATGATAGACAGACTCATTGATGCTGTGCCTTTTTACAGTGTCCATCACAATCTTAAAGATCCGCCTGACAGAATTGCCTATTTGCTGCGGTCCATTACACAATGAAACAAGTTAAGCATCTTGCCCTCGAAATAACGGCTTTCTGCAACGAAACATGCATACACTGCTATCATCCGGCAGACAGAGTTGCAGAACAAATCGACAACACCCCTCTTCTTGACAGAATGCTTCATGAATTCGGAGAGCTCGGATTCATATTCCTTACGATAACGGGCGGGGAACCTCTTTTACACCCTGAGTTCAGGGATATCTGCATGAAAGCCCAAAAACACAAGTATGCTATATCGGTCAAAACCAACGGAACGCTAATTGATAACGATATTGCAGAATTCTTAGGCGATCTCAAACCTTTAAATGTCGAAATATCACTTTATTCCGCCGATCCAGATGAACACGATGCTGTAACCTGCATAAGGGACAGCTTCTTCAGATCGCTTGAAGGAATTAAAAAACTTAAAGAAAAAGCGGTCAATGTTTCTGTAATGACTCCGGTTATGAATGGAATTAAAAACTGGACCGGACTTTATCTTATGATGAAGGAACTCGGGGTCACATGGCATTGCTCACCCCACATTCATTCTTCGTTCGATGAAAGGAACGGGGTAGAACAATTTAAAGGAACAGCTCAAAGCCACATGGAATTTCTGGAATTTGTCAATAAGCACGAAGATCAGAAAATTCAGAACATTGACAGCCTTTGTTTTCAAGAGTGCGGAGGCGGGGAAACCGTTGCATGCATAGGACCCGACCTCTCTCTCAGAGCTTGCATAACATTTCCTGAAAAAGCAGGCATTTATACCGGAGGGAACGGTCCCGAACTGCTTTCTGAAGCCCGCAGACAGTTAAAAAGGAGATTTGTACAGCTCAAGTGCAATAATTGCGAACTGCTCAAGTTCTGCGATCCTTGTCCCGCAATGAAAAATGATTGCGACACTGGAAGACTGGAATATGCAAAAGCCATGAAAAGCTCAATATCTGTATTGACTAAACAGTGAATTTGGCAATAATAGGACCGTGCTAACTGAATTTGGCCAGCGGGGTCCTGTTTGAGAGCAAAAAAACAAGGTCTTCACAAAATACTTTTTTCCTCAAAAAGCGGACTTATCGTTCACAGCAGCGCAATGTATGACAATGATGCAGTATATGTTTTCGGCGGTGTTTCAGGATCAGGAAAATCTACCATAGCCCGTAAACTTAACGGGATAATGACACCGATAAATGATGAAAAGAATGTGCTTGAATTTAAAAATGACGGCATTTCCGTATATACTCACTTTCTCAAGGGCGAAGACGATCATAAGGAATGTCTTGTGGCAGAAAATTTATCGGGCAATCTAAAAGCATTCTTCTTTTTAAATAAGGAATCAGGCACTGAGTCCCGCATCGAACCTCTGAGCGATAAAGGCTATATATGGAAGATGCTTCTAAAATGCGCCGCACCTCCATCCGTCGGGGAAGACCATTTCTTTCCTGCATATCTTGAAATGGTAGACCGGCTTATGGATTCCGTTCCCTTCTACAACTTTTATTATAACATTTCCGATTCTTCTGAAGATCTGGCGGAACTGCTGAGAAAAACATGCTGAAAGCCCTCGACCTTGAAATAACAGGCTGCTGCAATGAAAAATGTGTCCACTGCTATCATCCTGAGAACATCTCCCGTGAGTTCATGAAGGATATGGACCTTCTTGATACAATGCTTCAGGAATTCGCAGAGCTGGGATTCATATTTCTGACTATCACAGGAGGCGAACCGCTTCTACATCCGGAATTCAGAAAAATATTTGAAACCGCTCAAAAACACCGGTATTCCATTTCAGTAAAAACAAACGGGACGCTCATTGATGATGGAACAGCTGTTTTTTTCAGTGAAATGAAACCGGAGACAGTGGAAGTGTCAATATATTCATCAGATAGTTCAGAGCACGACTCAATAACCTGCATTCCCGGAAGTTTTGAGAAGTCAATGAACGGTCTGAAAACCATGAAAAGGCACGGAGCTAAATGTTCAGCCCACACACCGGTGATAAAAGGAATCAAAAAATGGAAAGAGCTTTATGATATCATGAGATCGCTTGATATTCCGTGGAGCTGTTCCTCAAATATCTTCCCTTCTCTTGATCAAAGGACTTCTCTTGAACCTCTCAGGAACGGATATAATGAATACCTTGATTTCATGAAGTTTACAGATCAGCGTGAAAAGATGCCTCCTCCCGAAAGAACAGGTGAATGCTACAACGGGTGCATGGCAGGGATAAGCAAAGTTTCAATAGGACCCGATTTCATGCTTAAACCCTGTCTTGCATGGAACGAAACCGCAGGAAAGTACAAACCCGGGGAAGGTGCGGATCTCATTAAAAGATCGAGAAAAATATTCGAAAACAAGCTGAAGACGATCGAATGTCTTGAATGTCCTCTAGTTAAGATCTGTATACCATGTCCCGCCCATCTTGAGATTGTTCACGGAAAAGGCATATGTGACAAAAACAGAAAGGAATTTGCAAAAGCATACTGTGATTTTTTTGAGTTGACAGAAAAATGTCTGTGATTAATATGTTAACATTGTTATTTAAAAAATAAAGAATGGAAGTTGTAATGAAAAATTACGAAAAGCCTCAGATCATTGAGGAACATCCTATTGAAAGGCATCTTGTCCATGCAATACCCCAAACCCGGAAAAAAGGCTGTGATGAATGCCCCGGACAGTCAGTTGCACAGCATAGCTGAAAACATAAAAGAAAAAATCCTGAATTCAATCATTGAGACCGGTTTTAAAAATGACGGTTCGTATATCGTTGCATCTTCCAGCATGTCACCTGTATTGAAGCCCGGGGACAGGATCTTTATCGAGCCTGCCGGAAATGCCGAAATAGAACCCGGCCTGGTCGTGGTTTTCAGATCACCGGATGGAAAAAAGATCGTTCACAGAGTAGTTAAAAGATCAGGATA